>JAEDJB010000023.1 GCA_016296565.1 Oscillospiraceae bacterium
GTGTGCATCACCCCCGACGAGGAGGTGGGCCAGGGGGCCGACTACGCGGACCTGGAAAAGCTGGGGGCGGACTATGGCTACACCGTAGACGGGGGCCCCCTGGGCAGCCTGGAGTATGAAAACTTCAACGCCGCCGGGGCGGACGTTACCATCCACGGGGTGAACATCCACCCGGGAGACGCCAAAAACAAGATGAAGAACGCCTGCCTCATCGCCGCGGAGCTCATCGCCATGGTGCCCCCGGCAGAGGCCCCTGCCCACACCGAGGGGTACGAGGGCTTCTACCACCTGTGCACCATGTCCGGGGACGAGAGCCAGTCCAAGCTGGAGTGGATCATCCGGGACCACGATCGGGAGAAGTTTGAAGCCCGCAAGACCGTGATGGCCAACATCGGGGCCTATCTGAACAGCAAGTATGGCGCCGGAACGGTGGAGATGGACATTCAGGACACCTACCGGAACATGAAGGAGATGGTCCTGCCCCACCCGGAAATTCTGGACCGGGCCCGGGCAGCCTTCCGGGCGGCGGGGATCGAGCCGGTGGACGTGGCCATCCGGGGCGGCACCGACGGGGCCAAGCTGAGCTTTCTGGGGCTGCCCTGCCCCAACCTGTCCACCGGGGGGTACCATTTCCATGGGGTCCATGAATATATTCCCCGAGAGTCTTTGGAGAGCATGACGGAGGTTCTGGTCCATCTGCTGACCGGGGTGTAAAAAAAGAGGAAAAACTTCAAAAAAACAGTTGACAAATGCGAATCGGTGGGGTATACTAATCATCGTCCGCTGGGCACGGCGGCGGGCGAAACGGCGGCATAGCTCAGTTGGCTAGAGCATTCGGTTCATACCCGAAGTGTCACTGGTTCAAATCCAGTTGCCGCTACCACTGCTCTCCGTGAGAGCTTTCTCACGGAGAGCAACCCCGGCCCGTTGGTCAAGTGGTTAAGACACCGCCCTTTCACGGCGGTAACATGGGTTCGAGTCCCGTACGGGTCACCACATGGAGGCATAGCTCAGCTGGTAGAGCGCTCGCCTCACACGCGAGAGGTCACAGATTCGAGTTCTGTTGTCTCCACCAAAACACCTGAGATCATCTGATCTCAGGTGTTTTTTTGTCTCCGCAGATTTTTTCCTTGACAACGGGAAAAACTATGGTAGAATAAACTTATGATTAGAAAATAAACTTTTGCTTACAAGGGGGGGCGAGGGCGTGACCCAACGGGAACAACAGATCCTGCAGTGGATTCGGGAGGACCCCATGATCTCCCAGGAGGCTCTGGCGGAGCGGGCGGGGATCACCCGGTCGTCGGTGGGGGTGCACATCTCCAACCTGATGAAGAAGGGGCACATCCTGGGCAAGGGATATCTTCTCCCTGCCAGCCGCTATGTGGCGGTGGCCGGGGCGGTGAACGTGGACATCGGCGGCCGGTCCAAGGGGCCGCTGGTTCCCAGGGACTCCAACCCGGGCCAGGTCACCGTGAGCCTGGGCGGGGTGGGGCGGAACATCGCCCACAACCTGACCCTGCTGGGGGTCAAGGTTCACCTACTCACCGCCCTGGGGGAGGACGTTCACGCCCGCCAAATCGAGCACTCCTGCCAGACCCTGGACATTGACCTGAGCCGGGTCCTGCGGGTGCCCGAGGGGGCCACGTCCACCTACCTGTTCCTCAGCGACCAGGGGGGCGACATGGTGCTGGCGGTGTCCGACATGGACATCTATGAAAAGCTCACCCCGGACTACTTCGCCCGCCACCTGGCCTTCCTCAACGGGGCGGCCCTGGTGGTGGCTGATGCTAACCTGCCGGCGGAGTCCCTGGTCTACCTGGCGGAGCACTGCACCGCCCCTCTCTTTGTGGACCCGGTGTCCACGGTGAAGGGGGAGAAGGTGCGGCCCATTCTGGGAAAGCTGCACACCTTCAAGCCCAACCGGCTGGAGGCGGAGCTTCTCTCCGGGGTGAAGATCACCGACCGGGCCAGCCTGGAGCGGGCTGCCCGGGTCCTGCTGGACACCGGGCTGGAGCGGCTCTTCCTCTCCCTGGGGGCGGAGGGGGTCTACGCCGCCGACCACCGGGAGCAGATTCTGGTCCCTTGCTGTCCCGCCCGGGTGAAAAATGCCACCGGGGGCGGAGACGCCTTCGCCGCGGCCCTGGCCTGGGCCTGGCTGGAGGGAAAAAACCTGGCCGACAGCGCCTTGGCCGCCAACGCCGCTGCTGCCATTGCCGTGGAGGGGGAGGAGACCATCAACCCCATCCTCTCCCCGGAGGAAGTGGGGCGGCGCATGAAACAGATGGAGGTATAACCGATGAACAAGTATCTTGATATCAATCCCGAAGTAGCCCAGGCCGTTGCCCAGGGCAAGCCTGTGGTGGCCCTGGAGTCCACCATCATTTCCCACGGCATGCCCTATCCCCAGAACGTGGAGACCGCCCTGCGGGTGGAGCAGATCATCCGGGACAACGGAGCCGTGCCCGCCACCATCGCTATCCTGGGGGGGCGGCTGAAGGCCGGCCTGACCAAGGAGGAGATCGAGTACCTGGGCAAGAAGGGCCAGGACGTGATCAAGGCCTCCCGCCGTGATCTGGCCGCTCTGGTGGCCAAGGGAGAGGACGGCGCCACCACGGTTACCACCACCATGATGATCGCCCACATGGCAGGCATCCCCATCTTCGCCACCGGCGGCATCGGCGGCGTGCACCGGGGGGCGGAGACCACCATGGACGTCTCCGCTGACCTGGAGGAGCTGGCCCAGACCGGGGTCACGGTGGTCTGCGCCGGGGCCAAGGCCATTCTGGACTTAAAACTCACCCTGGAATATCTGGAGACCCACGGGGTGCCCGTGCTGGGCTACCAGACGGAGGAGCTGCCCGCCTTTTACACCCGCACCTCCGGCCTGCAGGTGGACTACCGGGTGGACACCCCCGAAGAGCTGGCGAAGATCATGAAGGTCCAGCGGGACCTGGGGCTGAAGAGCGGCATCCTGGTGACCAACCCCATCCCCCAGGCGTATTCCATGGACGCGGACCGGATCAATGCCGTCATCGACCAGGCCATCCAGGAGGCCAACGAGAAGGGCATCCACGGTAAAGAGACCACCCCCTTCCTGCTGGCCAAGGTTAAGGAGATCACCGGGGGCGACAGCCTGGACGCCAACATTCAGCTGGTGTTCAACAACGCCAGGCTGGCAGCCCAGACGGCGGCAGCCTACTGCAAGCTGTAAAGGGCGCACCCCTTGAAAGAAACCCCGGCCTGTGGTATCATATAGGTGCTGACTTCGATCCTTTTAGAGGTCGGTGCTAGGGAAGCGGTCTGCCGCCTGCGCGGCATACCGCTTCCTTTTTTCGACAAAAATGCCCCTGCCTGTTGGGAAGCAGGCAGGGGCACGTTGTGTTAACCGGGCAGGTATCCCTTTTCGTTGAGCTGGCGCACCATCTGGTCGATCTGCTGGCCCACCCATTCCACCTCCCGCCACAGCTCGGCGGCGGAGATGCGCAGCACCCCTGCCCGCAGGGCGGAGAGCTGGATGAGCCCGTCAGAGGTGGCCACCCGGACGGCGTAGTTTTTCCCGATTTCGGTGATCAGCTTTTCGATGAACATGTCCCCGGTCTCGTCCTGCTTGGTGTAGACCACATGGATGTTGTGGTAGTCTGACCGGCTGCCCTGGTTGCCTTTGACCTTGTAGCCGTCAAAAACCACCGCCACCTGGCACTTTTTGAAGCCCTGGTAGTTGCTGAGAATGTCCAGCAGCCGCTGGCGGGCGGCGTCCAGGCTGTCCTGGGCCAGGTCCTTGAGCACGTCCCAAGCGAAGATCATGTTGTACCCGTCCACAATCAGGTACTGCTGCTTGGGCGGCGCAATGGTCCGCCGGGGGCTTGTAGCGGGGACCTGGTTCATGACCTCCTGGGCCCGGTTGCGGATGGGGCCGAAGGTCCGCTGGAAGATGGCCTCCAGCTCCTTTTCGTCAATGTCCAGGTTCCGGGTGTAGACCCGGGGGAGAGGGTCCTCCGGCCGCTCCGGCCGCAGGCAGCTTTCCAGGTGCATGTACTCCGGGATCTTGTCCCACTTCACCGTAAAGCCTGCCCCGTGGGCACAAAACACGGAGTCCGGGGGGTTGTCCAGGTCCCGCTCCGGCTGGTAGCCCCGCTCTGCCGCCACCTGTTTGGCGTTGTGGCAGGGGGCGTAGCCATAAAAGGAACAGGAGAATTTTCCCCGGCCCCGGGTATAGGCGGCCACCTCCAGGGGGTAGTCCTTCATGGCGGACACCGGGGCGGTGCCAGTGAGCACCGCCGTCTCCCCGTCGTTTTCCGGGTTGGAGAAGGTCCCGGACATGGCCTGCAGGTCGCTGATGGCCCGGCCCAGCTGGGCGGCGGGCAGCTCCAGCCGGAACTGGTACCAGGGCTCCAGCAGGATGCTCTCCGCCTGCATGAGACCCTGACGCACCCCCCGGTAGGTGGCTTGGCGGAAGTCGCCCCCCTCGGTGTGCTTGGGGTGGGCCCGGCCGGACATGAGGGTGATGCGAAGATCGGTGATGGGGGAGCCGGTGAGGACCCCCAGGTGGGTTTTCTCTTCCAGGTGGGTGAGGATGAGCCGCTGCCAGTTCCGGTCCAGCAAATCCTCGCTGCACCGGCTGTCAAAGACCAGACCGGACCCCCGCTCCAGAGGCTCCAGAAGCAGATGAACCTCGGCGTAGTGGCGGAGGGGCTCAAAGTGGCCCACCCCCTCCACGGGAGCGGCAATGGTCTCCTTGTAGAGGATGCGCCCGGCGTCCACCTGGACCTCCACGTCGAACCGCTGGGCGATGAGGCTTTTTAGAATCTCGATCTGAATCTGCCCCATAAGGCCCACGTGGATCTCCCGCAGGTGGGGGTCCCACACCACCCGGAGCTGAGGGTCCTCCTCTTCCAGCTGCCGCAGCTTGGGCAGGAAGGCCTGGGGGTCCTGGTCCGGGGGCAGGGTGAGGCGGTAGGTGAGCACCGGCTCCAGAAGGGGCGGGGGCGCGGGGGATTCCGCCCCCAGGCCCTGGCCGGGATAGGTCTGGGAAAGGCCCAGCACCGCGCAGACCTGGCCGGCCTGGGCGGTCTCCGCCGTCTGAAATTTGGCGCCGGAGTACAGCCGCAGCTGGGTGACCTTTTCCTCCGCCGCCTCTTCCCCGTGGAGAGGAAGGTAGGTGATGGGGTCCCGGACGGACAGGGTCCCGCCGGTGAGCTTTAAGTAGGTGAGCCGGCCTCCCTGGGTGTCCCGGGCGATTTTAAAGACCCGGGCTCCGAACTCCTGGGGGTAGACCGGGGCCTCGGTGTAGTCCGTGAGCCCCTGGAGGAAGGCCTCCACCCCCTCCAGCTTCAGGGCAGAGCCGAAGTACACGGGAAAGAGCCGGCCAATGCGGATGAGCCCGGAGAGGTCCCGGGAAGAGAGACTTCCGGATTCCAGATACCGGTCCAGAATGGCCTCCTCCCGCAGGGCGATGGATTCCTCCCAGTCGGTTCCCCGGTGGGAGAAGTTGACGCAGCCCTCGTCCAGGCGGCGGAGCTGATCCATCAGGGCCTCCTGCCCGGGGTTGGGCAGGTCCATTTTCGTGACAAAGAGGAAGGTGGGAATCTGGTTCCGGCGGAGCAGCCGCCACAGGGTTTCCGTGTGGGCCTGGACCCCGTCGGTGCCGCTGATGACCAGAATGGCGTAGTCCAGCACCTGTAAGGTGCGCTCCATCTCTGCGGAGAAGTCCACGTGGCCGGGGGTGTCCAGCAGGGTGACGGACAGCTCCGGGGTTTCGAAAATGGCCTGCTTGGAGAAGATGGTGATGCCCCGGGCCCGTTCCAGGTCGTGGGTGTCCAGGAAGGAATCCCGGTGGTCCACCCGGCCCAGCTTCTGTATGGTCCCGGCGGTGTAGAGCAGGGCCTCGGAGAGGGTGGTTTTGCCGGCGTCCACATGGGCCAGGATTCCGATGACAAGTCGTTTCATGTATGGTTACCTCAATTTGGGGTTTGGATCGAAAGATATTTTATATTATAACAAAAAAGGGGAACAAGGGGAAGGGCTGCTTTGAAGTGCCCCTAAAACGGAAAATCGGGGTTGGCGGAAACCACTCGCCAACCCCGTATTCCGAAGGTTAAAAAATGAAAAGAAGCTTTCTTGACTCTTGCAGGATTATCCTACCAAAAACATGTTACAAAAAAAGTCCTAAAAATGTTACAATTCCTTTACGTTTCTGAGACTTTTCTCTGCAATTCCCAAAACTGCCCGACCATTTGACAATGGGTGTACAATAAAATTATCCCACAGGAAAGGGGGATGCTGGTATGGCGTCTCTGGCGAAACAAGGGGATATGCGCATGACGGAGGGGAACATTTTCCGGCAGCTTCTCCTGTTTTCTCTGCCCCTTCTGGCGGGCAACTTCTGCCAGCAGCTCTACAACGCCGTGGACAGCATCGTGGTGGGCAACTTCGTGGGCAAGGCGGCCCTGGCGGCGGTGGGGTCGGTAAATCCCGTTATCAATACCCTCATCGGCCTGTTCCTGGGCCTGTCCGCCGGCATCGGCGTGGTGATCTCCCAGCTCTACGGAGCCCAGGAGGAAAAGCGGGTGGGGAAGGCCGTCCAGACCAGCCTGCTGCTGGTTCTTCTGCTGTGCGTGGTGTTTACCGCTGTAGGGGTCCTGATGGTCCCCTTCATGCTCCGGTTCATGTCCACCCCGGAGGACGTGTTCGGGGAGGCTGCCACCTACCTGCGCATCTACTTTGCCGGGGTGTCAGGGCTGATGCTCTATAACCTGGGCTCAGGGATTCTCCGGGCGGTGGGGGACTCCAAGCGGCCTTTGTACTTCCTGCTCTTCTCTGCCGGGCTCAATACCCTTCTGGACCTGCTCTTTGTGGCGGGGTTCCGGTGGGGCATTGCCGGGGCGGCGGTGGCCACTGTAGCCAGCCAGGGAGTTTCCGCCCTGCTGGTGCTGGCGGTGCTCACCCGCACCGACGGGTGCTACCGGATCGTCTGGCAGGGGATGGGGATGGACACGCACATCCTGCGAAACATTTTCGTGGTGGGGGTGCCCTCGGCCCTGCAGCTGGCGGTGACCTCCTTCTCCAACGTGTTCGTCCAGTCCTATGTTAACCGGTTCGACTCCTCCTGCATGGCCGGGTGGGCGGCCTATAACAAGCTGGACTCCTTCGCCCTGCTGCCCATGATGACCCTGTCCGTGGCGGCCACCACCTTTGTGGGCCAGAACGTGGGGGCCGGAAACTGGGAGCGGTCCAAGCAGGGGGCCCGGTGGGCTTTGATTATGGGCATCGTGTCCACAGCGGTGATCCTGGTGCCCCTGATGGTTCTGGCCCGGCCTTTGTGCGCCCTTTTTAACCAGGACGAGGCGGTGCTCACCTACGGGGCGTATTTCATTCGGGTGATCTCTCCCTTCTACTTGGTGGGCACCTTCAACCAGATTTACGCCGGGGTCCTCCGGGGCGCGGGGGACGCCCGGACGCCCACGATCATCATGCTCCTGTCCTTCGTGGTCTTCCGGCAGATCTATCTTTTTGTCACCTACCGGCTCTTCGGCACCCTCCTGCCGGTGGCCCTGGGGTATCCCATGGGCTGGATGCTGTGCGCGCTGCTCTTGGGAATCTACTACCACAGCGGCCGCTGGATCAAACGCAGCTTCGTTACCCTCCCGGAAGGGGAAGAACCCTGACAGAACACAAAGAAGCCTCCCTTGTGAAAAGGGAGGCTTTTTTCTGTTTACCGTGTGATGCTCATGTAAGCTGGTCGGATAATCTTGCCCATTCCCACCAACTCTTCGATCCGGTGGGCGCTCCAGCCCACAATGCGGGCGATGGCGAAGAGGGGAGTGTACAGCTCCAGGGGGATGTCCAGCAGCTCGTAGAGGAAGCCGCTGTAGAAGTCCACGTTGGGGCTCACGCCCTTGTAGATGGGCCGGGACTCGGCGATGAGCTTGGGAGCCAGCTCCTCGATGTTTTCATAGAGGGTCAGGTCATCCCGGCGGCCCTTCTCCAGGGCCAGGTCCTTCACGAAGGACCGGAGCACCTGCTCCCGGGGGTCGGAGATGGAGTAGACCGCGTGGCCCATGCCGTAGATCAGGCCGCTGTGGTCAAAGGCCTGCTTGTTCAGGAGCTTACGCAGATAGTCCTCGGTGGCCGCCTTATCCGTGAGGGAGGGGATGTGCTCTTTCAGATCCCGCATCATCTGAATGACCTTCAGGTTGGCGCCGCCGTGGCGGGGGCCTTTCAGGGAGGAGAGAGCGGCGGCCATGGTGGCGTAGGTGTCCGACCCGGAGGAGGTTACCACCCGGGTGGTGAAGGTGGAGTTGTTGCCCCCGCCGTGCTCCATGTGAAGGATGAGGGCAGTGTCCAGGGCTTTGGCCTCCATCCTGGTGTAGGATCGGTCGGGGCGGAGCATCTGCAAAATGTTCTCCGCCGTGGAGAGGGCCGGGTCCGGCCGGTGGATGTACATGCTCTGGTCGTTTTCATAGTGGTTGTAGGCGTGGTAGCCGTACACCGCCAGCATGGGAAACTCCGCGATCAGGCGGATGCACTGGCGGATGCTGTTGTCCAGCCCTCCGGGCTCGGCCTGGCTGTCGTAGTTTGCCAGGGTGAGCACGCTCCGGGTCATGGAGTTCATAATGTCCTTGGAGGGGGCCTTCATGATCACGTCCCGGGTAAAGTTGGTGGGGAGGGTCCGGCAGCTGCCCAGGATGGCGGTAAATTCCTCCTCCTGCTGCTTGTCGGGCAGCTGACCGAAGAGGAGCAGGTAGGCCACCCGTTCAAAGCCAAACTCGTCGGGGCCCAGGTCGGCGATCAGGTCCTTCACGTTCTGGCCCCGGTAGTACAGCTGTCCCTCGCAGGGGACCCGCTTGCCTTTCTCCAGGCGGAAGGAGACGATGTTGGAGATCCGGGTCAGTCCCGTGAGAACGCCCACGCCGTTGTGATCCCGGAGGCCCCGGTTGACCCCGTACTCCTGAAACAGGGCGTCGGGGATGGCGTCGTTTTCCTCGCACAGGGCCTGCTGGCGGGCGGCGTAGTCTTCAAGGTTCAACGGCATGGGGACCTCCTTCCTCCTGGGCCTGCTGGTTCATGATTTCCTCCAGCTGGACGATGTCGCCCAGCAGACGGACGAAGCGTTCCTGGCCGAACTCCTCCACCACCTGGTGGATGAAATCGGCCAGCCGCTGCCGCTGCTCCAGGGCGCAGTCCATGGCGGACTCGGTGAGCTGGAGATAGGTGCCCTCCTGGCCCAGACCGTCGTGGGTCCACAGGACCAGGCCCTTGCTCTGGAGGTTCTTGGCGATTTTGGAGACCTGGGGCATGGGGAGCTGAAGCTCCTGGGCCAGGTCCTTCAGGTAAAACTTTTCACTGCCGGTTTCGTGGGTGTGCTTGGCCAGCATCCACATGAGGACGTAGTCGGCAGGGGACATCGTCTGAAACAGGTGCTGAATGGTCTGAGAGGCCAGGAGCTTTCCCGCGTTGGAAGTCAGACGGAGAGGGTTGGAACGATCGAGTTCAGTCATGGGGATCACCTCTTTGCGTAAAATGTCGAACTAACAAAGTTAGCTTTCCTGGGAAAAAAGCTGCTGGCCGAAGCCAGCACAGCTTTTTTCGGTCCATGGATCACCGTGCGCCTGGTTCAGGCAGACACAGAGTTGGAGAGGATCTTTCGCTGAATCCGCAGGTACTCCCGGGCGTCCTCCGGACCCAGCCGCTCCAGCATGCGGGCGGCGGCGGCCAGAACCTCGGCCCGGGTCCGGTCAATGACGGCCTGCCCGGCGGGCAGCAGGGTGACGATCACCTGCCGGTTGTTCAGGGGGTCCTGGGTGCGGGAGATCAGCTGTTTCTTCTCCATCCGCCCCAGCAGGGCGGCGATGCGGGCGGAACTGACAACCATACTTTTGCTCAGTTCCCCCGGGTGGGCAGGTTGTTGGTGGGTGGCCAGGTAGTTGAGGACGAAAACCTCCCCCTGGGCCATCTTTCCGATTTTCCGCTTGGCGGGCACATGGAGCATGTTGAGATTCAGGGACAAAAGCTCTTTGGCCAATTCCTCGTAATCCTGGGTCATGGTGACCACACTCCTCCGGTTGATTTTAAAGCTAACTTTGTTAGATATGATACCAGCTTTGGAAAGAAAAGTCAAGGGGGAGAACCGCGATCAGCGGGAGCCCCCTCCTGACTATATGAATCTTACATCTCCAGGGCGAACAGCGCGGCGCCCAGAGCCCCGCAGAGCTGGGAATCCTCGTGGATAAACAGAGGCAGTCCCAGGGCCTCTTCCAGGGCGGAGACCACCCCGGCGTTGCGGGCAACACCCCCGGTCATCATGCACACAGGCCCACCCTTGACCCGGCGGAACAGGGCGGCGGCCCGGGCGGCCACGGACCGGTTCAGGCCGTGGACAATGTCCGGCAGGGCCTTGTTCTGGGCCACCAGGGAGACCACCTCCGAGTCGGCAAAGACGGTGCACATGGAGGAGATGGTGATGTCCTCCTTCCAGGACAGGCCGATGGTGCTGATCTCCTCCAGGGAGAGCTCCAGGGTGCGGGCCATCATCTCCAGGAAGCGGCCGGTGCCGGCGGCGCACTTGTCGTTCATGACGAAGTTGGCCACCCCACCGTTCTCGTCCAGACGGATCACCTTGCTGTCCTGGCCGCCGATGTCAACCACGGTGCGCACGGCGGGGTTTAGGAAGTGGGCACCCTTGGCGTGGCAGGTGATCTCGGTGATGGATTTATCCCCTCCGTGGATGACAGACCGGCCGTAGCCGGTGGTGACGGTGGCGGTCAGATCGCTTTTTTTGAGCCCCGCCTGGGCTAGCGCCTGGTCCAGGGCCCGGGCAGCTCCCCCAGTGGCTCCTGCCCCGGTGGGGAGGATCACCTTGGCCAGAACCTGCTTGTCCTGGTCCAGGATCACCACGTCGGTGGTGGTGGAGCCGCTGTCGATGCCGGCGAAGTACCCCCGGCCCGAAGGGGCGCGCTTCTCCTCTCCGGCGGAGGCGGGAGGCTGAAGCCCCTCGGCAAAGGCCTCCAGCCGGGTGCGCAGCTGCTCCTGGCTCTGGCGGGTGCCGTCGGATTCCAGCTTCAGCAGGGGGACAGAGAGTTGATCCTTGAGACCGGCATATTCAAAGCCGTAGTAGTCACAGAACTTGATGGTGTGGTAGACCACCCCCGCCAGGCTGGGGTCGTTGTACAGGGTTTTCCGGGCGGCGGTGTCCGCCATGCGCATGCAGGGCAGCTGCCCCAGCAGGGACCGGGCATAGCCCTCCATGAGGGCGTCAAAGTCACCAGCATCCTCCGGGACTGCCGGGTTGCGGTTGTTGGCGCAGGTGCCGTTTTCCGCGGGCAGGGGCATCAGGGCCTGGGTCATGGAGAAGAGCTCCTGGCCCATGTGGGCCCCCAGCACGGCGATGTAAGGCCCCTTGGGCCGGTCCGGACCGGCAAAGGCGGCAAAAAAGGCGGCCTTGTCAAAGGCTGTGCCCTTGTACCGGCCATAGGCCTCCGCCAGGGCCAGCAGCTGGCCCTTGGCATGGTCCACGGAGCAGCCGTCCTGGTGGTGGAGCAGATCCAGCATGTAGAGAAAGTCCAGCTGGCCGGACTCCTTCAGCACATCGTAGACGCTGCGGATGGAGTCGCAGCAGTTCACCAGAACCAGCTCCTTCACCTGGCCGGAGAGCACCGCCTGGATGATGGACTTGCCGAAGCCGCACAGGTTGGGGTGAGCCACCTGGTCGGACCGCTCAAAGTTCTCCGGGGCCTGGTCCAGCAGCAGGGGCTCCCCGCCGTAGGCAGAGAGCAGCTCGGTGGGGGTATATTTACAGACGTAGCAGGTTGGATTCATAGAAAAGACCTCCCAGTGGGGTTATCGGGCGGAGAGCAGCTCCAGAAAGGCCTCCATGCGGGTGGCCGCCTGGCCCTCCCCGCCGAAGCCCCGGTCGCAGCTGTCCCCGTCCAGCAGAAGGGTGGGCAGGCCTGCGGCTTCAAAGTGCTTTTTGGCCAGCTGCGCCCCTCCCAGAGTGTGCTTGCAGCCCCAGTGGCAGAACCACACGGCCCCGTCGGCGTTTACCTGTTTGGCTACCTCCAGGGCACGCTGAATGCGCCGCTCCACCGGGCCGTTGAAGGGGGAGAACACCAGCCGGCGGGCCATGGCGTCGTAGGGCTTGTTGGGGTCTGCCTCCACGATGCCCTCGTAGCTCATGTCCGAGGCGGCAATCTGGACCTTGGGGTTGCGGTTGAACAGCGTCCGGAGAGGAGGTACCCAGTAGGGGGTGGTGTGGAGCCACAGCAGCTGGGGTCCCTGGGCGGGAGGTGCGGAGCAGACCTCCCGGCAGAGCTGGTCCACCATGGCTTCGCTCTCTTCCGAGCCTAAAAGGAAGTGGAGGCTGGCGGTGCGCAGCAGCTCGTCGGTGAGATCCCCCAGAATCTGCTTGCCCGCCCGGTTGGCCAGCACCTGCTGGTACCGGTCCATGGTCCGCTGGCTCCGGGCCACCGTCTGGACCAGCTTGGCCTCGTCCACGGGGACGCCGGTCTGGACCTGAATCCACGCCCCCATTTTCCGCAGCTGCCCGGCCACATAGTCCACGGCCTGCTCCGTCTGCTCGTAGGGCACGTCGATGGAGAAGTGGGGCACGTCGTAAAGCTGGGACAGGTACCGGAAGGTAAGGGCGTTGGCGTCGCAGGCCAGGGAGGTGCTCAGGATAAACCGGGGCCGGGGCATGAGCCCGCTCTGGGCGGCTCCGATGAAAACCTTGTGGTAGGAGCACAGGGAGGTGGGAATGCCCTCCTCCTCCGCCCGGCGGAGAAAGGGAGCCTCGGCCATGGAGCCGGACAGGTAGCTGGAGAAGGCCTCGCAGGAATAGGGGTTCAGGCCCTGGTTCAGCAGCATCTCGCAGGGGGTGAACAGGCTCACCATCACGTTCTGCTCCGGCCGGGCCAGACAGCGGATGATGGACTGATTAACCTGCTGAAAGAGCATCTGGCCCGAGCGGGGCCGGGTGCCGGGAAAGAGCCGGACCTTTTGACCGTTGGCCCGGAAGCCCAGCAGCAGGAGCCGGCGGGCCTTCTCCGGGTCGGTCTGGGCCAGCTGGCCCACCTTCGCGCCGAAGGTTTCAATTACGTTCATGGGAATACTCCTTTGGGTGGGGATAGGCGCCGCCGGTACCCAGGCTCACCAGCAGGCGGCGAAGGCCCTCCAGCAGCTCCCGCTGGGCGGGCTTGTCCAGGCGGGCAAAGGCCTGGAGACCAGCCAGGGTGCTGGCGGGCAGAGCGTGCTTCAGGCCGGAGAGGGTGCGGGCCTGTCCGGCGGAGAGCAGGTGAAAGAGAATCCGGGTGAAAACCTCCCGCTCCTCCAGGGACAGGGAGGATACCCAGCCGCGAAGAACGGCCGCCCGGCGGCGGCCCAGGTAGGACCGGCGGGGCAGGCGGCGGAAATGGGTGCCGGTTACCTCCCAGGTGAAGGGATCGTGCTGGGCGACGATTCCGCTGCCCCAGCTGCGGATGGTTTTCTGGCGGCGGTCCTGGCAGAGCAGGGCCCCCACCAGGGAGGCCTGGGGGACCAGGACGGAAATCCGTCCGGCCAGGGCCCGATAGGCGGGGGCGCTGGTAAGGTCCTGAAAAAAGCCTGGGCCGTCGTGACTGTACACCCGGAGGACCCGGGCGCGCACCGGCGGCGGGGCGTGGAGAGCGGCCCACACCGCCAGGTTGCCTCCCTTGGAGTGGCCCCCCAGCCGGAGCTTTCCCGGCTGCCCGGCGGCCTGGGCCAGGTAGGCCTCCGCCTGCTTCTGGCCGGGGATGGGGGCGGCAAAGGCCAGGGAGAAGCACTCCTGCCAGCCGGTGAGGGTGTCGTCGGTTCCCCGGAAGGCCAGGTACCGGGTGCCGTCCGGGAGAAATACGGTGAGGGCGGCAAACTGGGTGTCCCGGCTCAGAACACTTTGGAAAGCGCCCAGAGGCAGGGCGGCAAACCGGGGGCACTGGGCCAGACGGCGGATTAGTACAGGGATCTGCCGGGCCATCACCGCCCCGGTGCGGTCCCATCCCGGCCGGGCGGTGAGCCGGTTCACCGCCTGGGCCAGGGGCAGAGTTCGGGGGTCGTCCGGTCCCGGCAGAATGCCCCCGAACCGGCCATAGGACAGCAGGGACAGAATGAGGCTGTCCACCTCACAGAAGGGGGCCTGGGCAAAGGACAGGCTGCCCTGCCGGTCCAGGTAGTCCAGGCAGTTGGTCCGGGCCACGGTCAGTAACCCAGGTCTTCTTTAATGAGTACCACTTCGCACTCCTTCACGCCGCCCATCTTCCGCCAGAGGACGGTGAGGCCGTTGCAGATGCGCTCGGGGCTCTTGCAGTCGTAGCACTTCATCTCTTCCTTCATGGCGCAGGGGGTCTTGCGGTTCAGGCGGCGGGCGTTCAGAGGGGCGGCGATGTTCCGGGCCCGCCAGAGAGCCTGGTGGAAGTTCTCGGCCACCTTGTTGGTTCCGGTGACGAAGATGACCTTCTCCCGGTCATTGAGGGTGGCGGCCACCCGGTTGCCGGTGCCGTCGATGTTGATGATCTCCCCGGTTTCGGCCAGGCCGTTGACGCTGGAGAGATAGACCTGGGCCTGGGCGGCCTTGGCCAGGGTCTCCGGACCGGGGGTCTTCCAGTGCCAGTACACCTGGTTGTCCTGGGCCAGACGGTCGTACACATCCATGGCGTCGATGGTCATGCTGCCGCCGATGCCCACGGTCTTGCCGTGGATGGATTCTGCGAGATATTCTGCGGCCTGGGCTGCGGTGTCAAAAATGCGGACGGTGTAGCCCTTGGCCGTTAAGTTGTTCTGCAAATTCTCCAGGTTCATGGGAGAACCTCCTTTTTGATAGGTTTTGCCTATTGTAATGCGTACTGAACAAAGCCGCAAGCCTTGAAAGCCAAGGCTTTCAAGGTTCATTGGCTTTGTTCAGGTGCAAGGTTTTTGGACAGTTAAGTCCAAAAACCTTGCACCTTTCACTGGAGCGCCGTGGCGCTCCAGTGAAAATACGCATTGCAACAATGGCTGGATTCCATGAAACGGCTCAAGCCGTTTTTATGGAATTGCGCGGCGGCCGCCGCGCGAATAAACCGCAAAGCGGTTTATTCGGCAGACATTATTGTACCACGTTTCTTTAGGGAAGTAAAGCGATGAAAAAGGACCGGCCAAATGGGAGGGTCGTAAAACGATATAATTTATCAGGTGAGGAATATCACGTTGGCAAGTTTGGCAGCAGGGCTTTACGGATATTTTACTGGTTCCCGCTATCGGAGTTAACATTGATGTATTAACATAACACTAGATGCTAAATCATATTAGAGATTAAAAGGTAGCTGACATGAGCAGTTTTAAGATTCAAAGAATAGTTTGGCGAATTATAGGCATATTGAGTAGTGTAACTGCGTTGGTGTCAATAATAAATGATTGGGGAATAGCAATCATTATCAGTATATCAGTGATGATTGCTGACTTGATTATTATTGCTATTAAAAACCGTTGCCCCTTTTGTCATCATTCGTTAAGAATTGCTCCCATATCTGGTGAGGAATTTTGCTCTCATTGCGGTTGTAAAATTGAATGAATTCTAAACACACCCACTCCAGAAGGGTAAAAAATGTTGCATCCGTACCAAAGCGGTACGGATGCAATATTTTTACGAAGACTGCCTGTATGGGCCGGTCCTTTTCTATGTAGGTGTTTACTCGGGCAGGGAGAACTTCTTGCTGTACTCCTCGTAGTACAGGTCGAAGCTGTGGGTGCGCATCTCCCGCAGGCTGGTGATGTACTCGTGGGTGTCGAAGGAGTCGGACTCCAGCTCGATCATGGCCACGGCGATGTTGGAGCAGTGGTCGGCCACCCGCTCGTAGTTGGTGAGCAGGTCGTTGAACACGAAGCCCTGGTCCAGCTTGCAGATGCCTCTCTGCAGCCGCTCCACGTGGCGGAGCTTCAGCTCGTCGCACAGGCTGTCGATGAGCTCTTCCAGGGGCTCGATCCGGTAGGCCAGGTCCAGGTTCTCGGTGGTAAAGGCGGTGATGGCGTTGTGGGCAATCTCGTTCACCGCGTGGAACATGACCTCCAGCTCCTTCTGGGCGGCCTCGGAGAACACGATGCTCTTTTCGTGGATCTCCTTGGCGCACTCGGCGATGTTCATGGCGTGGTCGGAGATTCGCTCCACATCTCCGATGGTGTGCAGGAACTTGGTGACGTCCTTGTTCTGCTGGGCGCTGAGTTCCTTGCCGGTGATCTTGATGAGGTAGCTGCCCAGCTTGTCCTCGTACCGGTCCACCACGTCTTCCCGCTGGGCCACGAAGTTGAAGGCCTTCTCGCTGTAGTTGCCGATCAGGTAGAAGGCGTCCTCCAGGTTGGCCTTGGCCTCCAGGGCCATGTTGTTCAGAGCCTGGCGGCTCTGCTCAATGGCCAGGGCGGGGTGCTCCACGAAGAGGGCCTCCAGCCGGGCGAAGTCCTCCTGCTCCCGGCCGCTCTCCTCGGAGTCCTTGAACAGGCGGCAGACCTGCTTTTCGATGACCCCGATGAAGGGGGTGAGGACCACCACGGTGGCCAGACGGAAGAGGGTGTTCAGGAAAGCGATGGCCACGGTGTTCATGGGGGTGTCCATAAAGGAGAAGTGGACGAAAGCGTTCACCCCATAGAAGATGACGCCCCAGATCACCGCGCCCAAAGCGTCGATGAGCAGATAGACGAAGGCGGTGCGCTTGCCGTTGACGTTGGCCCCCAGGGAGGACAGGAGCACCGGCATAGCAGCGCCCACGGCGATACCCATGATGAGGGGGAAGGCAACGGAGAAGGTGATGACCCCCGTGGCAGCCAGGGCCTGAAGAATACCCACGGCGGCAGAGGCGCTCTGGAGCACGCAGGTGAAGAGCAGACCCACCAGAATGCCCAGGGCCGGGTTGGAGAAGGTGGTCAGCAGGTCCAGGAAAAATTCGCTCTCCCGCAGGGGGGAGACGGCGGAGCTCATGGCCTGCATGCCGAACATCAGGACGGCAAAGCCCATGAGAATGTCACCGATGTGGTTCTGCACCTGCTTTTTGGAGAACATCCGCAGGATGATGCCGATGACGGCCACCACGCCGGTGAGGGTGGAGGTGGACAGCAGGGAGATCCAGCCGCTGCTGCTCCCCCCTTCCACATAGGACAGGCAGATGATCCAGCCGGTGACACTGGTGCCCAGAATGGCGCCCATGATAATGCCGATGGCCTGCTTGACCTTCATCATGCCGGAGTTGACAAAGCCCACCACCATGACGGAGGTAGCCGAGGAGGACTGGATGATGGCGGTGACGGCAGTGCCCAGCAGGACGCCCTTGAGGGGGCTGCCCGAGAGCTTATAGAGCACCAGCTCCAGCTTGTTGCCCGCCACTTTCTTCAGTCCGTCCCCCATAAGGGACATGCCGAAGAGGAAAAGGGCAACGCCGCTGAGCAGTGCAATGACGTTTGAGATACCCGTTTCGCTCACGCTCCTTTTGTGCTTGTTGGGTGCGGTTTTCTTTTCTTCCTTACATCTAACTATACAAGAAAGGTAAAATTTGTCTATGGTTTTTGTTAAAATTATGTAAAAAAAACGAAAATTCATTTGATTGCCCAAAAAAGAGGGGAAAAAGTCGAGGGGTTTTCGGCTTCTTTTCAAGGGAAAGTTTTGGTCTGTCCGGGGGCCGGGGCGCATACACATGCAGTAACCAGAAAGACCAACGGAGGAGAATCCTATGAATCACATTTACCAGGACATTGCCACCCGCACGGCGGGGGACATCTACATCGGCGTGGTGGGACCGGCCCGCACGGGCAAGTCCACCTTTATTAAGCGCTTTATGGAGACCATGGTCATCCCCAACATTGCCGACCCTTACCGCCGGGAGCGGGCCAGGGATGAGCTGCCCCAGAGCGGCTCCGGCCGGACGGTGATGACCGCCGAACCCAAGTTTGTCCCGGAGGAGGCAGTGGAGGTGGCCATGGAGGGGGGCGGGGCCTTTTCCGTGCGGCTCATTGACTGCGTGGGCTACCTGATCCCCGGGGCGGTGGGCCAGCTGGAGGACGACTTGCCCCGGATGGTCCACACCCCCTGGTTCCCGGAGGAGATCCCCATGGCGGAGGCGGCGGAGATCGGCACCCGGAAGGTGATTGCCGAGCACTCCACCATCGGAATTGTGGTGACCACCGACGGAACCATAACGGACATCCCACGGGAGGCCTATGTGGAGGCGGAGGAGCGGGTGGTGGGCGAGCTCAAGGAGCTGGGCAAGCCCTTCCTCATCCTCCTCAACTCCGCCCGGCCGGACTCTGACCGGGCCCAGACTCTGCGGGCGGAGCTGGCGGAGAAGTATGACGTCACCTGTCTGGCAGTGAGCTGCCTGGAGCTGGGCCAGCGGGCGGTGACGGAGATCATCCAGTCTGTGCTCTACGAGTTTCCCCTGGGGGAGCTTCGGCTTTTCCTGCCCGGCTGGGTGGACGCCCTGGAAACGGGCCACCCCATCAAGGAGGAGATCTATGAGGCCATCCGGGGAGCCATGGGCGGCCTGCGCCGCATCCGGGACGTCCGTCCGGTGGTGGAGCAGATCGGCCAGTGTCCCCGGTTGACCTCGGCGGCGGTTACCGCCATGCAGCTGGGCAGCGGCCAGTGTGCCGCCCGGCTGGAGCTGCCCCGGAGCCTGTTCTATGAGACCCTGTCGGAGCAGACGGGCTTCCCTATCCGGGACGACGGAGAGCTTATGAAGCTGCTGGGAGGGCTGGGAACCCTGAAGGCCCAGTACGAGAAGGTGGCTGCCGCCATGGAAGAGGTCCAGGCCACAGGCTACGGCATCGTCATTCCCGATGCCTCGGAGCTGGAACTGGAGGAGCCGGAGATCATCCGCCAGGGCGGCCGGTACGGGGTCCGCCTCCGGGCCAAGGCCCCCAGCATCCACATGATTCGGGCGGACATCCAGGCGGAAGTCAGCCCCATTGTGGGCAGCGAGAAGCAGTCAGAGGATATGCTGCATTTCCTGCTGCAGGAGTTTGAGGGGGAGCCGGAGAAAATCTGGCAGTCCAATATCTTTGGGCGGTCCTTCCACGAACTCATCAGCGAGGATTTGAGCGCCAAGCTCAAGCACATGCCCGAGGACGCCCGGCAGAAAATGCAGCAGACCCTGGAGAAGATCCTCAACGAGGGCTCCGGCGGGCTCATCTGCATTATTTTGTGAAAGGCCCCCTGCCGCCTTAAAAGAAAGAATTGATTTTTTCCCGTTACCATCCTATAATAATGTCTGCTGAATAAACCGCTTTGCGGTTTGTTCGCGCGGCAGCAGCCGCGCAATTCCATAAAACGGCTCCTTTGGGCTGTTTTATGGAATTCAGACATTATTGCAATACATATTTTCGCTGGAACACCTCGGTGATCCAGTGAAATGTGCAAGGTTTTGGACGATTTATTCCAAAAACCTTGCACCTGAACAAAGCCATAAACCTTGAAAGCCTTGGTTTTCAAGGCTTGCGGCTTTGTTCATTATGTATTATAATAAAAACGGAGTAATGTGACAGGATAGAACCAGGGGGTGCGGGAATGATTTTTACTGTGGACAT
>JAEDJB010000168.1 GCA_016296565.1 Oscillospiraceae bacterium
GGGGAAAATCAGCCCTGGTGCTTCTTGGCTGCCAGCAGGGTGTTCTTCATGAGCATGGCCCGGGTCATGGGACCCACGCCGCCGGGAACGGGAGTGATGGCGGAGGCCACTTCCTTGGCCCCGGCATAGTCCACGTCGCCGCAGAGCTTCCCGGCCTCGTTGCGGTTCATGGCCACGTCAATGACCACAGCCCCGGGCTTCACCATGTCGGCGGTGACGATGTCCACCTTGCCCACGGCAGCCACCAGAATGTCGGCCGAACGGCAGACCTCCGCCAGGTTCTTGGTGCGGGAGTGGCAGATGGTCACGGTGCCGTGCCGTTGCAGCAGCAGCAGAGCCATGGGCTTGCCCACGATGTTGGACCGGCCGATGACCACGCACTGCTTGCCCTTGGGGTCAATGCCGTACTCGTCCAGAATTTCCATGATGCCGTAGGGGGTGCAGGGCAGGAACCCTTCCTTGCCCACCAGCAGAGCGCCCATGTTCATGGGGTGGAAGCCGTCCACGTCCTTGTCCGGGGAGATGGCCATGAGGACTGCCTCCTCGTCAATCCCCTTGGGCAGGGGCAGCTGACAGAGGATGCCGTCGATGTCCGCTCTCTCGTTGAGCTGCTGGATGAGGGTGATGAGCTCCTCCTGGGTGGTTTCCTCGGGCAGGGCATACTCCTCGCTGAGGAAGCCGCACTCTTCGCAGTCCTTCCGCTTGCTGTTCACATAGACCCGGCTGGCAGGGTTGTTGCCCACGATGATCACAGCCAGACCCGGGGTGCGGGCCAGGGAGGCTGCCTCCTTCTTGACCTCTTCCTTGCACTTTGCGGCCAGTGCCTTGCCGTCCAATACGATTGCTGCCATGTTATTTTGTCTCCTCTCCGTTTTTGTTGATTCGGTTGACATACAGATTTTGGGGATCGGGGTGCCTGCGCAGATTCCAGACCAGCAGGATCACTGCCACGGCACAGCTGACAAAGCCCACCATCTGGGAGGTGCGGATGCCTGTGGAGAAAAAGTACAGGCTGTCCGTCCGCAGGCCCTCGATCAGGCCCCGGCCGAAGCCGTACCAGGCCACATAGAGCAGGAACATCATCCCGTCAAACTTCCGCAGGCCCTTGTGCAGGACCCACAGCAGCAGGCAGAACCCGATGAGGTTCCACAGGGATTCATAGAGGAAGGTGGGGTGCACCTCCATATATTGCTGCACGCCGTTTACGGTCGCCTGAATGCCCATCCGCCAGGGAAGGGTGGTTTCGGAGCCGTAGGCCTCTGCGTTTACAAAGTTTCCCCACCGGCCGGCGATCTGGCCGATGAGCAGGCCGAAGGCGCACAGGTCTGCCAGAGCGGGAAAGGGAATCTTCTTGTACCGGGCCACCAGAAAGGCGATCAGGGTCCCGGCGATGATGCCGCCGTAGATGGCAAGCCCGCCGCTGTGGATGGACAGGCAGGCCTTCAGGTTCAGGCTGCCGTCGGCGTTCCGATAGAGACCGGTGTTAAAGATAATGTAGTACAGCCGCGCCCCGATGATGCCGCCGGGACCGGCGAACAGGACCAGGTCCAGAATGTCGTCCGGCTTCAGACCGAAGTGTTTGGACTGCCAGCAGCAGAAGGCGGCGGCCAGCACAAAGCCGATGGCGATGATGACCCCGTACCAATAGACGTGGAAGGACCCGATGGAGAAGGCTACCCGGTTCATCTCAAAGGTTAGGCCCAACCCGGGAAAGGTTACGGTGCTCATGCCGTCTCCTCCCCGGGACGGATCACCGTGAGGGTGGTCTGCTCTGGCTGGAACCAGGTGCGCAGGAAGTCCTCCGCGTCCTGACGGGTCATGGAATCGTAGATCTCCGGGAAGGTCCAGGGGTCCTGCTCCTCAAAATAGGCCTGGGCCTGCTCCACGCAGAGGTTTTCAAAGGAGTTCAGGGAGCGGACAAAGGTGCCGTAGGCCGCCTTTTTCAGCCGGCGGAACAGGCCGTCGTCCAGCCCTTCCTCCGCCACCCGGGCCGCCTCCTGGAGGATGGCGTCCCGCACGGCCTCCGGGTTCCGGCTCTCCCCGCCTGCCACCAGGAAGGCACAGCCGGGGTAGTCCATATAGGTGCAGTAGAAGCTGCCGTTGATGAGCCCCTGGGTGTACAGCTTGCTGAACAGAGGGCTGGAGGAACCCATGAGGGCCTCGCAGGTCAGGTCCCCCAAAAGCTTCTGCCGCAGGCGGCTGGGGCCGTCCTGAGCGGGCTGAACCTTGACCCCGATCTGGAACAGGGGGGTGGCCACCGCCATCACCTTTCCGGTTTCTCGCCGGTGAACCTGCCGGGGCTCTTCCCCGCCGTAGTCCCGGGGAATAGGAGGCTTGGCCTGCTGGGGCAGGATCTCCCGGGCCAGGTCACAGACCTTCTCCGGGTCCACATTCCCCGCAACGCAGAGAACCATGTTGGAGGGGGTGTAGAAAGCCTCGTGGCAGTGGTACAGGGTCTGTGCCGTAATCTGGGCAATGGACTCTGCCGAGCCTGCCACAGAGTTGCGGATGGGATGGGTTTCATACAGGGCTTCCAGCAGCAGCCGGAAGGACTGGCGGTTGGGGTTATCCTCCATCATGCGGATTTCCTGCTCAATGATGCCCCGCTCCTTCTGGACGCTCTCTTCGGTGAAGTAGGGCACGGAGACAAACTCCAGCAAGGTGCGCAGGTTCTCCCAGAATAGGTCGGTGCACTCAAAGTGGTAGCCGGTGATGGCGCTGCTGGTGAAGGCGTTGGGGGACGCTCCGGCAGACGAGAGGGTCTGCAGGGCGTTGCCGCCGTCCGGGGTGTCGAACATCTTGTGTTCCAGATAGTGGGCGATGCCCATGGGGGTGTCCAGCCACTGGTCTCCCAGCTGGAACCGGGTGTCCATCCCCCCATATCGGGTGGCAAAAAAGGCGTAGAACTTGCCAAACTCCGGCTTGGGGAACACGAAGACATGCAGGCCGTTTTCCAGGGTCTCCTCGTAGACGGTCTCCCCGATCCGATCATAGATGCGCTTTTCCATGGCCTTAGTCCTCCCTTCCCCGCAGGGTGTATACGCTGTCCAGCCGGACCCTGCGGGCTATCTCCACCACCTGGTCCAGGGTCACGGATTCCACCGCGGCCGCCAGCTCCTCCGGGGTAAAGCCGGTGCCGGTGACAAAGCGGCCCAGCCAGTACTCTTCCAGCCGTCCCTGGGCATCCAGGGAGGTGCGGAGACTGCTCATCACCGAGCGGCGGGCAGCTTCCAGTTCCTCTTTTGTGATCTTCCCCTCCTGGCAGGCTGCCAGCTGGGCCAGGATCTCCTCTTCCGCTCTCTGGAAGTTGGAAAACTCCACCCCGGAATAGACCAGCAGAACACCCTTGCTTAAAACCAGGGAGGAGCTGGCAAAGTAACACAGGGACAGTTTTTCCCGCACGTTCAGGAAGAGCTTGGAGTTGGTGCTGCCGCCGTAGATGGCGTTAAAAAGCATGGCTTTGGCCACGTCCGCCTTCTCCCGGTAGCCGCCGCCCAGGCGAAAGCCCATGGTGAGCTTGCCCTGGGTCACGTCCAGCCGGTCGGTAAACCGGCGGACCTCCCCGGCCGGGGACGCAATGCTTTGGGTGACGGGAGCCGGCTGGCGCTGGCCCTGGGGCAGGCCGGTGAGGGCAACCCGGAAGGCTGCCTCCACCCGGTCAGGCTCTGCCGAGCCACAGTAGTAGAGATGCAGGGGGGCAGTCTCCAGCAGCTGCCGGTAGCGGGCGTAGAGGGTTTCGCCGGTGATGGCCTGGGCCTGGGCCTCAGAGCCCAGCTTGTGGATGCCGTAAGCCTCCCCCTGGCACATGAGGCTGCGCAGGCGGGAGAGGG
>JAEDJB010000169.1 GCA_016296565.1 Oscillospiraceae bacterium
CCCACCTCAAAGTCGTTGGGGTCGTGGGCGGGGGTCATCTTCACGCAGCCGGTGCCGAAGTCCATTTCCACGTACTCGTCGGCCACGATGGGGATTTCACGGTCCATGAGAGGCAGGATACAGGTCTTGCCCACAATGTCCTGGTACCGCTCGTCGTTGGGGTTCACGGCCACGCCGGAGTCGCCCAGCATGGTTTCCGGACGGGTGGTGGCCACGATCACGTAGCGGCCGGGTTCCCCGGCGATGGGGTACTTGATGTGCCACAGCTTGCCGGGCTTGTCCACATATTCCACCTCGGCGTCGGACAGGGCGGTGACGCAGTTGGGGCACCAGTTGATGATGCGGGAGCCCTTGTAGATAAGACCCTTTTCATACAGCTCGCAGAAGGTCTCCCGGACGGCCTTGGAGCAGCCCTCGTCCATGGTGAACCGGGCCCGGTCCCAGTCGCAGGAGGCGCCCATCTTTTTCTGCTGGGCCACGATCCGGTTGCCGTAGGTGTTCTTCCAGTCCCAGACCCGATCCAGGAACTTTTCCCGGCCCAGGTCGTAGCGGGTGAGGCCCTCCTTGACCCGCAGCTCTTCCTCCACCTTGATCTGGGTGGCGATGCCTGCGTGGTCGGTGCCGGGGACCCACAGGGCGGCGTAGCCCTGCATCCGCTTGAAGCGGATCAGGATGTCCTGAAGGGTGCAGTCCATGGCGTGGCCCATATGGAGCTGGCCGGTGACGTTGGGGGGCGGCATGACGATGGTGTAGGGCTTCTTCTTGGCATCCCGGATGCCAGCGAAGCACTTGTTCTCCTCCCACTGGGCGTAGATGCGGCCTTCCACCTCGCGGGGGTCATAGACCTTGGGTAACTCTTTTCTCATTCTTCGGTTCCTCCTTATCGGATCGGGGCAAAGGCCCCGTTAAAATTCTTGGATGGGAAGCTGGGTGTGCTGGCCGATGAAGGCCTTGAACATGGGCTCCTCCCCGGTGGTAAAGCCGGTCTTGTCCAGGATCACCCCGTGGCCGGCGTCAAAGAAGATGGCGTACCAGTTCTTGTCCGCCACCACGGCAAAGATCTGCTCGTAGGTGTACCGCTGGACCCCGGCCTCGGTGGTGCAGATCATTTCGTCGTCGTCAAATTCATAGGTGCAGACCTTCATGCCCTGCTGGAGCTGCCGCTGGGAGGAGCGCAGCTGGAAGGACTTCCAGGATATGCCCACCAGCAGGAGAATCACGCCGTAGAGCAGCAGCAGGCTGCCGATCATGCTCTGCTTGGGGTAGACGTAGGCTCCGGCCACCAGACCGATGAGACCCAGCACAAAGCACAGCAGCCGGGTGATGCGGGACTTTTCCTTCCGCACGCTCTTTTCCGCCAGATCGTTGAGGGCGCTGAGAGCCCGGCGGTCATAGGTGGTCTGGTTTACAAAGGGATAGAGGGATTCGTTCATTGCAAAACTCCTTTTCGGTACAAAAACAAAGACGCCCCGGACTCCCCAAAGGGACCCAGGGCGAAATGGCTTCCGCGGTACCACCTGAATTCGGGCTGCTTGTGGAAAACGGCCCGCACTTTCTGCTCCCGTAACGGGGGACTCCGGCCTGCCTTACTGTGTTCTTCGGGCAGACGGCTCCGGGACGACCTTCCGCGATGGCGGGGAGAGACTTGCACCAACCGTCTCCTCTCTGGGCCCCGACGCTTCCGCGTACTCCTTCCCATCCTTGCCTTTTTCTATCGTAACAATCAGTATAAAAAAACTTAGAGAGATTGTCAAGGGGGCAGGGGGAAATTCCCCCAAGGCAATTTCTTCCCTGGGGAATTGACGGCAAAAAATCGCCGTGCTATACTCCAGACAAACCCAAAAATACCACAGGGGAGGAGCTCTGTGATGATTGACTACGCGGTGCCCTTTGAGAACCTGGATATCCTGGCGGACAAGCCGTTGTCCCTGGACCACGAGGCGCTCTGTGACAAGATCGTAATCCGCCGCCGGGGCGGCGTGTGCGCAGAGCTGAACACCATCTACAACTGGCTGCTGATTTAAATGGAGAAGTGTCCCCCGGGTGTTAAGTCCTGATCCCGGAAGAGGGCGTCCGCCGCCAGCGTAAAGTCGGTGAGGGTTTTGGCCTTGCGCATGGCCTTCAGATACTTCTCCGGGTTGGTGAAGAGGCACCCCATGTAAAACCACAGCTCCTTGCACTTGCCCAGCACCGTGTGATCCCCGGGGAGGACCTGGCGGTAGGCCTCCGTCAGCCGGTGGACGAATTCCCACAGCTCGTTCTTGGTGAGGGCGGGACCGCCGGCCAGTTCCCGGACCAGGGCGGGGTTTGCCACCAGGCCCCGGCCCAGCATCAGCCGGTCCACCGTGGGGAACCGGGCCAGAATGTCCCGGCAGTCCTGGGGCGTGTTTAAGTCTCCGTTGTAGCACAGGGGCAGGTGGATGTGGTCTGCGGCATATTGGAAGGTCTCCGGCCGCACCGGCTCCCGGTAAAAGTCCCGGCGGATGCGGGGATGGACGATGAGCAGGGAGATGGGGTACCGGTCAAAAATCGCCGCCAGCGCGGGCCAGGAGTCCGGGTCATTCAGCCCCACCCGGGTTTTGACAGAAATTGTTACATCCAGCCCGGCGGAAAACACCTGGTCGAAAAAGGCGTCCAGCTGCTCCGGCAGCCCCAGAAAGCCCGAGCCCTTCTTCTTGGCCACCACAGTGCCCGAGGGGCAGCCCAGGTTCAGGTTCACCTCGCGGTAGCCCAGGTCCCGCAGCATCCGGGCGGCAGCCAGAAAGGCGTCCGCCTGGTTGGTGAGCAGCTGGGGAACCACCGGAACCCCCTGGTTGTGCTCCGGCAGCACGTCCGCAAGCCCCCGGCCTGCCAGAGGGCTGTCCAGGGTAGGGGCCCAGAAGGGAGTATAATAGGCGGTGATCCCGGGAAACATTTGGTGATGAACGGACCGGTAAACCCAGCCGGTGATGCCCTCCAGGGGCGCAAAGTATGTGGTCATGGGAACTCTCCCTTCCGGGTGGATTGCGCCCGGGGAACCGCCCCAGGACGCTGCTGCATATAGTATACAGGGAGAACCGCCCAAAGGGAAGGAGAATTTGCGGCGCGGCCCCTTCCCCTTGTCAAAACCGACAGGAGAAGTTATAATATAGGTATCCAAACGACCGCACCTACATCCGAAGGAGGTACACAGCTATGGCAGAATGGAAAGACCTGGGCAACAAGGCGAAGAACCTGACCCTGGCCGGCCTTGGCAAGGCCAGAGATCTGGGGGAGAGCGCCAAACTGAACCTGGACAATGTCTCCGAGGAGGAGAACAAAAAGAAGGCCTATGCCGAAATCGGCAAGCGCTTCGTGGCCGAGAACCCCATCCCTCCCGAGGGCTATGAGGAGCTCTACCGCCAGCTGGAACAGGCCGACGCCAGGATCAGCGCCAACAAGGCCCGGATCAATGAGCTGAAGGAAGACTGAACAGACAAAATCAAAGGCCGGCGCAGCAGCCAACCTGCTGCGCCGGCCTTTTCCCTTGCCCGGAATGGTCTCGATTTTCTTTCTCAATGCTGACAAGGGGCCGATTTGTGCTATAATGGTTCAAAAACTTAAACGAAAGCGGTGAAGCCATGGACGCTGAGTACATGGAAACCTTGGCGGAAGAGTTCAAAGCCTGCCGGAAGGTGCTCCTCGCCCTGGGGGATGAAAACCGCCAGCATCTGCTCCTGGAAATGATGCAGATGAACCGGTGCGGCGGGGCTCGTGTGGGGGAGATCACTGCCTGCACCCATCTCTCTCGCCCGGCGGTGTCCCATCATCTCCAGATTTTGAAGGATGCCGAGATTCTGAG
>JAEDJB010000170.1 GCA_016296565.1 Oscillospiraceae bacterium
TTCGCAAGGCATGGGGCATCCCCGAGCTGCGGAAAAAGATCATCTTTACACTCCTTATCCTGCTGATCTTCCGGATCGGCAACGCCATCACCGTTCCCTATATCAACGTTGATGCGCTGAAGCTACAGCTCGACTCCATGGGCGCCACCATTCTGGGCCTGTACAACGTGATGTCCGGCGGCGCTTTCGCCACCGCCACCGTGTTTGCCCTGAGCATTCAGCCCTATATCAACAGCTCCATCATCATCCAGCTTTTGACCGTGGCCATCCCCGCTCTGGAGCGGCTGGCCAAGGACGGCGGCGAGGAGGGCCGGAAGAAGATCCAGTCCATCACCCGTTACACCACCGTGGGTATCGCTGTTCTTCAGGCCATCGGCTACTACATGATGATGAGAAACTATGGCCTGCTGGCCGCCGGTGCCGACGGCATCTGGCCCGCCCTGGTCATTATCGTGACCCTGATCGCCGGTTCCTCCTTCGTGATGTGGATGGGCGAGCAGGTCACCGAGTTCGGTGTGGGCAACGGCATTTCCATCATCCTGTTCGCGGGCATCATCTCCCGCATCCCCAACATGGTCTCCAGCCTGATCTCCTCCGTGCAGACCTGGTCTGCCAAGAAGGCCGGCACCCTGACTCTGGAAAGCCTGACTGCCGCCGGTTATACCGAGACCCAGGCCCAGCAGGTGCTGAACAGAGGCATCGCCCCTTGGGGCGTGTTGATCCTGCTGGTGGGCATCCTGGCCCTGATCGTGTTCATCGTCTTTATCAATGACGCTGAGCGCCGCATCCCCGTCCAGTATGCCAAGCGCCAGGTGGGCCGCAAGATGTATGGCGGCCAGAGCACCAACCTGCCCATGAAGGTGAATATGTCCGGCGTTCTGCCCGTCATTTTCGCCCAGAGCATCGCGTCCCTGCCCATCACCATTTGGAGCTTCATCGGCATCCCCCAGGAGGGCACCGTGTCCCGCTCCATCTACGATGCGATTGACGCACAGTCCGCCATCTACATTGTGGTGTACTTCCTCATGATCATCGGCTTTAGCTATTTCTATTCCAGCATCCAGTTCAACCCCGTTGAGATCGCCAACAACCTGAAGAAGCAGGGCGGCTTCATCCCGGGCTTCCGTCCCGGCAAGCCCACTGTGGACTTCATCAAGAAGGTCCTCAACAAGATCACCATGTTCGGCGCTATCTACCTGGGTATCGTGGCCATCTGCCCCATCCTGGCTTCCAAGCTGATGGGCAACGACGCCATCGGTATCGGCGGTACTTCCGTCATCATCGTGGTTGGCGTTGCGCTGGAGACCGTGAAGGCTCTGGAGTCCCAGATGCTGATGCGGCAGTACAAGGGTTTCCTGGAATAAGAGGAGGCTGCTATGAAACTGATCCTGTTGGGCGCCCCCGGTGCCGGCAAAGGCACGCAGGCTGAGATCCTCTCCAAAGAATTGGGCATCCCCACAATTTCCACGGGCAACATCCTTCGCGCAGCCATCAAGGAGGGCACTCCCGTCGGTCTGGAAGCCAAGCACTTCATGGACGCGGGCAAGCTCGTTCCCGATGAGGTCATCATCGAGATCATCCACGAGCGCGTGGCCGCCGAGGACTGCAAGAATGGCTTCATCCTGGACGGTGTGCCCCGCACCATCGCCCAGGCCGAGTCCCTGGAGAAAGCCGGGATCGTGTTTGACGATGTGGTTTCCCTGGAGATCTCCGATGAGGTCATCATGGAACGCATGAGCGGCCGCCGCGTCTGCGAGCACTGCGGAGCCAGCTACCATGTGGTGGCTGTGCCCCCCAAGGCCGAGGGCGTGTGCGATAAGTGCGGCGGAGCCCTGATCCGCCGGAAAGATGATGAACCCGGGACCGTGAAAGCGCGTCTTGAGGTCTATCATAGAGAGACCGAACCGCTGAAGGAGTTTTACGCCCAGCGGGGTCTCCTCAGACCTGTGGAGAACCAGCCCACCGTGGCTGAGAACTCCCAGGCGATCCTCCGCGCAATAGGGAGATAAGCAGATGATCACTCTGAAATCTTCCCACGAGATCGAATTGATGCGCCGAGCCGGAAAAATTACCGCGGCTGCCCGTGCTTTCGCAGGGGAAATGGTAAGGCCCGGCGTAACGACCCTGGAGATCGACAAAGCGGTGGAGCATTTTATCCGAAAGCATGGCGCGGTCCCATCCTTCCTCCACTACAACGGCTATCCCGCCAGCGCCTGTATCAGCGTCAACGACGAGATCATCCACGGCATCCCCGGCAAACGGGTGTTGCAGGAGGGTGACATCGTTTCCATCGACGTGGGCGCCTATATTGGAGGATTCCACGGTGACTGCGCGGCGACCTTCGCCTGCGGGACCATCTCTCCCGAGGCTCAGGACCTCATCGACGTGACGAGGCAGAGCTTCTTTGAGGGGATCCGCTTTGCGAAGGAGGGGCATCGCCTGGGCGATGTGTCCGCGGCCATCCAGAATTATGTGGAGAGCCACGGCTATTCCATCGTCCGTGAGTACGTCGGCCACGGTGTGGGCGCCAAGATGCACGAATCTCCCGAGATTCCCAATTTTGGCCATCCCGGCCGGGGTCCCCGGCTCCTTCGGGGCATGACCCTTGCAATCGAACCCATGGTGAACGCCGGCAGCGCGGAAATCCAGCAGATGAGCGACGGTTGGACCGTCAAGACGCTGGATGGCAAGTGGGCGGCCCACTATGAGAATACGGTCCTGATTACGGATGGTGAGCCTGAGATTCTCACGGCTCCCGCCATCTGAATGTAAGAAGAAACGTATGGAAATTGCACAATCAAACATCGTTCGTTCCGATGCCGGCAGGGATGCGGGAAAGCTCTTTGTCGTCCTTGCGGTGGAGGGTGAGTACCTCCTGCTGGCAGACGGAAAATCCAGGAAGGTGGAATCCCCCAAGCGCAAAAAGCGCAGACATGTGCTGTTTGTGGCAGCGGAGGAAAGCCGTCTTTCCGAAAAGATCAGAAGCAAAGAGAAGATCACCAACAGTGAACTTCGCAGGACCCTCGCGGCTTACCGCGGGGAGGTTCATCCGAGCCAGGAGGGATAACGTTTGGCAAAATCCGATATGATCGAAGTGGAAGGTGTTGTGGTGGAGGCACTGCCCAACACAACGTTCCAGGTTGACATTGGAAATGGACACACGATCTTAGCACATATTTCCGGGAAACTCAGAATGAATTTCATCAGGATTCTGCCCGGCGATAAGGTCACGGTGGAGATGTCCCCGTATGACCTGACCCGCGGCCGGATCACCTGGCGCTCCAAGTGAGCCCAGGCGAACAGTAAATGACACAAACCGCTGAAAGGAATGGTTTAGAACTATGAAAGTAAGACCGTCCGTGAAGCCCATGTGCGAAAAGTGCAAGGTCATTCGCCGCAAAGGCCGTGTCATGGTCATTTGCGAGAACCCCAAGCATAAGCAGAGACAGGGCTAACATTTAATTGGAGGTGCTTTAAGAGTATGGCACGTATTGCCGGTATTGACCTGCCGAAGGATAAGCGTATCGAGATCGGCCTCACCTATATCTACGGCATTGGCAGAAAGAGCGCCAAGGACATCCTGGCGCAGACGGGCATCAACCCCGACACCCGCGTTAAGGACCTGACCGATGCTGAGGAGCAGCAGCTCCGTGACGCCATCGACGCTTATACCGTCGAAGGCGACCTGCGCCGCCAGACCGCCCTGGACATCAAGCGCCTGAGTGAGATCGGCTGCTATCGCGGCATCCGTCACCGCAAGGGTCTGCCCGTCCGCGGCCAGCGCAGCAAGACCAA
>JAEDJB010000171.1 GCA_016296565.1 Oscillospiraceae bacterium
AACACCACGCCGCAGGCGGACAGGGCCACCAGGAACAGGTTTCCGCTGAACCAGGCCACCAGCACCCCCACCACCAGGGCGGCCACGCCGGACCAGATGCTGTCGGTGGCGTGGACGATGGCGGGGAAGGTCATCACCGCCAGGGTCACATAGGGCACGTAGTACAAAAAGGAGCGGATGAACTGGTTCTTGATCTCCTTCCGGATAAGGGTCAGGGGGAGCACCCGGATAAGATAGGTCACCAGGGCCACAATGGCAATGTAAATGTAGGTATTATGCATCGGCTGTTTCCTCCTTCACCGGGAAGAGAACCGCCGCTGCGCTGGCAATGACCACCGTCAGCAGGATGGTCCGGGTGCCCGAGGCAATGGCGGCAAACCAGGGAATGACCTCCAGGGCGAAGCTGGCCGCCATGGACACCACCACCACCCCCAGAATGATCTTGTTCTTCTTTGACGCGGGGATAATCACCGCCAGGAACATGCCGTACAGGCCCACGCTCAGGGCGCTGACCACGCTGCCGGGCAGGACATTTCCCACGGAGGTCCCCAAAAAGGTCCCCAGGGCCCACAGGGGCACGGCAATGGCCATCATGCCGAAGTAATAGTAAGGGTTCAGCTTGTCCTCCTCGGCAATGGCCATGCCGAAGATCTCGTCGGTGACGGCAAAGCCCATGGTCAGCCGGTGCCAGGTCTTGGTGGTCTCCGGCAGCTTCTGGCTCAGGGCGCAGGACATGAGGATATACCGGGCGTTGGTCACCGCCTCCATAATGGCGATCTCCAGGTATCCGCTCTGGGAGGCCATCATGGTGAAGGCGGCGTACTGCCCCGCCGAGGCGCTCACCAGCAGGCTGGTCAGCCCCGACTGAAAGGCGGTGAGCCCCGCGTTTTTCGCGGTGATCCCCAGGGTAAAGCCCACCGCCAGGTAGCCCAGGGCAATGGGGATCCCCGTCCGGACCCCCCGAAAAAATTGCTTGCGGTTCATTCCAATAACTTCTTTCTCGTTCCGTTTCTTCTTATGGTTATTCCAGCACCACCAGGGGCACGTCCGGCCGGTTCAGCAGCCGGAAGCAGGGAAGCTGGTTCCCCAGCCCCCGGGAGACTGCCATCTGTCCGTAGTCCAGGTCGTAGAGCCCCGCCGTGTAGTGGGGCATCCACTCCCGCTGGGGGCCGATGAGCCCGTCGGTGCCGGGCAGGCGGATGAGCCCCCCATGGGCGTGACCGGACAGGGTCAGGTCCACCCGGGCGGCGGCGTACTCCTCCTGATGGTTGTTTCGGTGGCTCAGGAGGACCTCATAGATATCTCCCTGCTCCCGGCGGACCTGGTCCGCCAGCTCCTCCACCGTTTTCTGGTCGGCGTAGCCGTTGCCGTCCTCCGCCCCCAGCAGGGCCAGCCGGTCGCCGCCCAGCTCCAGGACCACATACTCGTTGGACAGCACGTTTACGCCGCAGTCCTCCAGCATGGGCTCCAGCTCCCGGACCACCCCGGCGGCCCACTCGTGGTTGCCGGTGACGTAGTAGGTGGGGGCAATGGCCGCCAATCCCTCTGCCACCGGGGGCACCATGGCCAGCTGGGCTTCGTCGTGGATCATGTCTCCGGTGATGGCGATGAGGTCGGGCTCCAGCCCCGCCACAAAGTCCAGCAGCCGCTGGTTGTTCTCTCCAAATTCCTTCCCGTGGAGATCGGAGATCACTGCGATCCGGTACCCGGCAAAGCCGTCTGGGGCGCTGGAGACGGTGAGGGTCTCCGTGGACAGCCCGTTCTGCTGCCAGAGAAACCACCCGGCCAGGGCCGCCAGCACCACCACCCAGGTGAAGAACCGGCGGATGCGCCGCCGCCACTTGCCCCGGCGGCGTTTTCGTTTGGGCTGGCCGTAGCGGGCCTGCCAATCTTCCTCTTTAATCATGGTCAATATAGAAGGGCTTCATGAGGCTTTTCTGCTCGGTGGAGTCCTTCTGCCGGCTCTTGGGGGGCTCCACTCTGGGGGGGATGCGGCCCCGGTTGGACCGCTTGCTGTGGGTCTTGTTCAGGGGGGCGGGCACTCCCTTCTTGGGTCCCTGGCGGTGATGGGCCTTCCCTGCCTTCTCCGCCGGGAGGGAAACCTTGGGGGCAGCCGCTTCCTTCAAGGCTTCCTCCTTCTTCCCCTTCTTTTTCTTCCCCTGGCCCTCCGGATGGCTGGCCTTGGGGGGCTTATAGTACTGATACACCGGCTTGGAGGCCAGCAGCCGGGCGGTGGCGTCCATGATCACGTCCCCCTCCAGGGGGTTCCGGTGGGCAAAGACCACCGGGGCCGCCTCCTGGGGCTGGCTGTCCAGAAAGGCCTGGAGGTCCCCCCGGTTCTGCTTGCCGTGGGGGAAGGTCCGGCGGACCTTCTCCGGCTTTTCCGGGGCCGGTTCCGGGGCAGGGACCTCTGCCGGGGCCTTGGTCTTTTTCTTCTTCCTTTTGCCAGGCTTTTCCGGGGCAGGCTCTGCCTGGCTCTGGGCGGCCTGAGCCTTCTGAGCGGCCTTTTCCGCCGCCTGCTGCTTCCGGGCAGCGTTCTTCTCCCGGGCGGCCTGACGGGCCTCCGCGTCCTCGGGGTTCACCGGGCGGCCCTTGGCGTCCTTTTTGGGGGCCTCGAACACCTCCATGGGGAAGGGATGCTCCCGCCGGGGCACCGGCTTTTTCAGCAGCTTTTCAATGTCCTTCAGCATGGGCAGCTCCCCATAGTCGCAGAAGGAGATGGCGGTGCCCCCGTGGCCCGCCCGGCCGGTGCGGCCGATGCGGTGGATATAGGTCTCCGGGACCTCGGACAGGTTGTAGTTGAACACGTGGGAGAGCTCCTCGATGTCCAGCCCCCGGGCGGCGATGTCCGTTGCCACCAGGACCTGGAGCTCCCCGGCCTTGAACCGCCGCAGGCTCTCCTGCCGGGCGGTCTGGGATTTGTTGCCGTGGATGGCCGCGGCGGCCACGCCGCGCTTTGCCAGATCCCGGGCCACTTTGTCTGCCCCGTGCTTGGTGCGGGTGAACACCAGGGCGTTTTTCACCTGCTCCTCCTCCAGAAGAAAGGCCAGCAGGTTGGTTTTGTTCCCCCGGTCCACCAGGCAGACCTCCTGGCGGATCACCTCCACCGGGGAGGACACCGGGGCGGCAGCCACCTTCACCGGGTCGTGAAGGAGGGTGTCCACCAGGTCCAGAATCTCCGGGGGGAGGGTGGCGGAGAAGAACATGGTCTGCTTCTTCTCCGGCAGCAGCTTAATCACCCGGCGCACGTCGTGGATAAAGCCCATGTCCAGCATCCGGTCGGCCTCGTCCAGGACGAAGATGGAGACGTGGGACAGGTCCAGCAGGCCCTGGCCCGCCAGATCCAGCAGGCGGCCGGGGGTGGCGGTGAGGATGTCCACCCCCTTTTTCAGCTGCTCCACCTGGGGTGCCTGCCCCACGCCGCCGAAGATGACGGCCTCCGTCAGGGGCAGGTTCTTGCCGTAGGCTTTGAGGTTTTCGTCAATTTGGATGGCCAGCTCCCGGGTGGGGGTGAGGATCAGGGCGCGGATGTCCGTCCCCTTCCCGGCCTTGACCAGCCGCTGCAGGATGGGCACGCCGAAGGCGCAGGTTTTTCCTGTGCCCGTCTGGGCGCTGCCCAGCACATCCCGGCCGGCCAGGCCCGCCGGAATGGCCTTCTCCTGAATCAATGTGGGCTCCTGGTACCCGCAGTCAGCCAACGCCGACAGAATGGGCGCTCGGATGCCAAGAGATTGAAAGCTCTTCATGGTTGGATTGGTCCTTTCTCGCTTCTTCCCTTCCGCGTAAGCCCCCTT
>JAEDJB010000024.1 GCA_016296565.1 Oscillospiraceae bacterium
TGAAAACTTGTTTCCCGGGAGGGATTATTATGCTTCTCAACGTTCTTGCCGTGGGCGACGTGGTCTCCGACGTGGGGCTGGACTGCCTCAGCCGCCGCCTGCGTTCCATAAAAAAAGAGTATGACGTGCACTTCACCGTTGTCAATGGGGAAAACGCCGCCGGCCTTGGCCTGCTGCCCCGCCACGCCGAGGAAATCTTCGACGCCGGGGCCGACGTGATAACCCTGGGCAACCACACCTGGGGCAAGCGTCAGATCATCGACTACCTGGATGACAGTCCCTATATCCTCCGCCCCGCCAACTACGCCCCCGGGCTCCCCGGCCGGGGCTTTGGGATTTACGAAGGACCCCAGGGGCTGCAGATCGGTGTGGTGAGCCTCATGGGCCGCTTTGAGCTGGACTGCCACCTGTCCTCCCCCTTCCTTCTGGCCGACCAGCTTCTGAAAGAGGACCTGGCCCAAGCCGACGTGGTCCTGGTGGACTTTCACGCCGAGGCCACCAGCGAGAAGGGAGCCATGGGCTGGTATCTGGACGGCCGGGTCCAGGCGGTGTGGGGCACCCACACCCATGTGCCCACCGCCGACGGCCAGGTGCTCCCCCAGGGCACCGGCTTTATCACCGATCTGGGGATGACCGGTCCCGCCCAGTCCATCCTGGGGGTGACCCCGGACAACTCCATCAGCCGCTTTCTGGGGGGCCTTCCCCGGCGATACGAAGCCGCCGGCGGCCCCGGAAAGGTGAACGCCGTTCTCTTCACCATTGACACCGCCTCCGGCCGCTGCACGGCAGTCACCCGGTGCGACCGCTTCGACTGAACCTACCCCCCCACCCACGACCCAGCAAAGGAGGGACCCCTGTGCTTACCTTTCTCCACGGCGCCGACTTTCACCTGGACTCCCCCTTCCGGGCCCTGTCCCCGGACCAGGCCGCCGAGCGGCGGCAGGAGCAGCGGCAGCTGCTCACCCGGCTGGCAGACACCGCCCGCCAAAGTCAGGCAGACCTGATTTTCCTCTCCGGCGACCTCTTCGACGGGCAGCGGGCCCGGCCGGAGACCCTCCAGACCCTCTACCAGGTGCTGGAGGAGCTGGAGGCCGAGGTTTTTCTGGCTCCCGGCAACCACGACCCCTATTCCGCCGGCTCTCCCTACGGGAAGCTCACCTGGCCGGCCCATGTACATATCTTCACCACCCCCGCCCCCCAGCGGGTGGAGCTGCCCCGGCTGGGGGCAGTGGTCTACGGCAGCGCCTTCACCTCCCCCTACCGGATGGACAGCCCTCTGGAGGGCTTCCGGGCTGAGGACGAGGGACTGGCCGTCTTTGGCTGCTTTCACGGGGACCTGTCCTCCCCCCACAGCCGCTACGGGCCGGTGACCACCGAGCAGATCGCCGCCTCAGGGCTGGACTACCTGGCCCTGGGCCACATCCACGCCGCCAGCGGCCTGCGCCGGGCAGGCAACGCCTATTACGCCTGGCCCGGCTGTCCCGAGGGCCGGGGTTTTGACGAAACCGGCGACAAGGGAATCTATCTGGGCAAGTGGGACCAGGGACAGGTGTCCCTGGAGTTTCTCCCCCTGGCCCGCCGCCGGTACCTGACCCCTGACCTGGACATCACCGGCCGGGACCCCTATGAGGCCCTTCAGACCCTGATGGCCCAGGCCAATCCCCAGGACATTCTGCGCATTTCCCTGGTGGGCGAGCGGGACGAGGACAACGAACCCGACCTCACCCGGCTCACCGCTCTGGCCTCCACCTATTTCTACAGCGCCAGCCTTCAGGACCACACCACCCTCAGCCGGTCCCTGTGGGCCCGGGCGGAGGAGGACACCCTCACCGGCCTCTTCCTGCGGACCATGCGCCAGCGGATGGAGGCCGCCCCGGAAAAGGACAAGCCCCGCCTGGAGCGGGCGGTGCGCTTCGGCCTGGCCGCCCTGGAAGGAAGGGAGGAACCCAAATGAAACTGCGCAAGCTCACCGCCACCTTTGGTTGCCTGGAAGGGGCCACTTTGGAGTTTGGCCCCGGCCTCACCCTTCTGGAAGCCCCCAACGGCAGCGGCAAATCCACCTGGTGCGCCTTCCTGCGCACCATGCTCTACGGCCTGGACACCCGCCAGCGGGACAAAAAGGGTTCCCCAGCCGACAAAAACCGCTACCGCCCCTGGAGCGGCTCCCCCATGGAGGGGCTTATGGTCTGCGAGCACCAGGGGCGGGTGCTGGAAATCCGCCGCACTTCCGGCAGCGGAGTCCCCATGGGGGACTTCTCCGCCGTCTGGCAGGACACCGGCCTGCCCGTCCCCGGCCTCACCGGAGAGAATCTGGGAGAGACCCTCACCGGGGTCAGCCGGGAGGTCTTTGACCGCTCGGTCTATCTCCGCCAGACAAACCTTGCCGTGAGCCAGAGCCAGGAGTTGGAACGACGCATTGCCGCCCTGGTCTCCTCCGGGGAGGAGGACGTGTCCTGGTCCGAGGCCGACCAGCGGCTGCGGACCTGGCAGCACCGCCGCCGGTTCCACAAGTCCGGCCAGCTGCCCCAGCTGGAGGAGGAGGCCGGAACGCTCCGGGCACAGCTGGAGAACACCGCCCAGCTTCGCCGGGAGCTGGGCCAGCTGCAGGACCGGGCCGCTGCTCTCCGCCGCCAGAAGGAGCACTGGGACAGCCGCCTGTCCGTGGAGACGGACAAATATCAGACCATCAGCCAGCAGCGCTACGCCCAGGCCGCCGCAGAGCTGGACGCCGCGGAGCTGCGGGTCCAGACCCTCCAGTCCCAGCTGGACAGCGACCAGCTCCGGCAGGACGCGGAGGACATCCAGGACGACATGCAGGAGGCCCGGGAGGAGATGCGCAGCCGCAGGAGGCTTATGATTGGCTTCGTGGTGGTGATCCTCCTGCTGACCCTTGCGGCAGCGGCCGTCTATGTGATCCCCTGGTATGTGGCGCCCATGGTGCCCAACTTCCCTCTGGACCTTCCCAAGCTGCCCCTGCTCATTCTGGCCATCCCGGCCGCCGTGCTGTGGGCGCTGGTCATTCTCTTTGCCATCATAAAAAGCATCTGCGACCGCCGCAGCCGCAAGGAACTGCGCCAGCTTCAGGCTCTGCTGGACCAGCTCCGGCAGGACCACACCGCCCAGGACCACGCCCTGGAGGAAGCCCTCCAGCAGCGGGACCAGGCCCAGCGGTTCTTTGACGCGGTGAGCCAGCAGGGTACCGGTGGCCCCTACCTGCCTCCGGAGGCGGAGCTCTGCCGGGAGTCCCTCCACAAGGCTGAGCAGGAGATCGCCCTGCTCCAGGGCCAGCTGAACGCCCTGGGCGACCCGGTGCTGCTGGAAGCCCAGCTGGACTCTGTCCAGGAGAAGATCGCCGCCCTGGAGGCCGATTACGACGCCCTGGAGATTGCCCAGCAGGCTCTGAAAGAGGCGGACAGCCAGCTTCACGCCCGGCTCTCCCCCCAGCTGAGCCAGCGGGCCGGGGAATACTTCGCCCGCCTGACCCAGGGGAAGTACACCCAGGTGAACCTCACCCGGGACCTGGAAGTGACCGTCCGGGAGGGGGACAGCCTCACCGACCGCCCCCTGTCCCTTTTGAGCCAGGGCACTGCCGACCAGCTCTACCTGGCCCTCCGCCTGGCGGTGGCGGACCTGGTGCTCCCCACCCCCCAGGCCTGCCCCTTGATTCTGGACGACGCCCTCATCACCTTCGACGACGCCCACCTGGACCAGACCCTGGACCTGCTGCTGGAGCTGTCCCGGGACCGCCAGGTGCTCTTGTTCACCTGCCAGAAGCGGGAGGCGGAGCGGCTGGCCGGACTGGACGGGGTCCATGTAATGGGCTTAGACAAGTAACGGTTGCCAATCCCCCCAAAGGGGAGTATAATAACCACTGATACCCTGGTATTTGAAACCCCACGACCCAAAGGAGGTCCCGTATATGTCCGAACCCAACATCCCACAGGAGGGCTTTCCCCCGGAGGAACAGAAGCCATCGGAGGGAGAATCCCCCAAGAAGGAAAAGCAGAGCTTCTCCGCCGACTGCTACGGCTGGCTCCAGGCCCTGACCGTTGCCCTGCTGATCCTCATTGTGGTCTTTACCTTCTTCTTCCGCATCATCGGGGTGGACGGCTCCTCCATGGTCCCCACCCTCACTGACGGCGACATGCTGCTGCTCCAGTGCATCGCCTACGAGCCGCAGCAGGGAGACGTGGTGGTCCTCCACAAGGATTTTTCCGAATTCCACAGCCCCATCGTCAAGCGGGTCATCGCCGTGGGCGGCCAGACGGTGGAAATCGACTACAGCACCAGCACCGTCTATGTGGACGGGGTTCCCCTGGATGAGCCGTATTTGGGCGAGCCCATGTATGTGCCCAACAACGCCTATGAGCAGGGAACCTACTGGGAGGTGCCCGAGGGGAGCATCTTCGTCATGGGCGACAACCGGAACGCCTCCGCCGACAGCCGCCACTCGGAGCTTGGCGTGGTGGACACCCGGTACGTTCTGGGCAAGGCCCTGTGCATCCTCCTCCCCTTCCAGCACATCGGCGCCATTCACTGATTGTAAGGAGAGTTTTATGCGACTGGACAAATGGCTGAAGGTCTCCCGCCTTATTAAGCGCCGCACCGTGGCCAACGAGGCCTGCGACAACGAGCGCATCTCCGTCAACGGCCGGGTGGTGAAGGCCTCCTACGACGTAAAGGTGGGCGACAAGCTGGAGATCCGCTTCGGCGCGCGCACCGTCTCCGTGGAGGTCCTTTCCGTCACCGAGCAGAAGGGCAAGGAGAACGCCGCGTTTATGTACAAAGAGATCTGATACTAGCTCTTGATAAAAAGCTTGCAAAGCTTTTTATAGCGCAAAGCGCGTCAAGAACTGCATGAGACGGCGCAGCGTGCGTCAGCACGATGTGAGTGTGCGCAGCACACGGGATTCTTGATTCAATTTTTGAATCAAGAATCAGTATTAAAAAAAGAAACGCCCGACAGATTGTCAAAATCATCGGGCGTTTCTTCGTGCACGAAAAAACAGATAAAGGCAGCGAGGGAACATGATGGTTAGAAAAGCAACGATACAGGATATTGATGCCGTTGAAAAGCTATACGACGACGTCCACACGGCAGAGGAAGCCGGTACCCAGACCATCGGATGGATCCGGGGGTGTACCCCGTGCGCGCCACAGCGGAAGCGGCCCTTGCAAGAGACGACCTGTTTGTATTGGAAGACGCCGGCAAAGTATGCGGGGCCGGTATTATCAACAAAATGCAGGTAGATTCCTACAGCAGCGGCAAATGGAACCATGACGCAGCAGATGATCAGGTGTGCGTGCTGCACACCCTTGTGATTTCTCCCCATCGTGCGGGCAGAGGGTATGGAAGCGCCTTTGTGGAATACTATGAAACCTATGCAAAGGACATGGGCTGCGTGGAGCTCAGGCTGGACACCAACGCCAGAAACACCGCGGCGCGGGCCATGTACAAAAAGCACGGATACACCGAAATCGGGATCGTTCCCACCCAGTTCAATGGAATTCCAGGGGTCAACCTGGTGCTCCTTGAAAAATATCTGGGAACGTGAACTCTGATCGGTTATTCCGCGGAATACGCTTCTTCCATTGTTTTCAGATACTCAAAGCATAGTCCGCCGTCACAGCGGTAAAAGAAGGGGTCCTTGCGAATGGTGTCATCGCTGTTGAGAAGGAACAAAGGAATCACATCCTTATCGTTCTCATCAAGATAACTGACCTGGAAACCATACCCCATATACCCAAGAGACACCCCATCCCGCTTCATGGGATGGCTTTGAATATTCTCAACGATATATTGGATATCCTCCGGATTGTCAATGGTAAACCCTACTCCTGTATTCCCATCAAAGACGCTAATATGGTCAACCTGAGACGGGGATATATTTTCCCCAAAGGTCTTTGGAGTAAGGTAAAATCCTGCCGCAGCGACAAGCGCAAGAAGGATCACAGCCGCAGGGATCAGCGCTTTTTTCTTCATTGATATCACCTCCGCACATTCAGTCTAGCAAAAATTTGTGAACAGTTCTGCCATCTCCACAAAAAACGCCCGAAGAAGTTCCCACTTCTTCGGGCGTTTGTCATCAGGTCATTTTCTCCTGCTTGACCTTCTTGTCGATCACGTGGCGGGAGGCCAGCTCATTGCGCACATCCTCCAGGGTGATGCCCAGCTCCAGCATCAGGACCATCACGTGGTAGGCCAGGTCGCCGATCTCGTAGATGGTCTCGGCCTTGTCCTCCGCCTTGCCGGCGATGATCACCTCGGTGGACTCCTCCCCCACCTTCTTCAGGATCTTGTCCAGGCCCTTTTCAAAGAGGTAGGAGGTGTAGGACCCCTCCTTGGGGTTGGTCTTCCGGCCCTCCAGCATCTCCATGAGGCTGTCCAGGGAGAAGGCGTGGTTTTCCTCGCTCTCCCACAGGGGGTTGTGGAAGCAGGACTCCGCGCCGGTGTGGCAGGCGGGGCCGTCCTTGTTCACCCGGACCACCAGGGCGTCGTAGTCACAGTCGGCGGTGATGTCGATGATGTGCTGCACCGCGCCGGAGGTCTCCCCCTTCCGCCACAGCTCCTGGCGGGAGCGGCTCCAGAAGCAGGTGCGCTCCTCCTTGATGGAGATTTCCAGGCTCTCCCGGTTCATGTAGGCCAGGGTCAGCACCTGGCCGCTCTTCCCGTCCACCACAATGGCGGGGATGAGGCCCTTTTCGTCAAATTTCAGTTTTTCCATGTCGATCATGGCGGTGTTTCCTCCCAAATTATCGAACGAGAATCCCGTTCTTTCTCAGTTCCCCTTTCAGGTCGGGGATGGCAATTTCTCCAAAGTGGAAGACGGAAGCAGCCAGGCCTGCGTCCACCCCGGGCAGGGTCTGGAACAGGCGGATGAAGTCCTCCGTCTTCCCCGCGCCGCCGGAGGCGATTACCGGCACCTTCACCGCCTGGCAGACCGCGTCCAGCATCTCCAGGTCGAAGCCCTCCTTGACCCCGTCGGTGTCGATGGAGTTGACCACGATCTCACCGGCGCCCAGGTCCACGCAGCGCTTGATCCAGCTGATGGCCTCCATGCCCGTGTCGTCCCGGCCGCCCCGGCCGAAGACCCGGAACTGGCCGTCCACCCGCTTCACGTCCGCCGAGAGAACCACGCACTGGCTGCCGTAGCGCAGGGCGGCCTGACGGATGAGATCGGGGTTGCGGATGGCCCCGGAGTTGACGCTCACCTTGTCGGCCCCGCACTTGAGGACCCGGTCAAAGTCGTCCAGGGTGTTGATACCGCCCCCCACGGTGAGGGGGATGAACACCCGGCTGGCGGTCTCCCGGAGAATGTCCGTGAAGAGGGCGCGGCCCTCGGCGGAGGCGGTGATGTCGTAGAACACCAGCTCGTCGGCGCCGCTCTTGGTGTAGTACTCCGCCAGCTGGACGGGGGAGCTTACGTCGCTGAGCCCCTGAAAGTTAACCCCCTTGACCACCCGGCCGTCCTTCACGTCCAGGCAGGGGATGATGCGTTTTGTAATCATGGCGTCTCCTCTCCTTCCCCCAGGCGGATGGCCTGGGCCAGGTCGATGGCCCCGGTGTAGTAGGCCTTGCCGATGATGGCCCCGTGGACCCCGGCGGCCTTCAGAGCCCGGATGTCCTCCAGGGAGGACACCCCGCCGGAGGCAATGATGTCCATGGAGAACCGCTGGGTCAGCTCTTTGTACAGGGCCCGGTTGGTCCCCTGCATGGCTCCGTCCTTGGAAATATCCGTGCAAATGATGGTTTTTACCCCCAGGGCCTGCATCTTTTCAAAAAAGACCTCCCAGGTGTCCTGGCTGGTCTCCAGCCAGCCCTTGATGGCCACCTTGCCGTCCTTTAAATCGGCTCCCACGGCGATCTTCTCCCCGTACTGGGCCACCGCCTGGGCGGTAAAGTCCGGGTCGGTGACGGCGGCGGTGCCCAGGATCACCCGGCTGGCTCCGGCGTCCAGGTACCGGCGGACGGTGTCCATGTTCCGGATGCCGCCCCCTACCTCGATGAAAAGGCCGGTGCTTTTGGCCAGCTTTTCAATGGTGGGCAGGTTGGTGGTCTGGCCGGTTTTGGCCCCCTCCAGGTCCACCAGGTGGAGATTGCTTGCCCCGGCAGCCTCGAATTTCCGGACGGTGTTCAGGGGCTCCGGGTCGTACACCGTCATCTGGTCGTAGTCCCCCTTGTACAGGCGGACGGCCTGACCCCCGAAGAGGTCAATGGCGGGAAAAATCTTCATCCTCACCACGTCCTTTCGCAGAAGGTCCGGAGGATGTTCAGGCCCACGTCCCCGCTCTTTTCCGGGTGGAACTGGCAGCCCATCACGTTGCCCTTGGCAACGGCGGCGGTGAGCTCTGCCCCGTACTCCGCCGTGGCGATGACCGCATCGTCACAGTCGGTGGCGTAGAAGGAGTGGACAAAGTAGACGCAGTCCCCTTCCTGGACGGTACCCAGCAGGGGGTGACGGTCCTTCGGGGGGAAGTGCAGGGCGTTCCAGCCGATGTGGGGGATCTTGTAGTCGGCGGGGATGACCCCCTCCATGGGGACCACCTTTCCGGGGATAAGCCCTAAGCCCTCCCACTGGCCGAACTCCAGGCTCTCCTCAAAGAGCAGCTGCATCCCCAGGCAGATGCCCAGGATGGGCTTTCCCTTGGCGGCCTCCTCCTTGATGACCTGGTCCAGGCCGGTCTGGCGGAGCTTGGCGATGGCGTCCTGGAAGGCGCCCACGCCGGGCAGGAACAGCCGGTCCGCCTGACGGAGCAGGGCCGGGTCCCCGGTGACCACCGGCTGCTGGCCGATGGCCTCTAAGGAACGGCAGAGGGAGAAGAGATTCCCCACGCCGTAGTCGATTACTGCAATCATATGTATCCTCCCTGTTTACACCGTACGTTCAGGTTTTTGTAGGGGCGGCTATCAGCCGCCCGGGAAACGTTGATGGGGTATTGCTGTCACACCAGCATGCCCTTGGTGGACGGGACCTCGTCGGACCCGTTGCGCTGAACAGCTGTTTTCAGGCTCCGGGCGGCGGCCTTGAACACCCCTTCGATGATGTGGTGGCTGTTCTCCCCCGCCAGCTTCCGGATGTGCAGGGTGCAGTTGGCCCGCCGGGTAAAGGCCAGCCAGAACTCCTTGGCAAGCTCGGTGTCAAAGGTCCCCACCTTTTCCGTGGGCATGGGCACGTCCCAGCAGAGCATCCCCCGGCCGGACAGGTCCACAGCGGCCAGGATCAGGGCCTCGTCCATGGGCAGGATGCTGTGGCCGAAGCGCTCCACCCCTCGCATGTCTCCCAGGGCCTGGGCAAAGGCGTCTCCCAGGCAGATGCCCACATCCTCCACCGAGTGGTGGTCGTCCACCCAGGTGTCCCCTTCGCAGGTGACCGTCAGGCCGAAGCCGCCGTGGCGGGCAAAGCCGCTGAGCATGTGGTCAAAAAAGCCCACGCCGGTGTGAATGTCGGACGGGCCGCCGTCCAGACTCAGGGTCAGGGTGATGTCGGTCTCCCCGGTTTTCCGGGTGATCCGGGCCGTTCTCATAGCAAGCCCTCCTCCTTCATGATGGCTTTCACCTGGGTCAAAAAGGCCTCCATCTCCTCATCGGTCCCCACGGTGACCCGGTTGTACTGGGCAATGCGGGGGTCGGAGAAGTGGCGGATCAGGATGCCCCGGTCCTTAAGCTTCTGGTAGAGCAGACCACCGTCCAGCCCCTCCCGCTTTACAAAGAGGAAGTTGGATCTGGAGTCCGGCAGGGTGAAGCCCAGCTCCCGCAGGGCCTGGGCGGTTTTCTCCCGGGTGGCCATGATCTTTCTGGCGTTTTCCCGGAAGTATGCGTCGGAGTCCACCGCCGCTTCACCCAGCTTCAAAGTCAGGCGGTTTACGTTATAAGGGTTGGTGGAGTATTTCAGCTTTTCCAGGTCCTCGATGATGGGGCGGCTGGCCAGGGCAAAGCCCAGGCGGGCCCCCGCCATGGAGCGGGACTTGGAATAGGTCATCACCACCAGAAGATTGTCGTACTTCTGAATGAGGGGGACTGCCGACTGGGCGCCGAAGTCCACATAGGCCTCGTCCACCACCACCACGTGGTCCGGGTTGGAGGCTACGATGCGCTCCACCTCTTCCAGGCTGAGCGCCAGACCCGTGGGGGCGTTGGGGTTGGCCAGCACCGTCAGGCGGCCGGTCTCGCACAGACCGTCCACGTCCAGGGACAGGTCCTCCCCCAGGGGAACGGTGTCATACAGCACCCCGTGAAGGGCGGCGAACACCGGGTAAAAGCTGTAGGTGAGGCCGGGGAACACCGCCCCGTCCTGGCCGAAGGCCATGAAGGCGAAGTTCAGAATGTCGTCGGACCCGTTGGAGAGGAACACATTCTCCGGGCCGCAGCCGTAGAGGGCCGCCAGCTTTTCCCGCAGGGCGGTTCCCTCCGGGTCGGAATAGAGCCGCAGGTCCTCCACCTCCTGCCGGGTGAGGGCGTCCACCACCTGGGGGGAGGGGGGATAGGGGGACTCGTTGGTGTTGAGCTTGATATACTTCTTGTCCCGGGGCTGTTCCCCGGGGGTGTAGGCCTCCAGAGGGGCGTACTTGGTGTGCAGGAATTTGCTCATGGGGACTCCTTTATTTGGTCACGTTGGGGTCAAAGCGGATATCCACGCTGCGGGCGTGGCCGGTGAGCCCCTCCTTCTTGGCAAAGTTGGACACCGACTGCTGGGCCTTTTCCAGGGCAGCGTGGGTGTAATAGGTGTACTGGGTTTTCTTCACGAAATCGTCCACGGACAGGGGGCTGGAGAACCGGGCGGTGCCGCTGGTAGGCAGGGTGTGGTTGGGACCGGCAAAGTAGTCCCCCAGTGCCTCGGGGCAGTTGCGGCCCAGGAACACGGACCCGGCGTTCTTGATCTTGTCCAGGTAGTCGAAGGGATCGTCCACGCACAGCTCCAGGTGCTCCGGGGCGATCTCGTTGGCAATGTCGATGGCGGTGTCCAGGGACTGGGCCACAATGATCTTGCCGTTGTTTTCAATGGAGGCCCGGGCGATCTCCTGGCGCTTGAGCTTTTCCAGCTGCTCCTCAATGGCGGCCTGGACGCCCTCCGCCAGCTCCTGGCTGTCGGTGACCAGCACGGCGGAGGCGTTCTTGTCGTGCTCGGCCTGGCTGAGCAGGTCGGCGGCCACGATCTGGGGGTTGCACTTGCCGTCGGCCACCACCAGAATCTCGCTGGGGCCGGCCACCATATCGATGCCCACCTTGCCGAAGACCTGCTTTTTGGCCTCGGCCACATACTGGTTGCCGGGACCCACGATCTTATCCACCCGGGGGATGCTCTCGGTGCCGTAGGCCAAAGCGGCGATGGCTTGCGCGCCGCCCACACGGAAGACCCGGTTCACCCCGCAGATCCGGGCGGCTGCCAGGATGTTGGGGGGAATCTTCCCGTCCTTGCCGGGAGGGGTCACCATGAAGATCTCCTTCACCCCGGCCAGCTTTGCCGGAATGCAGTTCATCACCACGCTGGAGGGATAGGCGGCGGTGCCCCCGGGGACATACAGCCCCACCCGCTCCAGGGGGATGACCTTCTGGCCCATGACGATGCCGTCCTCCTCGTTCACCAGGAAACTGTTGCGCACCTGGTGCTGGTGGAAGGCGGCCACCCGCTCGGCGGCCCGGTAGAGGATATCCACCAGCAGGGGATCTGCCCGGCGGAAGCCCTCGTCGATGGCGCCGGCGCTCACCTCCACGGTGGGGATGTCGGCCCCGTCAAACTCCTTGGTGTAGTGCTTCAGGGCGGCGTCTCCCTGCTGGCGCACGTTTTCTATAATCTCCCGGACGGGGGCTTCCACGCTGCCCACCGGGTCCTCCCGGGCGAAGATCTGGGCCCGGTCGGTCTCTGCTTCCTTCAAAATACGGATCATGCCTTTTGTTCCTCCTTGGCGGCCACCTGCTCCTTTAAGCTCTCGTAGAGGGTTTGGATGGCCGCGTGCTTAAACTTAAAGCTCACTTTGTTGGCAATGAGCCGGGCGCTGATGGGGACGATGGTCTCCACCGGGGACAGGTCGTTTTCCCGCAGGGTGGTGCCCGTCTCCACAATATCCACGATCACATCGGTCATGCCCAGGATGGGGGCAATCTCAATGGAGCCGTGGAGGAGAATGATGTCAATGTCCCGGCTGCGGGCGCTGTAGAACCCCCGGGCGATGTGGGGGAACTTGGTGGCCACCCGCAGGGTGCGGTCGGGGTCGTCCCGGAAGCCGTTCTTGGCGGCCACGCACATGCGGCACTTGCCCACGTTCAGGTCCAGCAGCTCGTAGATGTCCGGGGAGTACTCCAGAAGGATGTCCTTGCCCACAACGCCCACGTCGGCGGCGCCCCGCTCCACATACACCGCCACGTCGGAGGGCTTCACCCAGAAGTAGCGCACCCCGGCCTCGGGGTTTTCAAAAATCAGCTTGCGCTTGGGGTCCAGCAGTTCGTCGCAGGGAAAGCCCGCCTGGGCAAACATGGCGTAAACCTTCTCCCCCAGCCGGCCCTTGGGCAGGGCCACGTTCAGAAATTCCTTGTCGCTCATGCCTGCTTGCCCCCTCTCATGTCAATGGTCTCCCGCGTCCGCAGGTCAACCTCCTCCCGCCGGGCCAGCACCCGCTTGCCCTGGGCGGTGAGCTCCGCCAGCTTGCCGGTGAGAGCGGTGAGATCGGTCTTTTCGTCGTAGCGCACCAGCACGTCCGCGTCCCACTGGGCCTGGGCGGGACGGAGCCGCTCCAGCTCATCCAGGTAGATGGCAAAGCCGATGGCGCCGCAGCACTTGCCCATCTTCTCCACCATTTTGTCGTACTGCCCGCCGGAGAGCACCCCCGCGGACAGGCCCTTGATAAAGCCCCGGAACACGATGCCGCTGTAGTAATCCATGCCGCCTTCCACGGAGAAGTCCAGGTACACCCGGTCTGCCAGGCCGTTGGCCTTCAGCAGGTCCCGGATGCTGCTCAGCTCCTCCCAGGCCTCCCGGGTGCGCTTGCCCCCCACGCACAGGGGAGCCAGCTGGTCCAGGACGGTGTCGATGGTGCCGTAGGTGGTGATGAGCTTCTCCAGCAGGGTCTGCACCGTACCGCTGAGTCCCCGCTCCCGGCAGAAGGCCGCCAGGGCGGCGGGGTTCTTCTCCCGCACCGCCTCCAGGACGGTGGGGTAATCCGCCTCGTCCACACCGGCGGCCTCCATAAACCCGGAGACCAGGCCCATGTGGGACACGTCCAGCACATAGTCGGGGCTGATGGCCTTCAGGCTCTGCACCGCCAGGGCGATCACCTCGTAGATGTGGTACAGGTCCAGGGTGCCGATGCACTCCAGGCCGGTCTGCATAATCTCCTGGAAGGTGTCGTCCCCCTTGCTGGTGCGGTAGATGGCCTCATTGTAGTAGACCTTCCGGGGTCCGGGGTCCTCCTCCCGGGTGTTCTTGATGATGGAAAGGGTCACGTCCGGCTTTAACGCCATAAGGACCCCCCGGGCGTCTGTGAAGGTAATCATCCGGTCGCTCACCAGAAAGTCCTTGTTGCGCACGTAGAGGTCGTATTCCTCAAACTTACTCATTTTAAACCGGCGGTAGCCGTACTGCTCGTACAGGCCCCGCAGGCGGTATATGGTCTGCTCCCCGCTGCGGAGGATGCTCCAATCAAATTCCATGGGTCCGCGCCCCTTTCTCCTTTAGTCCGTTGGATGGTTGATATTTTATCACTCTACCGTGATAAAGTAAAGAGAAAACCGCACATCTTTTCTTTCCAAAATGAAAATTTTCCTGTCAACCCGGAAGGACTTCTTGTGCATATTGGCGCGTACCGCGCAAAACGCCCGCCGCTGTTCTCAAGCGGCGGGCGGCAGGATCTCGTTACTTATCCACAGCTTCCTTCAGGGCCTTGCCGGCCTTGAACACGGGCACCTTGGTGGCGGGGATGGGAATGTCCTCGCCGGTCTTGGGGTTGCGGCCCATGCGCTCGGCGCGGGTCTTGGTCTCGAAAGCGCCGAAGCCGACGATCTGGACCTTTTCCTCCTCGGCCAGAGCCTTGGTGATGCGGGCAATGGCGGCGTTCATGGCGATCTCCACGTTTTTCCGGGAGAAGCCGGTTTCCTCCGCAATGCTCTGAATCAGTTCTGTCTTGTTCATGATGTTTTTCCCTCTTTCTCTTCAAAATGTGCCTTCTCCGGGTGTTTTTCCCGGTTCCAGAGGACCATCAGCTGGGAGACTGGCAGGTCCTTCATTTTCTTTCCCTGGGCCGTGACCGCCGCTTCCACCCCGGCAAACCGGCGAATGAACTTTTCGCAGGTTCCGCCCAGAGCTTCCTCAGGGTCAATCTGGAAGAACCGGGCAATCTTCACCGCTGCAAACAGCAGGTCACCCAGCTCTTCCTCCACGTTGGACTGTTCCGCCACCGCGGTTTTCAGTTCGCCCAGTTCTTCCTCCAGCTTGTCCATGGCGGCCTGGACATCGGGCCACTCAAACCCGGCCCGCTCGGCCTTGGCCTGGATCTTCTCCGCCCGCCACAGGCCCGGCAGGGTCCGGGCCACGCTGTTCAGGGTGTCCGTGTCTGTTGCCTGGCCCTTTTCCTTCCGCTTGAGTTCCTCCCAGTTGGTGAGTACCTGGCCGACCGAGTCGGCCTGCTCCTGGGCGAACACATGGGGGTGGCGGTAGATGAGCTTTTTGCAGATCCCGTCGGCCACGTCGTCCAGGTCGAACCGCCCCGCGTCCTCCTCAATGGAGGCATGAAAGAGAACCTGGAGGAGCACGTCCCCCAGCTCTTCCTTCAGGTGGTCCGGGTTCTTTTCGTCGATGGCCTCGGCAACCTCGCAGGCTTCCTCAATGAAGTTCCGGCGGATGCTCTCATGGGTCTGCTGGATGTCCCAGGGGCAGCCCCCGGGGGCGCGGAGGATCCGGACAATTTCCCGCAGGTCCTCCACGTTGTACGATTTTTTATATTCAAAATTTATCATATGACGCTGTTTCCCACAAGTCCCTCTGGGACATTTTCTCGGTTTTTATTCGTTCTTATCCGTATTTTTACTTAATCCGGAGGAGTTTTGCAATTTTATCTCCCTTTGGCATCAGGGACAGATCGTCCTTGGACACGGCCCGCAGAAGGATGACCAGCACCGCATAGACCACCACGCCCACCAGGATGGCGCCGCACACAGCCAGCGTGTTGCCCAGGCGGGCGGCAAACAGGCCGTAGCTGGCCCAGGCTGCCGCGCCCATGGCCAGGGCGGCGATGAGGGGCTTTACAAACACCCGCAGGTATTTGGGGGGATAGGGGGTGACTTTCTTGATGGCGGCCAGCTCCATCACCGCCACCAGGGAGAAGCACACCAGGGTGCCGATGGGGGCGCCCTTGATGCCCACGGCGGGCTGCTGGACCAGGCAGAAGTTCACGATGAGCTTCAGGGCGCTGCCGATGGCAATAAACCAGATGGGCAGGGACGCCCGGCCGTTGGCCTGGAGGATGGCGTTGCACAGGAGCATGATGCACACAAAAATGGAGGCGATGCCCAGGATGAACATACAGGCGGAGGCCACTTCCTGGTTGGTCTCGGGATAGAGCAGCTGGATGATGGGGCCGGAGAGAGCCGCAAGGCCGACGCCGGCGGGGATGGCCAGCATAGCCCCCACCCGCAGAGCAGACTCGGCCACCTTGCCGGCGCCCAGCTTATCCTTGGTGGTCAGGGCGGCGGACACCGCGGGCACGATGCAGGCCGTCAGGGAGACCATGAGAGAGGAAGGTAGGTTATAAATGGCCACGGCCTTCTGGTAGGACCCGTAGAGGCTCACGGCCATCTCCTCGGTGTAGCCCAGAGCGCTCTGGAGGAGGTTCTGGACCTGGATGGTGTCGATATAGGTGGTGATGGGCACCACGGAGGAGCTCAGGGTAATGGGCACAGCAATGACCAGCAGGGTCTTTAAGATCCTGCCGGCGGTGTCCGGCTTGTCGTCCCCCAGAGCCTTGGCGGGGGGATTGGTCCGGTGATGGCGGATAATCAGGTAGATGAGGGACACCCCGCTGCCGGCGGCCACGCCGCCGATGGCACCGGCGGCAGCAACCTCACTGCCGAAGCCCAGGTAGAGCAGGTACCAGGCCAAAAACAGGCCCACCACCAGCTTGGCGACGGCCTCAATGACCTGGGAGACTGCTGTGGGGACCATGTCCGAGTGGCCCTGGGCAAAGCCCCGGTAGGCCGAAACGGTGCACAGGAAGAAGGCGGTGAGGGACATGACCCGGATGGCGGGAGCCGCCATGCTGTCCCCCTGGAGGCTTGCCAGGGGCTGGGCGCCGAAGAACATGATGCATGTGGTGATGGAGCCCAGAATGATAAAGGTGATCAGGCACACCCGGAACACCCGGTTGACCTGGTTGCGGCGGCCCAGTGCGTTGGCCTCCGAAATGGTCTTGGACATGGCCACGGGCAGGCCCGCGGTGGAGACCATCAGCAGCAGGTTAAACACCGAGTAGGCGTTGTTGAAGTGGCCGAAGCCCACGTCCCCCAGGATACGGCCCAGAGGAATCTTGTACAGGGCGCCGATGAGCTTGACGATCACAATGCCCGCAGCCAGCGTCGCCGCCCCGCCGAAAAACGTACTTTTTTGCGATGATTGTTTCAACGGTATATCCTCCACAGGTTATCCAAATATCAGGGGCATGGCGTAGTTTTTCACCTGATCCTTTATCTTTTCCAGGTCCAGGGTGAAGTAGGTCCCGTCTTTGTATATGACGTTGCCCCGGGCCATATTCATCACCACGTCCCGGCCGCAGGCGGAGTAGACCAGGTTGTCCGTGACGCTGTGGCAGGGGGTGAGGTTGGGCCGGTCAAAGTCCACCAGAATCAGGTCGGCAATGTACCCCGGAGCGATGCGCCCGGTCTTGCGGCCCAGGGCCTTGGCCCCGTCGCAGGTGGCCATGCGCAGCACATCCATGGGCTGAAGAGCCAGGGGGTCCCGGCTCACGCCCGGGTGGAGAACGGCGGCAAACTTCATCTCCTGGAACAGGTCGGTGCTGTTGTTGGAGGAGACGCCGTCGGTACCCAGGGCGATGTTCACCCCGGCCTTCTTCATGGCGGGAATCTGCGCCACCCCGGAGCCCAGCTTCAGGTTGGACACCGGGTTGTGGACGCAGGAGATCCCCTTGGCGGCCATGATGGCCCAGTCCTCCGGGGTGGTCCAGACGCAGTGGGCGGCAATGGCCCGGGTGTCCCACACCCCGTACTGGTCCAGGGTCTGGATGGGGGTCTTGCCGTTGCGGTCCAGGCTGCCCTGGTGCTCGGTCTGGGTCTCGGAGACGTGGACATGCATCCCCAGGCCCTTCTTTTGGGCGTAGTCGGCCATCCACTTCCACAGGGGAGAATTGGAGGTGTACTCCCCGTGGATGGAGGCGTCCACCAGAATCTGGCCGTCCCCGGCTCCGTGCCACTCCTCGGTGAGGCGGATCTGGTTGCCGCAGTCCCCGCAGGTTTCGGGGCTGAACTGGTCGGGGGCACCGAAGTACACCCCGCCCACGGACAGGTTGGCGCTGATCCCCGCCTCCAGCACCTGCCGGGCGATGGCGGGGGTGTGCATGTACATGTCCGCAATGCAGGTGACGCCGTTGGCGATCATCTCCGCCAGGCCCAGAGCGGTGCCTGCGGCCACGGCCTGGTCGTCCAGCTTGGCCTCGGCGGGGAAAATCCACTGGTTCAGCCAGGTCTGCAAATCGCAGCCCCCGCCGTAGCCCCGGAGCAGGGTCATGGGGATGTGGGTGTGGGCGTTCACCAGGCCGGGCATGAGGACGTTCCCCTTGCCGTCAATCTCCTGGTCAAAGGGGCCCTCGGGGCGGGTGGTGCCCACGGAGGCAATCTTGTCCCCTTCCACGGCCACAAAGGCGTTGTTCAGAACCGTACCCTCCTCATCCATGAGGAGGGCGCGGCAGTTGTAAATGAGTGTTTTTTTCATGGCGTCACCTTACAGGGCCTCCAGGCAGGCCAGCAGCAGGGAGGAGAACTTCTCCCGGGCAGCAGCGGCGGCCTCCAGGACCTCCTCCTCGCTGAGGGGCTGGGGAAGCACGCCGGCGGCCATGTTGGACACCAGGGTAAAGCCCAGCACCTGCATGCCGCAGTGACCGGCGGTGATGACCTCCGGGGCGGTGGACATGCCCACGGCGTCCGCTCCCAGAATCCGGGCCATGCGGACCTCGGCGGGGGTCTCGTACTGGGGGCCGGGGAAGTACATGTAGACCCCTTCCTTCAGGTCGATGTCCAGCTTCCGGGCCTGCTTCCGGGCCAGATCCCGGAGGGCGGGGGTGTAGAGATAGCTGGAGTCGGGGAACCGGGGGCCGAACTCCGGGAGATTCTCGCCCCGGAGGGGGGACTCCATGAAGATCTTGATCTGGTCGGTGATGAGCATCAGGTCCCCGGCCTGGAAGTTCCAGTTGACGCCGCCGGCGGCGTTGGTGACAAACAGGGTGTCGCAGCCCAGCAGGTGGAGGACCCGGACAGCGTAGCTGACCTCCTCGTAGGAGTAGCCCTCGTAGTGGTGCATCCGGCCCTGCATGACGGCCACGGGCTTGCCCGCCAGGGTGCCGAACACCAGCTGGCCCTTGTGCCCGGGGGCGGTGGAATGCTTGAAGTGGGGGATCTCCCCGTAGGGGACCACGATGGGGTTTTCCACCTCATCCCCCAGATACCCCAGGCCGGAGCCCAGGACCATGGCTACCTTCGGCACGAAGGCGCCCAGCTTGGTGCGCAGGAAGTCCGCGCTCTCCTGATATTGCGCATAGGTAAAGTTCATGTGATAACCTCCGCGTTGATGTTCCGGTGGAAACCGGGTAAATTTCTGGTCATATTAAGGTATCTTACACCCGCTGGGGCAAAAAAGCAACGATTTGCCCGGATTGTTCAAGGGTTCTTCACATTTG
>JAEDJB010000172.1 GCA_016296565.1 Oscillospiraceae bacterium
TCCGGCTTGGTCACCGGCTGGGCCGGGGCGGCGGCAGGGGCTGCCTTGGGCGGCTCCTGCTGGGGCGGCTTGGGGGGTGTCTGGCTGGGAGGCGTCGTCTGGACAGGGGAGGCCGCAGGCGCAGGCTTGCTGGTCTGGGGCCCCTGGTTTGCGGGAAGGTATGGGGTTTGCTTTTGCCCGGCCGCCGGTTTGGGCGGGGCCGGAGGGGGCGGGGCAGGCCTGGCCGGGGCCGCAGGGGGCGGGGCAGGCTTGGGCGCGGCCGGCTGGGGCGCCGGGATGGTCTCCCGGACCGGGGCCGCCGGGGGCTCAGGCTTGGCCGGAGTCTGGGGCGGCACCGGGGGCAGCGGCACAGCAGGAACCGGGTCCGGCTCCGGCGGGGTGTAGTCCGCGTATTCCCACAGAATATCCCCTAAGCTGAAGTTGTTGTCATCTGACATAGAAAAGCCTCACTTTGGACTCACAGGCGCTGCCGGACGGCCTCGTAGAGGAGAATGGCGGCGGCGGCGCTGGCGTTGAGGGAGTTGAGCTTCCCCTTCATGGGGATGCTCACCAGAAAATCACAGGTCTCGGAGACCAGGCGGCTCATGCCGTCCCCCTCGGAGCCGATGACGATGACGGCGGGGCCCTTCAGGTCCGCGTCGTAGAGGGAGGTGGTGCCGTCGGCGGCGGTGCCGAAGATCCACAGCCCCTGCTTCTTCAGGTCCTTCAGCAGGGAGGGCAGATTGGCCACCCGGGCCACCGGCAGGTGGGACACGGCCCCGGCAGAGGTCTTGGCCACCACGGCAGTGAGCCCGGCGCTGCGGCGCTTGGGGATCACCACCCCGTGGGCCCCGGCGCACTCGGCGGTGCGGATCACCGCCCCCAGGTTGTGGGGGTCGGACAGCTCGTCGCAGACTACGATGAGGGGCTGCTCCCCCTTGTCCCGGGCGATCTGGAGGATGTCCTCCACGGAGACGTACTCCCGGACAGCGGCCACGGCGATGACCCCCTGGTGAGCGTGGGTGCGGCTCATTTTGTCCAGCTTGTTCTTGTCCGCGTCGGCCACCACGATGCCCTTCTGCCGGGCGGCGGAGGCGATGTGGCCCAGGGCGGCGTCCACCTCGCCCTTCATGATAAAGATTTTGTCGATGTTGGTCCCGGCCCGCAGGGCTTCGGTGACCGCGTTGCGGCCCTCAATGATGCCGTCGGCGGCGGTCTCCTCCCGCTGGCGGGGGGGACGGGAATCGGTCCGTTTTTCTTTCATAGCACTCCAATCCTGGCCCAAAACAGGCCAAAGGAAGAAATTTTGACATACGTATTGATATTATAACACGGATCGCCGGGGAGAAAAAGCCCCTTTCCCGGGAAATTCCTGGGGTTGCGGGGCAGGGGAGGGGTATGGTATACTGTAAGAAAAAAGGAGGCGTGACCATGCTGACTCCCCTGAACCGGCGGGAACTGACCACCCTGCGCTCCCTGGACGACAGCGAGCGCATCCGCCAGGCCCTGGACGCCCAGGGCATCGAGTACCAGGTGAAGGCCAAAAGCCGCACTTCCATCGGGGCGCTGAACATGGGCTCCCGGGAGCTTCTCGGTGCAGGCAGCCTTCTGAACCAGGGCAGCACCTGGTATGAGATTTACGTGAAAAAAGAGGACTGGGAGGCCGCCTGCCACGTGGCAGGCCTGGGTTCCCCCCGGTAAACAGCAACCCCCGCCCGGCTTCGGGCGGGGGTTGTTTTGTGGGAAAACCGCGGGCGAACACAGTTCGCCCGCCAGCCTGGAGGGCATCGAAACGCTGCGGGCTCTGATGGGTTGTATTGACACCATTCAGGAAACCCTGTATACTGATGGCGCCAGCCGTGGAAGGGTAAACCCCCTGGGACTCCGTGTCCGCCCGGCTGGCATTTTTTGTTTTCCGCTGGCTGCGTGGGTCACGTCGCAGACCGCTCCAACAGGGGAATGCACACCCCGGACGTATGGGGTTTGCGTAGGGGCGGCTATCAGCCGCCCGCCAACGCGGCAGGGTTTCGTTCCGTTTTTCGGGCGGATACTATCCGCCCCTACCCTATCCTGGGAGGCGATACCGTAGGGGCGAACTGTGTTCGCCCGCCAGCCTGGAGGGTATCGAAACGCCGCGGGCGGTCACAGACCGCCCCTACAGGGGAAGGTTAAAAACGTGCGTCCGGGGGTTGCGGCGGGATGTGGGCATCCCGCCCTACAGCCGTATCCAAGGTTTATGTAGGGGCGGCTATCAGCCGCCCGCTAGCGGGACAGGGTATCCCGGGATTTGTGTAGGGCGGGGGCTTGCTCCCGCCGGTTACAGCCGTTGGCAGCGGGTCAGGGTGGCGGTGAAGTAGTCGGGCAGGGGACACTCCAGGTTCAGTCTCTCCCCCGTGCTGGGGTGGACGAAGGACAGCCTCCGGGCGTGGAGGCACTGGCCCACCAGCTCGGGAAAGCCCTTCCGCACCCCGCCGTACACCGGGTCTCCCAGCACCGGGTGGCCCGTCTGGGCCAGGTGGACCCGGATCTGGTGGGTGCGGCCGGTCTCCAGCCGGCACTGAAGGTGGGTGTACCCCCGGTACCGGTTCAGCACCGTCCAGTGGGTCACCGCCCGGCGGCCGTTGTAATGGTTCACCGCCATTTTCTTCCGGTCGGTGGGGTGGCGGGCGATGGGCAGGTCCACCGTCCCCTGGTCCTCCTTCATCCCCCCAATGACCACCGTCTCATACTCCCGGTAGAGGGAGTGGTCCTGAAGCTGCTGGGCCAGGGCCAGGTGGGCAGCGTCGTTTTTGGCGGCGATAATCAGGCCGCTGGTGTCCCGGTCGATCCGGTGGACAATCCCCGGCCGCAGCTCCCCGTTGATGCCGGAAAGGCTCTCCCCGCAGTGGTGCATGAGGGCGTTCACCAGGGTGCCGTCCGGGTGGCCGGGGGCAGGATGGACCACCATCCCCACGGGCTTGTTCACCACGATCACGTCCCCATCCTCATAGACAATGTCCAGGGGAATGTCCTGGGGGAGGATCTCCACCGGCGCGGGGTCGGGGATGAGCACCGCCAGCTCGTCCCCTGGGTTCAGCCGGTCGTTTTTCTTCAGGGCCTTGCCCTCCCGGAGGACGTGGCCCCCCTCCAGCAGCTTCTGGGCAGCGGAGCGGGTCAGGTTATCCAGGGACCGGGCCAGAAACTGGTCCGCCCGCTGGCCGGGGTCCTGCACGGTGAGGGTAACCATCATGCCTTGGCCGCCCCCTTATCTCCCCGCATGAAGAAGAGCACATGGACGCACAGCAGCACGCCCCCCACCACCACGCCGATGTCCGCCACGTTGAACACGGCGAAGTTCATAAAGGTGGTGGCGAACATGTCGGTGACATAGCCCAGCAGGAGCCGGTCGATGAAGTTTCCGATGGCGCCTCCCAGCAGCAGGGCCAGGGCCAGCTGCCCGGACCAGTGGGTGAGAATCCGCCTGGCCAGGGCAATGGCCAGGATCACCGCCACCACCCCGGACAGGAGGGTGAGCATCCAGGTGTGTCTGCTGAACAGGGAGAAGGCCGCGCCGGTGTTCTGCACATAGGTCAGGTCCATCCCCGGCAGAAAGTCCAGGTGGGTGTGCAGGGGGATGTTGGCCCGGACCCAAAATTTCACAAGCTGGTCCCCCGCCACCAGGGCAGCGGCCAGGATAAAGTAGGGAATCGGCAAAAAATCACCTCG
>JAEDJB010000173.1 GCA_016296565.1 Oscillospiraceae bacterium
AGTAATGTGACAGGATAGAACCAGGGGGTGCGGGAATGATTTTTACTGTGGACATTGGAAACACCACCATCACCATGGGGCTGTTTACCCCGGAGGGAAAGCTTCTGTTCCGGGGGTCCATCAAGACCGACAAGAACAAGACCCCGGACCAGATCGCCATCGACGTGCTGGACATGTTTCGCCTGAAGCAGTCGGACGTGCGCTCGGTGACCGGCGCGGTGATCTCCAGCGTGGTGCCGCCCATGACCTCCGCCATGGCAGACGCCATCCGTCAGCTCTGCGGGGTTCGCCCCATGCTGATGGGACCGGGGGTCAAAACCGGCATGAATATCCTGGCGGAGATCCACAACCAGCTGGGCTCCGACATTGTGGCCTATTCCGTGGCCGCTCTGCAGAAGTATCCGGCGCCCATCATCGTTATCGACATGGGCACCGCCACCACCCTGTCCTACCTGGGGAAGAACACCTACGAGGGCTGCGTCATCGCCCCCGGGGTGCGGATCGCCCTGGAGGCGCTGTCCGGCCGGGCGGCGGAGCTGCCCCACATCTCCATTGAGGCCCCCGCCTCCATCATGGGCCGCAGCACCATTGACGCCATGCGGGCCGGGGTGGTGTACGGCAACGCCGGCATGATCGACAGCCTGATCCAGCGGATGGAGGAGGCCGCCGGGCCTGCTGCCACCGTGGTCATGACCGGGGGCAACGCAGGCCCCATCCTGAAGCACTGCAAGCGGGACATTATTTTTGACGAGAACCTCATCATCGACGGTCTGTACTATCTCTACCAGAAAAACCAGGACCGCCGGCGGAAAAGAAACGACTGATGGCCTCCAAAGCGCCCGGGAACCCTCCCGAGGCGCTTGTTTTTTGAAAGTGCGCAAGAAAAAAAGTTCAGAAAAAATATTTTTTTGGCGTATACTATTGCAAATATGCAAGTTTGTCACTATAATGTTTCACCAGGAAAGATAGAATGTGATAGGAGGCCTGTAGTTATGAAAGAATTATCTGCACTCGCCCAGTCTGTCCGTGCGTCTACCACGGTGGAGATTGACAGCAAAGCCAAGAGCATGCGGGCGGCTGGCATCGACGTGATTGGTTTTGGCGCCGGAGAACCCGATTTTGACACCCCCGAGCACATCAAGCAGGCGGGCATCCGCGCCATTGAAAATAATCAGACCCGGTACACTCCCGCTGCCGGCACCGTGGACGTGCGCAACGCCGTGGCCTACCGGCTGAAGGAAGACTGGGGTGTGGAGTACGGCCTGGATGAGATCGCCGTCACCGGCGGCGCCAAGCACATGGTCTATGTGACCCTGAAGACCCTGGTGAACCCCGGGGACGAGGTCATTCTGCCTGCCCCCTACTGGGTGAGCTACTATGAGATCATCAAGATGGTGGGCGGCGTGCCCGTCATCGTGAACACCACCGAGGAAACCGGCCTGAAGATGACCGCCGCCCAGCTGAAGGCTGCCGTCACCCCCAAGACCAAGGCCCTGATCCTCAATAACCCCGGCAACCCCACCGGCATGATGTATGACAAAGAGACCTTACAGGCCATTGCCCAGGTCTGCGTGGAAGAGGACCTGTATGTGATCTCCGACGAGATCTACGATAAGCTGATCTTTGACGGCAAGAAGCACACCTGCTTTGCCACCCTTGGCGACGAGGTGAAGGCCCGCACCATCCTCATTAACGGTGTGGCCAAGAGCTATGCCATGACCGGCTGGCGCATCGGCTACGCCGCCGGCCCCAAGAACATTATTAAGGTCATCAGCAACTACCTGAGCCACTGCATGTCCGGCACCAACCCCATCTCCCAGATTGCCGCCGTGGAAGCCTTCACCGGTCCCCAGGACACCGTGGAAGCCATGCGGCAGGAGTTTGAGAAGCGCCGTGACTACCTCTACGAACGGGCCAACACCATCCCCGGCATCCATGCGGTCCGTTCGGAAGCTACCTTCTACATGATGATCAATGTGGAAGAGCTGGTGGGCAAGACCCTCTACGGCGTGGAGATCAAGGACGGCGACGACTTTGCCAAGCTCTTCCTGGAAAAGGGCCTGGTGGCGGTGGTCCCCGGCTCCGGCTTCGGCGCACCCAACTATGTGCGCTGGTCCTTCGCCGTCTCCATGGAAAACATTAAGGAAGGCCTGGACCGGCTGGAGAAGTTCCTGGCCGACGCCTGATCCTCTGATGATCCTCATCCCCCTGTCTCTTCCGGGCAGGGGGATCGTGGCGTATCACAGCTTTTTGACGAAAGGGAAGGAGCAAACCATATGAAAGACACCTACGAAAGCCCTCTGGCCTCCCGCTATGCCAGCCGGGAGATGCTGTACATTTTCTCCCCGGACAAGAAGTTCACCACCTGGCGGCGGCTGTGGATCGCCCTGGCCCGGGCGGAGATGGAGCTGGGGCTGCCCATCACCCAGGCCCAGATCGACGAGATGGAGCGGGAGAAGGACAACATTGACTACGAACTGGCCGCTCAGAAGGAGAAGGAACTGCGCCACGACGTAATGGCCCACATCCACGCCTACGGCGCCCTCTGCCCCAACGCCATGCCCATCATCCATCTGGGGGCCACCAGCTGCTACGTGGGGGACAACACCGACATCATCATCATGCGGGAGGGCCTCCAGCTCATCCGGGACAAGCTGGTGCGCATCCTGGACAAGCTGGGAAGATTTGCCGCGGAGTACAAGGCCCTGCCCACCCTGGGCTACACCCACTATCAGGCCGCCCAGATGGTCACCGTGGGCAAGCGGGCCACCCTGTGGATGAACGAGCTGCTCATGGACCTGGACGAGGTGGAGTACCGTCTGGCCAACCTGAAGATGCTGGGCTGCAAGGGCACCACCGGCACCCAGGCCAGCTTCCTGGAACTCTTTGCCGGGGACCAGGAGAAGGTGCTCCAGCTGGACAAGAAGATCGCTGCCGAGATGGGCTTCGACCTGGTCCAGCCGGTGTCCGGCCAGACCTACACCCGGAAGGTGGATTCCGCTATCCTGGCCACCCTCTCCGGCATCGCCCAGTCCGCCCACAAGTTTGCCACCGACCTGCGGCTGCTGTGCCACATGAAGGAGATTGAAGAGCCCTTCGAGAAGAACCAGGTGGGCTCCTCCGCCATGCCCTACAAGCGCAACCCCATGCGCAGCGAGCGCATCTGCGCCCTGGCCCGGTATGTGATTGCCGACTCCATGAACCCCGCCATGACCTCCTCCCTCCAGTGGTTCGAGCGAACCCTGGACGACTCGGCCAACAAGCGGATCTCCGTGTCCGAGGCCTTCCTGGCGGTGGACTCCATCCTGAACCTGTATGAGAACGTGGCCTCCAACCTGGTGGTCCACCCCAAGGTTATCGAAAAGCACATCATGGAGGAGCTGCCCTTCATGGCCACCGAGAACATCCTCATGGACGCGGTGAAGAAGGGCGGCAACCGGCAGGAGCTCCACGAGCGCATCCGGATGCACTCCCTGGCTGCCGGCAGCCAGGTGAAGGACGAGGGCAAGCCCAACGATCTGCTGGAGCGCATCGCCGCCGACCCGGCCTTTGGCCTCACCAAAGAGGACGTGATGAAGCACCTGGACCCGGCAGACTACATTGGCTGCTGCCCCCAGCAGGTGGACCGGTTCCTGGCCGAGTGCGTCCAGCCGGTGCTGGA
>JAEDJB010000174.1 GCA_016296565.1 Oscillospiraceae bacterium
ATGTCCATGACCAGCGGACGGTATGAGCTGTGCCGCCGCCGGGAGGCGGAAAACCAGCGGGGCCGCAGCGGCCTGGAGCTGGACGCGGTGGACCACTACAAGGGGGCCCAGCGCAGTGTTAAAACTCTCTCCGGGGGCGAATCCTTCCAGGCCTCTCTGGCTCTGGCTCTGGGCCTGGCCGACGAAATGCAGGCCGCTGCCGGAGGCATCCGCCTGGAGACCCTTTTTGTGGACGAGGGCTTTGGTTCCTTGGATGACGAGGCCCTGGAGCAGGCTGTACGCACCCTGGGAGGGCTCACCGAGGGGAACAAGCTGGTGGGAATCATCTCCCATGTATCCGCCCTGAAAGCCCGGATTGACCGGCAGATTGTGGTGTCCAAAACCCGGGGCGGAAGCAGCACAGTGAAGCTGGTTCTGTGAAGGAGAACTTTGCGGAAGGTTCGCCCAAATTGCAAAAAGAAGTTGCAAAAAGGGGAAAACTATAGTACACTATATTAACAATGCTGGGGAAATACATAAGTCCGTGAAGGGCGGACATCCCGGTAAAAATTAAGGAGGTAACAAAATGAAGAAGATTCTTGCACTTCTGCTGGCCGGCTGCATGGCTTTCGCCCTGGCTGCCTGCGGCACCCCCGCTGAACCTGCAGACGACGGCGGCGAAGAAACCGCTGCTGCCGGCGATACCGTCGTTATCGGCGTGTACGAGCCCCTGTCCGGCGACAACGGCGCCGGCGGCAAGCAGGAAGTCCTTGGCATGCAGTATGCCAACTCCGTGGCTCCCACCGTGGAGATCGACGGCAAGACCTACAACGTGAAGCTGGAGATCGCTGATAACGAGTCCTCCAACGACAAGGCCGTGTCCGCAGCCAACACCCTGATTTCCAAGAGCCCCTCCATCATCCTGGGCTCCTATGGTTCCGGCGTGTCCATCGCTGCATCCGACACCTTTGAGCAGGCAGGCATTCCCGCCATGGGCGTCACCTGCACCAACCCCCAGGTCACTGAGGGCAACAGCCACTACTTCCGCATCTGCTTCCTGGATCCCTTCCAGGGCACCGTTCTGGCCAACTTCGCCAAGGACGAGCTGGGTGCCGACACTGTCTACTGCCTGGGCCAGCTGGGCAACGACTATGACCAGGGTCTGCTGAAGTACTTCCAGCAGGCTGCCGAGGAAATGGGCATGACCGTGATCACCGACTCTTTCCCCGAAGGCACCTCTGACTTCAACTCCTATCTGACCACCGCCAAGAACAAGGGCGCTGAGGTGATCTTCGCCCCCACCTCCATCAGCTATGCACAGCTGATCGTGGAGCAGGCCTCCGCTCAGGGCATCACCATGCCTCTGCTGGCCTCCGACACTTGGGACTCCAACGTCATCCTGTCCGCTGCTCAGGGCAAGGACCTGTCCATCTATGTCACCACCTTCTATGCTGAGGGCGGCAACCCCGAGTTCGAACAGGGCTTCAAGGAGTGGATCAACGCAGACTCCACCAACCTGTCCAACAATGGCGGCGACGATACCATCGCAGCCGTGTCCGTCATGGGCTACGATGCCTACTTCGTGGCACTGGAAGCTCTGAAGGCTGCCGGCACCACCGATCCCGGCGCTGTGATGGAAGCTCTGCCCGGCGTTACCTACAGCGGCGTTTCCGGCGACATCTCCTTCAATGAGATCGGCGATGCCAACCGCACCACCGCCTTCGTGAAGACCGCCAACGTCAGCGAGAACGTTTGGGACTTCGTGGCTGTCCAGGGTGTTGAGTGATCCGCGCTGTATTGTGACAATACAGCCCATGTAATGATTTTGTCAGACTGTGGCGGGGGTACCAGGTGCTCCCGCCACGGCTGTCCTTTTGGATTCGACAGAATTTCTCCCGGAATGGGCTGTTTCGTCAACGGGAACGTATTAATGCGTTCCACAGAACCCTTCCGTGAAACGGATTTATACGCTCCAAAACTATAAGAGAAGGAGAAGAGACCGCAATGTCTGAATTTATTTCTGCCAATTTGCCTTATCTGTTGGCTGGCATCTCCGTGGGCGGTCAGTATGCGCTGATCGCCATCGGCTACACCATGGTGTACGGCATTCTCCGCCTGATCAACTTCGCCCACGGCGACGTGTTCATGGTGGCCGGCCTGGTCATGGTCTACGCCACAGCGTCCCTGCCCATCTATGTGTCCGTGATCCTGGTGATCGTGGTGACGGTGCTTCTGGGCGTGCTCATTGAAAAGGTGGCCTATAAGCCGCTGCGATCGGCGCCCCGAATGTCGGTTATGATCTCCGCCATCGGCGTGTCCTATCTGCTGCAGAACTGCGCTCTGTACTTCACCGGCGGCCTGCCCCAGAACTACCCCAAGATCCCCTTCCTGTCCAAGGTGATCCAGGTGGGGCCCGCCAGCACCAAGATGGTTACTGTTATCACCCCCATCCTCACAATCGTGCTGGTGATCCTGCTGGTTCTGCTCATCAAGAAGACCAAGGTGGGCATGGCCATGCGGGCCGTGTCCAAGGACTTTGAGACCAGTGAGCTCATGGGCATCAAGATCAACAACGTCATCAGCATGACCTTCGCCATCGGCTGCTTCCTGGCGGCCATCGGCTCCCTGCTGTACTTTTCCAACTACACCTCCGTCATCCCCACCTCCGGCGCAATGCCCGGTCTGAAGGCCTTCGTGGCGGCAGTGTTCGGCGGCATTGGTTCCGTGCCCGGCGCGGTCATTGGCGCGTTTATCATCGGTATCTGCGAAAATATCATCAAGGGTCTGGGCTGGACCGTCTTCTCCGACGCGTTCACCTTCGTCCTGCTGATTGTGGTCCTGTTGGTCAAGCCTACCGGTATTTTCGGTGAGAAGGCCACGGACAAGGTGTGAGGTGCAGACTATGGGAAAACAACTCAAGACAAAAAAAGCACCCGAGGAGAAGGCCGGCGCGCTCATTGCCGTGGTTCTGCTGGTGGCCTTCTATGTGTTCCTCTTCCTGCTGGATAACGCCATCCCCACCAACTCGGTGACGGTGATGCTCATCCCCGTGCTGAAGAAGAGCGCCATCTTTGCGCTGGTCTGCGTGTCCATGAACCTGCTCAACGGCTTTACGGGCCTGTTCTCCCTGGGCCAGGCGGGCTTCATGCTCATCGGCGCCTATTCCTTCGCCATTTTCTCCATCCCCGCCGGCCAGCATGACGCGGTCTACCAGTATTTTAATGGCGGCGCCATCCGTTTCTCCATCCCGGAGATTCTCAGCGGTGTGCTGGGGGAGAACGCCGGCGCCTTCTGGGGTTCCATCATCTGTATCATCATTGCCGGCCTGGTTGCAGCGGCGTTTGCGGCCCTCATCGGCATCCCCGTGCTGCGGCTGAAGAGCGACTACCTGGCCATCGCCACCCTGGGCTTTGCGGAAATCATCCGCGCAGTGTTCCAGTGGGACGGCCTGGGCGTTGTCACCAACGGCTCCAACCTGCTGCGCAAGTACACCAACTTCCACGACATCAAAATTCAGATCGGCGGCACCATCTTCCAGCTGGACACCCTGTTCCCTGTGTTCATTGCCACCGTCTGTATTCTGATTATCGTTCTCCTGGTGAACTCCTCCTATGGCCGGGCCTTCAAGGCCATCCGGGACGATGAGGTGGCCGCCGAGGCCATGGGCATCA
>JAEDJB010000025.1 GCA_016296565.1 Oscillospiraceae bacterium
CTGATCCTGGTGATGACCGTGGAGCCGGGCTTCGGCGGCCAGAAGTTCATGGCCGACCAGCTGCCCAAGATTGCGGCCATCCGGAAATACATCGACCAGTACAACCCCGGCTGCCACCTGGAGGTGGACGGCGGGGTGGACCCCAACACCGCGCCCCTGGTGATCCAGGCGGGGGCCGACGTGCTGGTGGCCGGCAGCGCGGTGTACGGCGCGGCGGACCCGGAACAGGCCATCCGCACCCTGCGAGGTGAATGATGGAGTATTTTCCCCCTGCCCTGGAAAAAATGGTGGAGCAGTTTGCCCGCCTGCCGGGCATCGGCCATAAGACCGCCCAGCGGCTGGCCTTTTTCGTCCTGTCCCTGCCGGAAAACGAGGTGGCGACCTTCGCCCAGGCCATTCTGGACGCCAAGCGGTCCATCGCCCTGTGCCCCGTGTGCCAGAACTTGACGGAGGGGGACGGCCTGTGCCCCATCTGCGCCAGCGAAAAGCGGGACGGCTCGGTGATCTGCGTGGTGGCGGACCCCAAGGACGTGATCGCCATCGAGCGGGCCCGGGAGTACCAGGGTAAGTACCATGTGCTCCACGGGGTTCTCTCCCCCATGAACGGGGTGGGACCCGACGACCTGCACATCAAATCCCTCCTGGAGCGGGTGGCCCAGGGAGAGGTGCAGGAGATCATCATGGCCACCAACCCCGACACGGAAGGGGAGGCCACCGCTATGTACCTGTCCCGGATGCTGAAGCCCTTCGGGGTGAAGGTCACCCGCCTGGCCTACGGAGTCCCCGTGGGCGGACATCTGGAGTACGCGGACGACGCCACCCTCATGCGCGCCCTGGAGGGCCGCCGGGAGATGTAAGGCGGCACATACAGAAACCAGAAGAAACCCGGGTGCGAAGCTTATGCTTCGCACCCGGGTTTTTATGTATCCCGATTCAGTATTTCATGCAGCTCGTCCATGGTGTGGGCGATGGCCACGGCGCCCGCCTGGGTCATGGATTCCGGGGAGCCGTACCCCCAGCTCACCCCGATGGTGGGGATGCCGAACACGGCGGCGCCGGTGACGTCGTAGTCGGTGTCGCCCACCATCACCACGTTGTCCAGCTGGCCCACCTTGCTGAACAGATAGGCGATCACCTGGTCCTTGGTGTCCCGCTTGTCCTTCAGGTCGGCCCCGCAGATCTCCGCGAAGTACCCGTCCAGGCCGAAGTGCTCCAGCACCTCCCGGGCGGTGACCTCAGGCTTGGAGGTGGCCACATACAGCCGGTGTCCCTCACCCTGAAGCCGGGCCAGCAAGTCCCCGATGCCGGGGTAGGGCTCGTTTTCAAACTTGCCGATGGGCACATACCGGCTCCGGAACACCTGGATGGCCTCCTGGACCTGGTCCGGGTCCAGCCCGTAGCCCTCGAAGGAAATCCGCAGGGGCGGCCCCACGAAGGCCCGCAGCTGGGCTTGGTTTTCCACCGGGATGCCGAAGTGGTCCAGGGCCAGCTTGGCGCAGTTCATAATCCCCGGGCCGGAGTCGGTCAGGGTGCCGTCTAAATCGAAAAAGATGGTTTTTGTCATTTCTATCTGTCCTTTTGTTTTTAGCCTTGGTTGGGGAGGAAAAGCTCTGCCTGGGAGAACAGGACGGCCTTGCCCGCCAGCTTTACCCGGCCGCCTTCCAGCCTGCAGTAGAGGGTTCCGCCCCGGGGTGAGGCCTGATAGGCCACCAGCTCCTCCCGGCCCAGAACCCTGGCCCAGTAGGGGACAATGTGGCAGTGGCCGGAGCCGCACACCGGGTCCTCGGGGATGCCGCACTTGGGGCAGAAGGACCGGGAGACGCAGTCGCTCTCCCGTCCCCGGGCGGTGACGTGGTGGAGCAGGCCGTCCAGGGCCTTGACCTTCTCCAGGTCGGGAGCCATGGTCCGCACGGTGGCTTCATCCTCAAAGACGCACAGCAGGTCCCGCCCCAGATAGGCGGCAGAGGGCCGGGCCCCAAAAGCCTCGGTCATAGCCGGGGTCACAGGTACTTTCTTTAATTCATAGGCTGGGAAGTCCATCTCGAACAGGCCGCCCTTTCGCTGGACTGTCAGCCGGCCGCTGAGGGTGTCGAAGGAGACCCTGTTGCCGCCGGGCTCCAGCCGGGTGAGAATGACGAAGGCGCAGGCCAGGGTGGCGTGGCCGCAGAGGTCAATCTCCCCGCCGGGGGTGAACCAGCGCAGATGGTAGGTCTCCCCGGTTTTCACCGCGAAGGCAGTCTCCGAGAGGTTGTTTTCCCTGGTGATCTTCTGCATCAGGTCCTCCGGGAGCCACTGATCCAGAATACAGATGGCGGCGGGGTTTCCGGCAAAGACCTGGTCGGTAAAAGCATCGACAATGTACTGCTTCATGGGGAGAACTCACTCCTTTTGAAAGACATGGATGCGGAAGGAGATGGCAGTGTCCAGGCTGCCCAGGGCGGTGAGCCGCTGGACTCCTTCCTTGGGGGTTTTCCAGAAGTAGGGGGTCATCTGGAAGAGATCAAAGATGGTCTGCTGGTCGGGGAGATGAATGGTCCCGTCCACCGGCCGGACCTCCAGATAGGAAAAGCCCTCGTAGGGGGTACGCTTTTCCGTGTTGGGGTAGGGGCGGTCGTAGAGGACGTTCTTCAGCTCCCACAGGTGCCGCTCCCCGGGGACCACATAGAAGTAGATTCCGCCGGGCTTCAGAATCCGGCGAAACTCCTCCAGGGCCAGGGGGGAGAAGCAGTTGAAGAGCAGATCGGCGCTCAGATCCCCAACCGGCAGGTCATAAACCGAGGCCACGGCAAACTCCACGTCCTTTTCCCGCTTGGCCGCCCGGCGCAGGGCGTGCTTGGACAGGTCCGCCCCAGCCATCCGCACCCGGCGTCCGGCCTGGACCAGCGCCCGGTAGATGGCGGCGCTGTAATAGCCCTCCCCGCAGCCGGCGTCAAAAACGGACACGGTCTCCGGGGCGTATTTCACCGCCAGCTCTGCCAGAGCGTTGCACAGGGGCCGGTAATAGTCCCCGGAGAGAAACCGGTTCCGGGCGGCGGCCATGCCCTTGTCGTCCCCGGGGTCCTTGGAGTGCATCTTGTTGGCGGGGAGCAGGTGGACGTACCCGGCAGCGGCCCGGTCAAAGCTGTGGCCCTGGGGGCAGAGGTACCGGTTTTCCTGCCGGTCCAGGGCCTTTTGGCAGAGGGGACAGCGAAAGAGACTTTCCATGTTCATCCCATCCTTTTCTTTATAAGGTTACAGCGCCACCATGGTTTTCACCAGCGCCGGGGGCTTTTTCTCCATCAGGCGGAAGGCGTCCTCCACCTGGGCCAGCCCAGTGAAGCGGTGGGTGATAAGGGGGGTGGGGTCCACCCGGCCGTATTGGAGCAGCCGCAGCAGCCGCTCCATCCGGGCCCGGCCCCCGGGGCACTCGCCCCCGCGGATGGTCTTGTTGCCCATGCCGAAACCGAAGCGGACGTTGTTCAGGGGCAGGTCCCCATAGGTGGTGAAGTAGTTCACGTTGCCCACGGTGCCGCCCCAGCGGACCATGGCCGCTGCCTGGCCCAGGGCTTCCGGTCCGCCCCCGGCGCAGATGCAGCAGTCGGCCCCTTGCTTGTCTGTGAGCAGGTGGACCTGGCGCTCCACGTCCCCCTCCTTGTAATTGACGATGTCGGTGGCCCCGTAGAGCTTAGCCAGCTCCACGCACTTGGGGCGGCTGCCGATGGCGATGATGCGGCCGGCGCCACGGAGCCTTGCCCCCGCCACGGCCATAAGACCCACCGGGCCGATGCCCATGACCACCACCGTGTCCCCGGGCTGGACCTCTGCCAGCTCCGCCCCGTAAAGGCCGGTGTTCAGCATGTCCGCCGCCAGGACGGCCCCCTCCAGCGTCACCCCGTCAGGGATGCGGGCGGCGTTGGCGTCAATGTCCCGGATGAGGGCGTACTCGGCCATCAGGCCGTCCTCGGAGTTGGAGAGCTTCTGGCCGGTAATGAGACCGGCGCAGTGCTGGTGAGCCCCCAGCTGGGAGGGGACCGTCCGCCAGTCCGGCGTCACCGGGGGGACCACCACCACGTCTCCCACCCGAAAGTCCCGGACCAGATCCCCGACCTCCACGATTTCTCCCAGACCCTCATGGCCCAGCACCCGGTTGGGCTGGAGGCAGCCGATGGCCACGTTGTGCACGTCGGAGGTGCAGGGGGCCACCATCAGAGGGCGGATCACCGCGTCATAGCCGGCGGCATGGGGCCGTTCCTTCTCTGCCCATCCGGCGGTTCCGTTAGGGAGATAGGCGAATGCTTTCATGGGGAACCCTCCTTCCTTGTCGGTTTTTGTACCCAGTGTAGCACAGATGGGGGGAAGGGCGCAAGGGGCAGGAAAACTCCCCCGACTTGTCATTTCTGCGTTTTATGTTATAATATGGTGTTATCCGACCATGATATGACACACGATGCGTCCGGCCGCTTTTTGCCGGAGAAAGGAGGGACGTATGGGGGAACTCATCACCCGAATCAAGCTGATCTTTACCCAGCTGGTGGACCAGGTCCAGGCTGCCATCCAGACCGCTGACCCGGGCCATGTGGTGGGCGCCGTGGTGGACACGGTCCTGCCGGTGGCCTGCGGGGTGCTGCGGGTGCTGGCCGTGGTGGTGGCCATTGTGGTGGTGGTCCGCTGCTTGCTCTCCCTGTTCCGGGAAAAGCCCGGCAAGGAGATCTGGGGCTGGCTCACCATGGCCGATGGCACCCGGCTGGATTTGTACCACTGGGAGAACACAGTGGGCCGGGGCCGCTGGTCCGACGTGCTGCTGGACTTTCCCACAGTCTCCCGCAGCCATGTTGCCCTGCTCCGGGACGACAAGGGCAACTGGAAGCTCCAGCCCCTGCAAACCAAAAACGGCACCCGGGTCAACGGGAAAAAGGTGACCCACACCGTGCCCGTGAAAACCGGGGATGTGATTGACCTGGGGGGCATGCCCCTGAGCTTCTACGCCATCAGCGAGGAGGAGGAGCGGGAGCAGGCCATGCGCTGGGGAGTGGCCGAGCGGCCCCTGAGCCCCGGCAAGACCCTGGGCTACCTGACGGTGTTCCAGATCATGATGTGCGTGCAGTGCCTGCCCGGCCGGGAGATTCCCGAGCTTGCCATGATCGGGGTGGCCTTCGGCATCCTGCTGGCGGCCATGTGGGCCATGTACGCCCTGTACCGCTCTCTGAAGCGGACGGCTTTCGAGGCGGAGACCCTGGCCTTCTTCCTGTGCACCATCTCTTTTTCGGTCACGGCGGCCTACTCCCCGGAGACTCTCCTCCGGCAGACCATCTGTTTGCTGCTGGGCCTGTTCGTTTTCGTTGCCCTGAGCGTTCTGCTCCGGGACATAAAATCCACCGTGTCCCTGCGCTGGCCGGTGGCTGTGCTCACCTGCCTGCTGCTGATCTTCAACGTGGTTCTGGGCCAGCGGCTTTTCGGCGCGAAAAACTGGATTGCCCTGGGCCCCATCAGCTTCCAGCCCTCGGAGTTCGTGAAGATCGCCTTTATCTTCACCGGCGCTGCCACCCTGGACCGTCTGTTTGCCCGCCGGAACCTGATCTTCACGGTTCTGTTCTGCGGCTTCTGCATGGGCTGCCTGGCCCTCATGAGTGACTTCGGCACGGCCCTCATCTTCTTCGTGGCCCTGCTGGTGATCGCCTTCCTCCGGTCCGGCGACGTGGGCTTTCTGGCCCTTATGGGCACCGCCGCTGCCGCCGGCGGGTGGATGATCCTGCGCTTTAAGCCATACATCGCCAACCGCTTTGCCGCCTGGCGGCATGTGTGGGAGTTTTCCACCGAGAGCGGCGGCTATCAGCAGACCCGCACCATGTCCGCCATCGCCAGCGGCGGCCTCTTCGGCAAGGGAACCGAGGACAGTTTTCTGAAAAACCTGGGCGCTGCCAACACCGACCTGGTCTTTGGCGTGGTCAGCGAGGAGTTCGGCCTGATCCTTGCCCTGTGCACGGTCTTTGTGCTTCTGGCCCTGGCGGTGTTCACCGTCCGGTGCGCCACCACCGCCCGGTCCAGCTACTATGTGATCGCCGCCAACTCCGCTGCCGCTATGCTGATCTTCCAGGCGGCCCTGAACGTGCTGGGCGCGGTGGATATCCTGCCCCTCACCGGCGTGACCCTGCCCTTCGTCTCTGTGGGCGGCTCCAGTATGATCTCCTGTTGGGGGCTATTGGCCTTTATGAAGGCGGCGGACACCCGACCAAACGCCAGCTTCACCATTAAACTGCCCAAACGCATCCGGGGGTGGATTCCCCCGGACTCCGACCGGATCTACGACGGCTGGGACGAGGACTATGACGACTATTACGACGACGAGTATTACGACGAGTACGACGACGGCTATGATGACGGGTACGACGATCCCTATGACGACGGCCGGGACTACTACGATCCGCCCCCGGACTACGGCGGCTACCAGGACGACTGGGCGCCGCCCCCGGACTATGGGCAGGACCGGGAGCCTACCCTCTACTGGCGTCGGGGCACCCCGCCGGACCCGGACCGGGACATGGACTTCCAGGATACTGCCCGGTACCGCTTTGACCAGACAGAAAGGAGGGACCGGCGGTGAAACGACTGCGGAGAAGAACCCTGATTACCCTTCTGCTCACCGCCGCCCTGGCGGCCGGGGTGATCTATTTCTGCGTGCAGCTGATCCAGAAAGGGGACAGCTGGGTGGGCTTTTTCGGCACCACCTACTATGAGTCCGGCGCCATTTACGACACCAACGGGGTGAAGCTCTATGACGGCGCCACCGGGGAATATGCGGACAGCCAGACAGTCCGGGTTTCCACCCTTCATCTGGTGGGAGACCGGAACTTCGGAACCTCCCTGCGCTCGGTGCTGGCCAGCCGGCTCACCGGGTACAACCCCATCACCGGCACCACCCTGGGCAGCCACGACGTGACCTTAACCATTGACGCCTCCCTGAACGCCACCGCCTACGCCGCCCTGGGGGGCCACAAGGGCGTGGTGGCGGTGTATGACTACACCACCGGCGACATGAAATGCCTGGTGAGCGCCCCCTCCTACGATCCCAACAATCCCCCCTCGGACATTAACGAAAACAGCGCCTACGAAGGGGTGTATCTGAATCGGTTCTTTTCCGGCACCTATCCCCCGGGCTCTACCTTCAAGCTGATCACCACGGCGGCAGCCATTGAGAAGAAGTCCGATCTGGACTCCTTCCGGTACACCTGCACCGGCAGTCTCCAGATCGGGGACGATGTGATCACCTGCCCCTACGTCCACGGCCAGAACATGGACATCAACCAGTGCCTGGCCTCCTCCTGCAACGGGGCTTACGCTACCCTGGCCCTGGAGCTGGGCGGGGACGTGCTGGAAAAGTATATGGAGCAGGCGGGTCTGCTGGACTCCATCAAGGTCTGCGACATTCCCACCGCCAAGGGCAGCTTTGAGTCTGCCGATAAGGGCTCGGCCTATCTGGGCTGGTCCGGCGTGGGCCAGTACAAGGATCTGGTGAACCCCTGCACCATGCTGGCCTTCGTGGGCGGCATCGCCAACCGGGGGGTAGCGGTGGTGCCCCAGGTGGTGGAGAAGGAGACCCTCTCCGGCTCCTCCGTGCCGGCAGCTTTGCCCAGCGGCACCGATACCTATAAGATTTACAGTGCGGAAACCTGTGCCCGGCTCAAGGAAATGATGCGCAACAACGTGGTGAGCCAGTACGGTCAGTCCCAGTTCGGGGACCTGGCGGTATGCGCCAAGTCCGGCACCGCGGAGGTGGGCGGCGGCAACCAGCCCCACGCCTGGTTTGTGGGCTTTATTGACGACCCCGACCACCCCCTGGCCTTTGTGGTTCTGGTGGAAAACGGCGGCTCCGGCGCCAGCGTAGCCGGCAGCGTGGCCGCCAAGGTTCTGGCCCAGGCCACTGCCGGAGACTGATCCGGGACCGGAGAGAAATTTTCCAGCCCGTGGAAAAATGTAAGAGTTTTCGCCAAAGAACCGTGGTATACTATCCTTAGAAACAGCGGAAAGGAGCGGTTGCCATGGGACAAAAGCTTGCGGTTTTCCTGGTGTGCCTGTGCGCGGCCATCACGCCTGTTTTCGCGGCGGCGGCGATGGCAGAGAGCGTGCAGACGGCGGAACGTCCTTTTGTGGAGTACGCCAGCGACGCATCCGGCGTACGCCTGACAGTAAGAGACGCCGGCGAGGTGCTGCTCTCCGGTGACCCCAGTCTCTGCGCTGTCCCTCTGTCTCTGGAGGAGCAGTATTAACCCAAAAGTATAGTAAGCGCCCCCAGCCGAAAACCGGCTGGGGGCGCTGTGTTTTGTCCGCTTATTTAATGCCCCAGGCGGGCCGCAGGCCCTCCAGGTCTTTGACCAGGCTCTCCGGCATCACCCGGTCGCAGCCCAGGGTTTTCAGGTGCAGGGTCACGTTGGCCAGTTGCTCCAGGCACTCCAGCCGGTAGTGGGCCTGCTCCATGGACTCTCCCCAGGTGACCGCCCCGTGGTACTCCAGCAGCAGGGCCCGGTAGTCCCGGCAGAAGGGGGCCACGCTGTCGGCCACCCCCTCCGAACCGGGCAGGGCAAAGGGAGCCACCGGGACCGTGCCCAGAAAGACCACCGCCTCCTGGATGACGGGCTTGTCCAGGGGAATCCCCGCGCAGGCAAAGGCTGTGGCGGCAGGGGGATGGGCGTGGACCACCGCCCGCACGTCCGGGTTCTCCTTATAAATGCGAAGGTGCATTTTCGTCTCCGAGGAGGGCTTTCTGGTGCCCTCCAGCCGGTTGCCGTCCAGGTCCAGCTTCACCAGCATGTCCTCGGTCATGGAGCCCTTGGAGACACCGGTGGGGGTCACCCATAGGGCGTTACCCCCCACCCGGACGCTGAGGTTGCCGTCGTTGGCGGCCACCAGCCCCCGCTGGTAAATTTTCAGCCCCGCGGCCAGGATCTCCGCCTTGGCCTGGGCGTCTGTGGGATAGGGTGCGCTCATCCTTCTTCCTCCTTCCAGGTCTTCCCGAAGAGCCGGGCAAAGCTCTCGTCAAAGGGCGGGTAGCAGATGCCCTTTTCCGTGACGATGGCGGTAATCAGGTCGTGGTCGGTAACGTCAAAGGCGGGGTTGTAGCACTTCACCTCCGGCAGGGAGGAGGGCTGCTGGAAGAACTTGGACTTAATTTCCTCCCCATCCCGCAGCTCGATGGGGATGTGGTCCCCGTCGGGGCAGGTGAAGTCGATGGTGGAGGAGGGGCCCAGCACATAGAAGGGGATGCCGTAGTGTTTGGCCAGGATGGCCACCCCGGAGGTACCGATCTTGTTGGCGGTGTCCCCGTTCCGGGCCACCCGGTCGCAGCCCACGAAGCAGGCGTTGATCTTCCCCTGCTTCATGACGATGCTGGCCATGTTGTCGCAGATGAGGGTGCAGTCCACCCCCGCCCGCTGAAGCTCATAGGCGGTGAGCCGGGCGCCCTGGAGCAGAGGCCGGGTTTCGTCACACCAGGCGTGGAGGGTGATTCCCCGCTCCTTGGCCAGAAACAGGGGGCCCAGCCCGGTGCCGTACCGGGAGGTGGCCAGAGGCCCCGCGTTGCAGTGGGTGAGGATGCCGTCCCCGTCCTTTACCAGGGACAGGCCGTACTCGGAGATGGCGGTGCACATGGCGATGTCCTCCTGGTGGATGGCCAGGGCCGCCTGCTTCATGGCCTGCTGGATGCTGGAAATGTCCATGCAGGGCATGGCCTCCGCCACCGCCAGCATCCGGTCCAGCATGTGGCGCAGGTTCACCGCCGTAGGCCGGGAGGCGTTCAGATAGTCGTGGTTCTTCCGGCACTCGGCGATGAATTCGCCGAAGGTGCTGGCCCTGGTCTGAAGGGCCAGCACGTACATGGCGTACCCGGCGAAGATGCCGATGGCCGGCGCGCCCCGGACCCGCAGGGTGGCAATGGCCTCGTAGAGATCCTCCGCCCGGGACAGCTCCAGATAAACCGTCTCGTTGGGCAGGCGGCTCTGATCCAGGATACGCACAGCCTGGCCGTCGTCAGACAGGCGGACGTTGTCAACATGGGTGATTTGGCTCAGTTCCATGGATGGTCACTTCCTTTTATAACTCTGTCCTATCCGGTTCTGATAGGAGGGGCAGGTGTGCCCGTACCTCCTATTGTACCAGCCGCCGCCGGGAAAAGCAATCGGCGGACAGGTCCCTTGGGTCAGGATAAAAGGGACAAAGGGCTTTCCACAGAGAAAAAAGATGGTTGTGCAAATTGACGGAAACAAAAATGACGAAAGTTGCCCTGAAAAATGAAAATTGCAGGAAGTGGAGAATAAAAAAAGTCCCGAATGTTGGTTTCAAAACAGGTATTTTCCGGGAAAAATAAAAAATTCCCAGAAGAAAATGAAAGGGGACGAATAAAATCCTGCGCAGAAGGGAGTGTTTTCAGCAGAAAATGCTTCAAATAATTTGTGCAAAAGGTGCATTTCATTTTTGGGAAAATGGTGTTATCATGGTCACAAGTTACAGGAGAGACATTCAGAAATGACTTTTCCTGCTCTTACATTCAAAACAGCCGGAATGAGTAGCTGGCTGTCGAGAATACTGGATCTGATACGCGGATCCAGACGATCCCTGAATCACTATTTATTTTGAATGGGAGGAAATCTTTATGAGACTGAAAGACACTGGCCTGACCGCTGCTGAACTGAAGGCACTCGTCAAGAAGTACATGATCGAGACCTATGAGCGTATGGACTTCGTCGCTGACCGCGCCGAGGGCATCTATATGTATGATGAGAACGACGAGCCCTACCTGGACTTCTATGCAGGTATCGCCGTTAACTGCCTGGGCAACTGCAACCCCAAGGTTGTGAAGGCTATCCAGGATCAGGCTGCTACCATCATGCAGACCTTCAACTATCCCTACACCGTTCCCCAGGCTATCCTGTCCAAGGAAATCTGCGAGACCATCGGCATGGACAAGGTTCTGTATCAGAACTCCGGTGCTGAGGCCAACGAAGCTATGATCAAGATGGCTCGTAAGTGGGGCATCGAGAACATCGGCCCCGACGCTTGGCACATCATCACTGCTAAGCAGTCCTTCCACGGCCGTACCTTCGGCGCCATGACCGCTACTGGTCAGCCCGACTCCGCTATCCAGAAGGGCTTCGGCGACCTGACCCCCGGCTTCACCTATGCCGAGTTCAACAACCTGCAGGCTTTCAAGGACGCTTATGTTGAGGGCAAGACCTGCGCTATCATGTTCGAGCCTGTTCAGGGCGAGGGCGGCGTTTGGCCCGCTACCGACGAGTTCATCAAGGGCATCCGTGAGTTCTGCGACGAGAAGGGCATCCTGTTCTGCCTGGACGAAGTGCAGGCTGGCTGGGGCCGTTGCGGCGAGTTCATGACCTACATGACCTATGGCGTTAAGCCCGACATCGTGTCCATGGCTAAGGCAATGGGCGGCGGCTTCCCCATCGGCGGCATCGCCTGCAACGACAAGGCTGCTTCCGCTTTCGGCCCCGGCACCCATGGTTCCACCTATGCTGGTCACCCCGTGGCTTGCGCCGCTTCCCTGGCAGTTCTGCGTGAGCTGAAGGCTGGCAAGTGGCCCGAGAACGCCAAGAAGGTCGGCGACTACTTCGCAGAGCAGCTGCTGAAGGTGCCTGGTGTTGTTGCTGTCCGTCATCGCGGCCTGTTCGTCGGCGCTGTCCTGGAGGACGGTGTTGAGGCTGTCGAAGTCAAGCGTCACTGCATCAAGAACCACTTCCTGGTCACCGCTATCGGCTCCTCCATCATCCGTATGGTGCCTCCTCTGACCATCCGCGAAGTTGACTGCGACGAGGCTTGCGCTCGCCTGGCTAAGTCCATCGCTGAGGTTAAGGGCTAATTCTTAATTAACCCAACCCGCGAGGTTACTCCAAAGTGGTAACTTTCATCCCCCCTGCCAATCGGCGGGGGGGATTTTTTATGCAGCGAACAAGGGCATGTATGTTAAACACCGCAAAAAAACAGCCCCGGCTCATGCGAGCCGGGGCTGCTGTCGTTTTTCAGTTGGACGGGAACCTCTTATTTGGCTTCCTCTTCATCCAGAATGAAGGAGATGAGCAGGTCCTCGGTGTTGACCCGATCGCCGGGGGCCACATAGAGCTTGTCCACCTTGCCGTTGATCTTGGACACGAAGGTGGTCTCCATCTTCATGGCCTCCACGATCATCAGCGGCTGGTTGACCTTGACCTCGTCGCCCTCCTTCACCAGGACGGTTTCCACGGTGCCGGGGATGGTGGAGCCCAGGTGGCAGGGGTTGTTCTTGTCGGCCTTCAGCTTCCGGTCCTCCAGAACCTCCAGGGTCTTGTCCAGGACCTTCAGCTCACGGAGCACGCCGTTGACCTCGAAGGTCAGCACGCGGTAGCCGTCCTTGTCGGGGTCAGACATGTTGATGAACTTGATGATGATGTCGTTGCCTACGCCGGCTTTCAGGACGGTCTCCTCACCCTTGCGCAGGCCGTAGAAGTACACATGGCTCTCCAGGGTGGTAACGTCGTTGTAGGCCTCGAAGTGGGTGCAGTAGTCCTCGTAGACCTTGGGATACAGAGCGTAGCTGACGGCCTTCTGCTCCATCTCGAAGTCGGAGAAGCCTTCCATGTCGAACTTCTCCCGCAGGTGCTGCTTGATGCCCTCGAAGTCCACGTCGGGCAGCAGGGTGCCGGGACGGACGGTGATGGGCTCGATGTCCTTCAGGACGATCTTCTGCAGTTCCTTGGGGAAGCCGCCCTCAGGCTGGCCGATCATACCCTTGAAGAAGTCCACCACGGAGTCGGGGTAGGACAGGGAAGCGCCGTCGGTGAGGATGTTGTCCATGGTCAGGTCGTTCTTCAGCATGAAGATGGCCAAGTCGCCAACCACCTTGGAGGTGGGGGTCACCTTGATCAGGTTGCCCAGGATCAGGTTGGCCTGACGGTACAGCTCCTTGATCTTCTCGAACTCATCCTTGGAACCCATTTCGGTAACCTGAGCCAGCAGGTTGGAGTACTGACCGCCGGGGATCTCGTACTTGTAGATCTGAGCGTTGGGAGCGATCTGACCGCTTTCGTTGGCCTTGTAGACCTTGCGGACGTGCTCGTAGTAACGGCTCAGCTCGTCCAGACCCTCGAAGTCCAGACCAGTGTCGCGCTCGGTGCCGCGGAGGGCTTCCACCACTGCGTTCAGGGAGGGCTGGCTGGTGCAGCCTGCCATGGACTCGATGGCAAGGTCCGCGATGTCCACGCCGGCTTCGGCAGCCTTCAGCACGGTGGCAACGCCGGCGCCGGTGGTGTCGTGGGTGTGCAGGTGGATGGGGATGTGCAGCTCGGACTTGAGGGTTTCCACCAGCTTCTGGGCGGCATAGGGCTTCAGCAGGCCGGCCATGTCCTTGATGGCCAGGATGTGAACGCCCAGGGACTCCAGTTCCTTGGCCTTCTTCACGTAGTAGTCCAGGGTGTACTTAACCTCGTTGGGGTTCAGAATGTCGCCGGTGTAGCACAGGGAGCCTTCCACGATCTTGCCGGTCTTCAGGGACTCTTCGATGGGCATCTTCATGTTCTCGATCCAGTTCAGGGAGTCGAAGACACGGAACACGTCCACGCCCTTGATGGCGGAGATGCGGATGAATTCCTTCACCAGGTTGTCGGGGTAGTTGCTGTAGCCCACGGCGTTGGAGGCGCGCAGCAGCATCTGGATCAGGGTGTTGGGCATTCTCTCGCTGAGGATCTCCAGTCTCTTCCAGGGAGATTCCTTCAGGAAGCGGTAAGCGGTGTCGTAGGTTGCGCCGCCCCAGGCTTCCACGGAGAAGGCGTTCTGCATGATGGTGTTGGTGGCCCGGGCCGCGCCCACGATATCCTTGGTGCGCATACGGGTGGCGATCAGGGACTGCTGGGCGTCACGCATGGAGGTGTCGGTGACATACAGCTTCTTCTCGCCCATGATCTTCTGGGTAAAGCCCTTGGCGCCCAGCTTCTTGAACTCGTCCTTGGCGCCGTAGACCAGAGCGGTCTCGTCGTATTTGGGCAGGACGCGGTCCTCAAAGTAGGGCTTGTCGCCCTTGGAGACGTTGACGATCTTGTCGCCCAGGAAGTCCAGGATCTTGGAAGCCCGGTCCAGGTTGTGGGACAGGGTAAACAGCTCGGGGGTCTCCTCGATGAAGGTGGTGTAGCAGCGGCCCGCCTGGAAGGTGGGGTTGTTGATCACGTTAATCAGGAAGGAGATGTTGGTCTTGATGCCCTGGATCTTGATTTCCCGGAGGGCCCGGCGGGACTTGGCCACAGCGCCCAGGAAGGTCCGGTCGAAGGAGCTGATCTTCACCAGCAGGGAGTCGTAGTAGGGCAGGATCTCTGCGCCGGTGTAGATGTTGCCGCCGTCCAGACGGATGCCGTTGCCGGAGCCGGAGTGGTACACGCTGACCTTGCCGGTGTCGGGCATGAAGTTGTTGGAGGGGTCCTCGGAGGTGACACGGGTCTGGATGGCGTAGCCGTGGCACTCAATGGCCTCCTGAGAGGTGATGTTGACCTCCTTGGAGTTGAGGGGATAGCCCTCAGCGATAAGGATCTGGGAGCGGACGATGTCCACGTCGGTCACCAGCTCGGTGACGGTGTGCTCCACCTGAATCCGGGGGTTCATCTCGATGAAGTAGGGGTTGCCCTCCAGGTCCACCAGGAACTCGCAGGTGCCGGCGTTCCGGTAGCCCACGTGGCGGCACAGAGCCAGGGCGCTGTCGAAGATCTTCTGGCGGGTGGCTTCGGGGACAGAGAAAGCGGGGGCGTACTCCACAACCTTCTGATGACGGCGCTGGACGGAGCAGTCACGGTCGTACAGGTGGACCACGTTGCCGTAGTTATCGGCCAGGACCTGAACCTCCACGTGCTTGGGGCCCCGCAGGTACTTTTCGATAAAGACCTGGTCGTCGCCGAAGGCCTTCTTGGACTCGTCGATGGCCTCCTTGAACTCCTTGGGCATGTCCGCTTCCTTATAAACAATGCGCATGCCGCGGCCGCCGCCGCCGTTGGAGGCCTTCAGCATCACGGGGTAGCCAACCTTCTTGGCCACTTCCATGGCTTCCTCCACGGTCTTCATGGCGTGGTCCACGCCGGGGATGATGGGCACGTTGGCGGCGATGGCGATCTGCTTGGAGGAGATCTTGTCGCCCATGGCGTTCATGCTGTCCACGGTGGGGCCGATGAAGGTGATGCCGTTCTTCTCGCACTCGGTTACCAGGTTGGGGTTCTCAGCCAGGAAGCCGTAGCCGGGGTGGATGGCGTCCACGTTGTGCTCCTTGGCGATCTTGATGATGGTTTCGATGTCCAGGTAGGCGTCCACGGGACCCTTGCCCGGGTTCAGGGGATAGGCCTCGTCCGCCAGGGTGCGGAACATGGCGTACTTATCCTCCTTGGAGTAGATGGCAACGGAAGTGATGCCCAGCTCATTCAGTGCGCGGAACACACGAATGGCGATCTCACCGCGGTTGGCCACCAGGACGCGCTTGAACGTCTTGATGCGTACTTCACTCATAAGTAAACTCCTTCTCACACAGTGGTATAGAAAACTTGATAGCGGGCGGCCCTCCGCCCGTGTGCACTTTGCAAGAACAAATGTCTGTCTATTCGATTTTCATTATACACGAAAGAAAAAAGCGTTGCAAGGGCAGGAAATTGACGGAAAGACGGGCAAAACCGGCTGAAATTTCTCTGTTTCACCCCTGCAAAAAAAGAGAGGGAAAAAGTCCCTGCATAATTGTGAATTTTGGGCGGGTTTGGATTTGCCTTTTCAATCATATTTCACAAGAAAATGCCTGCGCGCCGGAGGCCAAAATCGGGCGGGAAAAAGTGCAACAAAACTGAAAACAAAAGCGGAGAAAAAATCTGGTAGATTGACGAACCCCTTTTCACGGGAAACCGCCTTTACAGGGAGGGGAGATGCGTCTATAATAGGTCTGATGATGCCGAATCCTGCATTTTTTGAGGAACAGGCATGGTCAGTTCACGGAAGGAGACCAAAATTGTGCTCACCTACTCCTTTGAAAACATCGAATCGGAAAGCATGTACGAGCACCTTTACCGATGTATTAAGCAGGATATTCTCCAGAAAAAGCTGAAATCCGGGGAAAAGCTCCCTTCCAAGCGGACCTTTGCCAAGAACCTGGGGGTCAGTACCATCACCGTAGAGAGCGCTTATGCCCAGCTGGTGGCGGAGGGTTACCTTTACACCCTGCCCAAGCGGGGATACTATGTGTGCGACCTGGAAAAGGGGGAGGAGCCCCCGCCCCCCCGGCCCAAGCAGGAGCTGCCCCGGCAGCCTGCCCGGCGGACCTATTGGGCGGACTTTGTGGGCAGCTCCGTTGCCAAGGACATGTTCCCCTTCTCTGTCTGGGTGAAACTCCTGCGGGACGTGACGGCAGGGGAGGATGAGGCAACTCTGCTCACCGACACCTCCGCCGGGGGCATCCGCCAGCTGCGCCAGGCCATTTCCGACCATCTGTATCAGTTCCGGGGCATGAGCATTGACCCGGAGCAGATCGTGGTGGGCGCCGGAACAGAATATTTATATAGTGTACTCATCCAGCTGCTGGGCCGGGACCGGGGCTACGCCATGGAGGACCCGGGCTATCTTCGACTGAGCAAAATTTACGAGAAAAACGACGTGCGGGTCTGCCACATTCCCATGGACGCCTCGGGAATCATCCCGGAGAAGCTGGAGGAGAGCGGCGCGGAGATTCTGCACATCACCCCCTCCCACCACTTCCCCACGGGAATCGTCATGCCGGTGAGCCGCCGTTATGAGTTTCTCAGCTGGGCCTCCAAGGGAGAGAACCGGTATATCATTGAGGACGATTACGACTGCGAGTTCCGCCTGTCCGGCCGGCCCATCCCCACCCTCCAGAGCATTGACGTGATGGAGAAGGTCATCTACATCAACACCTTCTCCAAGAGCCTGGCCCCCGCCTTCCGCATCAGCTACCTGGTGCTTCCCAAGCACCTGGTCACCCGGTTTTACGAGACCCTGGGCTTTTACTCGGGCACCGTCTCCTGCCTGGAGCAGATGACCCTGGCCCGGTTTTTGTCCGAGGGGTACTTTGAAAAGCACATCAACCGGATGCGCAACCACTACCGCACCGTGCGGGACAAGCTCCTGGGAGAGATCAGCCGCAGCCCCCTGGCCGGCCGGGTCCAGATCAGCGAGAAAAACGCCGGCCTGCACTTTCTCATGGAGGTGGACACCAACCGCTCCGACCAGGAGATCGTCCAGGCAGCGGAGAGGGAGGACCTGCGGATCTCTTTTGTGTCCCAGTACTACTTTGACACGGCCAACTGCCGCCCTCATGTGCTGGTGATGAACTACTCCGGCCTGGAGGAGGACCGCATCCCCGAAGCGGTGGACCGGCTGTGCCGGGCGGTGCTGGAATGAGAAAGCCGGGCGGTGCTGGAATGAGAAAAAGGGCTTGAACCCCACAGAAGATAGTGATACAATATATTAGTTAATGAGAGAAATAAGGACGGTTTGTCTGATTTTTTGGAGGTAACCTAATCATGTTTGCAAAACTGATCGAAACCCTGAAAGCCAACCCCCGCACCCTGGTCTTCACTGAGGGCGCTGACGCCCGTATCCTGGAGGCCACTGCCCGCCTGAAGAAGGACGGCTTCCTGACCCCCATTCTGGTGGGCGTGGAGGCTGAGGTCAAGGCCGCTGCGGAAAAGGGCGGCTTCGACATCGAGGGCATCCGCATCGTGGACCCCGCCACCTACGCCGGCATGGATGCCATGGTGGAGAAGATGGTGGAGCTGCGCAAGGGCAAGATGAGCCCCGAGGACTGCCGGAAAAACCTGCTGAAGGGCAACTACTTCGGCACCATGCTGGTGAAGATGGGCGAGGCCGACTGCCTGCTGGGCGGCGCCACCTATTCCACCGCTGATACCGTTCGTCCCGCTCTGCAGCTCATCAAGACCAAGCCTGGCAACAACAACGTGAGCTCCTGCTTTATTCTGCAGCGCACCAAGGACGGCGTGGACGAGCGCCTGTGCATGGGCGACTGCGCCATCCAGATCGATCCCGACGAGGACGCACTGGTGGAGACCGCCCTGGAGTGCGCCAAGACCGCCGCTACCTTCGGCATTGACCCCAAGATCGCTTTCCTGAGCTACTCCACCAAGGGCTCCGGCAAGGGCGAGGCTGTGGACAAGGTCCGCAACGCCTGCGAGAAGGCCAAGGCCGCCGCTCCCGAGCTGGCCATCGACGGCGAGATGCAGTTTGACGCTGCCGTGTCCCCTGTGGTGGGCCAGCAGAAGTTCCCTGGCTCCAAGGTGGCCGGCCACGCCAACACCTTCATCTTCCCCGAGATCCAGTCCGGCAACATCGGCTATAAGATTGCCCAGCGTCTGGGCGGCTTCGCCGCTTACGGCCCCATCCTGCAGGGCCTGAACGCTCCCATCAACGACCTGTCCCGCGGCTGCGACGCTGACGAGGTCTACAAGATGGCCATCATCACCGCCGCTCTGGCATAATCCAAGCAAACAGCACCTCAGGAACCGGGCCTTCGGGCCCGGTT
>JAEDJB010000001.1 GCA_016296565.1 Oscillospiraceae bacterium
CGCCGCCCTCGCCCAGAATCATGCCGTGGCTGGTGCGCTTCTTGTAGGGCTCGGCATAGGGCACCACGCCGATGTCATACAGGAACTTGTGCCAGAACCGGGAGTAGAGCAGATGCAGGGTGGTGTGCTCCATGCCGCCGTTGTACCAGTCCACCTGGCCCCAGTACTTCAGCGCCTCTTCGGAGGCAAGAGCCTTGTCGTTGTGGGGGTCCATATACCGCAGGAAGTACCAGGAGGAGCCGGCCCACTGGGGCATGGTGTCGGTCTCCCGCTTGGCGGGGCCGCCGCAGCAGGGGCAGGTGGTGTTCACCCACTCGGTCATGGGAGCCAGGGGGGACTCGCCATTGTCAGTAGGCTCGTAGCTGTCCACCTCAGGCAGCAGCACGGGCAGCTGATCCTCGGGCACGGGGACCCAGCCGCACTTCTCGCAACTGACCAGAGGGATGGGCTCGCCCCAGTACCGCTGGCGGGAGAACACCCAGTCGCGGAGCTTGTAGTTGACCTTCTGGTGGCCAATGCCCTTTTCCTCCAGCCACTTGGTGATGACGGGGATGGCTTCCTTAACAGTCAGGCCGTTCAGGAAGTCGGAGTTCACCATAATGCCGGTGTCGTCCTTCAGGGTGAAGGCTTCCTTCTCCACGTCGCCGCCCTTGACCACCTCGATGATCTCGCAGCCGAACTTCTTGGCAAACTCCCAGTCGCGGTCGTCGTGGGCGGGAACAGCCATGATGGCGCCGGTGCCGTAGGACACCAGGACATAGTCGGAGATGAAGATGGGGATCTCCTTGCCGTTCACCGGGTTGATGCCCCGGACGCCGTCCAGCTTCACGCCGGTCTTGTCCTTCACCAGCTCGGTGCGCTCAAAGTCGGACTTGCGGGCAGCGGCCTCCACATAGGCGGTCACCTCGTCCCAGTTGGCGATGGCGTCCTTCCACTGGTTCACATAGGGGTGCTCGGGGGACAGAACCATATAGGTGGCGCCGAAGAGGGTGTCGGGACGGGTGGTGTAGATCACCAGGTCGTCCCCCTGGGTGGTCTGGAAGGTCACCTCTGCGCCGGTAGAGCGGCCGATCCAGTTCTTCTGCTGGACCTTCACCCGCTCGATGAAGTCCACATCGTCCAGGTCGTCGATGAGCCGCTGGGCGTACTCGGTGATCTTCAGCATCCACTGGCTCTTCTCTTTGCGGACCACCTCGGAGCCGCAGCGCTCGCAGACGCCGCTCACCACCTCTTCGTTGGCCAGCACGCACTTGCAGGAGGTGCACCAGTTCACGGGCATAGAGGTCTTGTAGGCCAGGCCTTTCTTGAACAGCTGGAGGAAAATCCACTGGGTCCACTTGTAGTAGCCCGGGTCGGTGGTGTCCACCACCCGGTCCCAGTCGAAGGAGTAGCCCAGCATCTTCAGCTGGTTGGTGAAGTTGGCAATATTGTCCTTGGTCACCTGGGCGGGGTGGATGTGGTTTTTAATGGCATAGTTCTCCGTGGGCAGGCCGAAGGCATCGTAGCCCATGGGGAAGAGCACGTTGTAGCCGTCCATGCGGCGCTTTCTGGCCACCACGTCCATGGCGGTGTAGGGGCGGGCGTGGCCCACGTGGAGGCCCTGGCCGGAGGGATAGGGGAACTCCACCAGGGCGTAAAACTTGGGCTTGTCCCCGCCGGTGACGGCATGGTAGCAGTTCTCCTTGGCCCAGCGGTCCTGCCACTTCTTCTCAATGCGGTTAAATTCGTACTTCAATCTGATCACTCTTCCTCTATTGAATTTTCGCTCATACAGTATCAGTTGCCTTGTGCCAGCACGTCGGTCAAGTCCACGGTCTTGGCGTCCTGCCACAGCCGGTCCAGATCGTAAAATTCCCGGGCTTCCGGGGAGAACAGGTGAACCACCACGTCTCCGTAGTCCTGGAGAATCCAGGTGCCGCCCCGGTGTCCCTCAATGTGATGGGGCAGGATGTCCTGCTCCTTCATGCTCTTTTCCGCCGCGTCGCCCAGGGCTTTCAGCTGGGGAGCGGAGGTACCGGTGCACAGGACGAAATAGTCCGCCAGGGTGGTGACCCCATCGGTCTCCAGCACCAGGATATCCTGGCCCTTTTTGCTGTCCAGCGCCTTGGCCAGCAGCAGCGCCATTTCTTTTGGTGTCATGCTATCTTCCTTTCTGTTGCGGCGCCGGGTGCCCCGGCCGGCCGCTGATGGTATATGGTTCATTCCGCGGGGCTTGCCTCCGCACTGTCCGCGCCGCCGGGCATATTGTTCACGGTGGTGGCGTGGATGATGTGCTGCATATCCGCGGTGATGTCTGTGGTATAGGGGTTCATGTGGCCGTTGATGATGTCCCGCAGGGCACTGTCGTTGACAAAGACGTAAGACTGGTAGTTCTGATAGGTGGAGCTCCAGATGCTGCCGGTGTAATCTCCCGGCAGGCCGTGGAACTGGATGTTGTCCTTGTCCATCATGAGAACGTGCTCGCCGAACCAGATCATCTCCCCATAGCTTAGGTTGCTGTTGAGGTTTTCATCCACAATCCCGGCAATTTCCTTGATGTTGGTCAGGGTGCTCAGGCTGATGGCCTGGCTCATCATGGCTTTCAGGAAGCCGTGCTGGATTTCCACCCGGCCGATGTCGCCCACGGAGAGGCTCTCGCCGCTGTTGTTCTTCCGCCAGCGGAGGACCTTCACCGCGTCCTCCCCGTTCAGGTGCTGCATCCCCTGCTTAAAGTGGATGTGCAGATCCTGGGTTGGGTCGTCGTAGTCCATGTTGTAGGGCACCTCATAGTCCACCCCGCCGATGGCGTCCACCAGCTCGGCCACCATGTCCATTTCCATGACAAAGTAGTAATCGGGGGTGTACCCGATGAGGTTCTTGATCTGGGTCTGAAGGCCCTCCATCCCCTGGCGGTTGTACACGGAGTTGATCTTCTTGATCTCCCAAGGCACGTCCACCAGGGTGTCCCGGTAGATGCTCAGCACGTCCAGGGTGCCGTTTTTCACGTCGTAGCAGCCCACCATAATGGTGTCTGTGTTGCCGCCGCCGGCGTCGTCCCGGCCCACCAGAAGGAAGGTGTATACATCCTCCCGCCGGCCGGCCTCCAGCAGCTGGGGGTGAACCCCCTCGCTCTGCTCCTCAGGAGAGGGCAAATCCGGGGGCCGCACCAGAACGGCGTGGACAGCCAGGGCGGCCACCAGCAAGGCCGCGATCACCAGCAGAACGATGAGCACCACCCGCCGTCTCCGCCGCCGGGGAGGATTCCCTCCGCCGGAACGGCCCGGGGGCTGGCTGGGGGGACCTCGCCGGCCCCGGTCCGGGTAGTCCGCCGGTCCGGTCTCCCGGGGCGGACGGCGCCGCTCCCGGTTTCCCTCTTCCCAGCGGTCCCGGGGATCTTCCTCCCAACGGTCCCGTGGCTCCTGCCACGCCTGGGGGTCCCGGCGGGAGCCGGCCGCCTGCCGGGGCTGGTCCCGGTCCAGCCCCCAGGGGAAGGTTTCATCCTCCCAGCGCCGGTCCCGGGGGTCCTCCCCGTAGTCCCGGGGCGGCCGGTCATACAGCCGGTCCCGGGGGTCCTCCCGAAAGGCCTCCCGGTAGTCCTCCGGCATGGCGTCCTGCTCCTGGAAGATCCGGGCATAGACCCCTCGCTGGGCCTCCCGGTAGGCCTGATCCTGGATACGCTGCCGGGAGCGGGCTTCCTTTTCCCTCTGGCGCAGTTCTTCCTCGGAAAGGCGTCTTCCCTTCACTGGGTCCGCCCCCTCAGATCATCCAGGGTTCCCTGGGTATTCTTGTGGACAATCGCGCCCCTCTCGTGGAGCTCGTCAATGGTCATCTCCAGGCCCATAATCATGGCCTTGTCCAGGTCCTCCCACACCAGGCGGCGCATTTCCTCCACCCCGTCAAAGTCCCGGGTGGGCTCCATATAGTCGGCCAGGTACAGAATTTTCTCAAAGGTATTCATCCCGGGCTTGCCGGTGGTGTGGCAGAAGATGGCGTCGTAAACGTCGTCCGGCTCTCCAAACACGTACTTGGCCAAAGCCGCGCCGGTCTTGGAGTGGAGGAACTTCACCGACACCCGCTCCAGCTCATCCAGGGGGATGCCGTACTTGTCGCAGAGGGCCACCTGGGGCTCCAGCTCCCAGTACTTGGTGCAGTCGTGGAGGATGGCTGCCCGGCGGGCCTTCTCCGGGTCTACGCCCCAGAATTTGGCCAGGGCCACGGCGGTCTCCTCAGTGCCCTTGATGTGGGGCAGGCGCTTGGCCTTCACCATGGAGTAGGATACGGCCCGCAGATGCTTGTCGCTTAAATGCTTCAGGTCGGCCTTGGTGCCGTAAAGGCCCTCCCGGAGGATGTACCCGTAGACCGGCGTCCAGAGATACTCTGCCGGGTCCACGTTGCCCCCGGTCCACTCGGAGGCCAGCATCCGCCGCAGATCCCGGGAGGCGATCTCCCGGATCTGGGGCAGCTGCACGATGGTGGTCCGGGCGTGGAACCGCTCGGCCAGGTAAGCGCTCTGCTCCTGGAACATCTCCCCGGTGTCCTCGTGGCTGCGGGCAAAGCCCGCCACCCCGGCATACTGGAAGATGCGCTCCGGCTGATACCAGTTCTGCACCGTCAAAAACATATCGGTGCCCATGAGCAGCCACAGCTCATCCTCGGGGAACTGCTCGTGGATCTGCTCCACGGTGTCGGCCGTGTAGCTCTTGCCCTCCCGCAGCAGCTCCAGGTCCCAGGCCTCCGCCCGGGGACCGATGCCGTCAGCCATGAGGCGGGCCATCTCCAGCCGCTGCTCCGGCGTGGCCGAGTCCGTGGGCAGCCCCTTGTGGGGGGGCTCCCCATCGGGCATGATGATCAGCCGGTCCAGACCCAGCTGCTCCATGGCGGCCTTGGCCGCCTCCATATGTCCCAGATGCGGCGGGTTGAAGGTCCCGCCATAAATTCCGATTTTCACGAAGTTATTCCACCTGCTTTTCACTGGCGCGCAGGAAAGAGGGCGGCGCAGCCGCCGGGCTTCACCGCGCTGGGGTTGCTTTCTTCTTGTCCTTCACTAAGACGATCTTGTCTTTCTTATCTTTATTGTGGCTCTGGCGGTACAGAACAAACTTGGTGCCGATCACCTGCACCTGCTCGCTGCGGGTGAGCTTTGCCAGCTCCTGGCAGGCCTCCCGGGCGGTGAGCATGGAGTTTTCCAGCACCCGGCACTTGATCAGCTCCCTGGCCTCCAGGGCTTCGTTGGTCTGCTTTACCAGGTTTTCGCCGATGCCGTCTTTTCCGATGTGAACGATGGTGTCCAGGCTGTTGGCCATGCTCCGCAGCTGGGCTCTCTGTTTACTGGTCAGTTCCATTTCGTGTTTTCTCCCATTCTTCTTGGAATCTCCGCAGGGCTCTGCCCCGGTGAGAAATGCCGTTTTTTTCCTCGGGGGTGAGCTGGGCCATGGTCTTGCCCCATTCGGGCAGGTAGAACACCGGGTCATAGCCGAAGCCGCCCTCGCCGCTGGGGCCCTGGGCCACCACGCCGGGGCACTCGCCCCGGGCCATTACCTCGCTGCCGTCCGGGAAGGCGCAGCAGATGACGCTGACAAACTTGCAGGCCCGGTTGGTCTGGCCCTCCATGTTTTTCAGCAGGAGCTGCCACCGGCCGGTGTCGTCCAGGTCAGGGCCGCCGTACCGGGCGGAGTACACCCCCGGTTCCCCGTTCAGGGCGTCCACCACCAGGCCGGAGTCGTCGGCAATGGCGGGCAGGCCTGTGGCCTGCATCACCGCCCGGGCCTTGATGCGGGCGTTTTCCTCAAAGGTGGTTCCCGTCTCCTCCGGCTCCAGGTCCACCCCCACGTCTGCCTGGGAAAGGACCTCCACCCCCAGCTGGGACAGGATGGCCTGCATTTCGGCCATTTTCTTCTTGTTGTGGCTGGCAAGGACTGCTTTCATCAGAAGGTCCCTCCCAGCACATCCAGCTGAATCTGCTGAAGCTCCCGGATGCCCTTGGCGCACAGCTCCACCAGGGCCTGCTGCTCTGCCACGGTAAAGGCCCGGCCCTCGCCGGTTCCCTGGATCTCCACCAGCTCTCCCTGGCTGGTCATGACGCAGTTTAGATCCACCATGGCGCTGGAGTCCTCCTCATAGCACAGGTCCAGGAGAAGCTGGTCCTGCACAATGCCGGCGGACACCGCCGACACCATGGTGGTCAGGGGGGATTCCTTCAGGACCCCGTCCTCCACCAGTTTCCGGCAGGCCAGGGCCAAAGCCACAAAGCCTCCCGTCACCGAAGCGGTGCGGGTGCCGCCGTCTCCCTGGAGCACGTCACAGTCGATGGTGATGGCCCGCTCTCCCAGCTTCTTCATGTCTACCGCTGCCCGGAGGGCACGGCCCACCAGGCGCTGGATCTCCGCCGAACGGGGCGAGAGCTTCAGCTTGGATACGTCCCGGCGGCTGCGCTCCCGGTTGGCCCGGGGGAGCATGGAGTATTCCGCCGTCACCCAGCCCTCCCCATAGGGGACGTGGGGCGGGGTGCGGTCCTCCACGCTGGCAGTGCACAGCACCTGGGTGTTGCCGCAGCGGATGAGGCAGCTGCCCTCGGCAAATTTGTTGATGTTGGGGATGATCTCCACCGGGCGGAGTTCGTCGTAGTTACGACCGTCAATTCGATTCATAATGATCCTACCTAGTTTCTTTTTATTCTATTTCATCAGATCAGCGCTTCCGCAAAGGCTGCCGGGTCAAAGGGCTGCAGATCGTCGATCCCTTCGCCCAGGCCCACAAACTTTACGGGTACGCCCATTTCCTTGGCAATGGCCAGAACAATGCCGCCCTTAGCGGTTCCGTCCAGCTTGGTGAGGACAATGCCGGTGATGCCCGCGCTCTCCCCAAACTGCTTGGCCTGAATGAGGCCGTTCTGGCCGGTGGTGGCGTCCAGCACCAGCAGAACCTCCTTGGAGCTGGTCTCCCCCTCCCGGTCGATGACCCGGCGGATCTTGTTCAGCTCGTTCATCAGGTTCTGCTTGTTGTGCAGGCGGCCGGCGGTGTCCACCAGGACCACGTCGGACTTTCTGGCCCGGGCAGCGTTCATGGCGTCAAAGACCACGGCGGCGGGGTCGGACCCCTCCCCGTGCTTGATAATGTCCACCTTGGCCCGGTCAGCCCAGATGGTCAGCTGGTCGGAGGCGGCGGCCCGGAAGGTGTCTCCCGCGGCCAGAAGCACCCGGTTCCCCTGGTTCTTCAGCAGGTTTGCCAGCTTGCCGATGGTGGTGGTCTTCCCCACCCCGTTGACCCCGATCATCAGGATCACCGCAGGCTTGCCGGACAGGTCCAGGTCAGGCTCTCCCACGGAAAGCATCTCCACCAGGATCTCCCGCAGGCAGGCCTTCACCTCCTCCGGGTCCTTGAGCTTGCGCTCCTTCACCCGGCCGCGCAGCTCCTCCACTGCCTCCATGGTGGTGTCCATGCCCATGTCGGAGAGGATCAGGGCCTCTTCCAGCTCCTCGAAAAACTCCTCGTCCACGGAAAAAAGGCCGGAGAAGATGCTCAGCTTCTTTATCTTATTAAACAGTCCCATTTGGATTTCCTCCTGTTGTCGCAGTTTCCAGCAGAGCTTCCGCCTGGTGCAGGTCCAGCCGCAGAACCTTGCTGACCCCCTGGCGCTCCATGGTGACGCCGTAGAGTAGATCCGCGGCTTCCATGGTCTCCCGCCGGTGGGTGATGAGAATGAACTGGGTCTGCCGCCCCATGGCCCGGAGGTACCGGATGAACCGGGCTCCGTTGGCCTCGTCCAGGGCAGCCTCGATCTCATCCACCACGCAGAAGGGGGTGGGATGGATCTTCAAAAGGGCAAAGTACAGGGCGATGGCCACCAAAGACCGCTCTCCCCCGGAGAGCAGGCTGATGGCCCGCAGGGTCTTTCCCGGGGGCTGGACCCGGATCTCAATGCCGGAATTCAACACGTCGGTTTCGTCCTCCAGGGCCAGTTCTCCCTGGCCGCCGCCGAACAGGTCAGCAAATGTCTGGGAAAAGGCGGCGCGGACCTGGCCGAAGGTCTCCAGGAAGCGGGTCTTCATTTCCCGGGTAATATCCTGGATCACGCCCTCCAGCTCCCGGCGGGCGGTCTCCACGTCGGCCCGCTGGCCGCTTAGGTATTGGTAGCGCTCCTCCACCCGCTGAAATTCCTCCACCGCTCCCAGGTTGACCTGGCCCAGGGCCCGGATGGCGTCCTTCAGCCGGGCCGCCTGGCGGCTGGCTTTGGCGGGGCTGTCCAGCTTCACCCGGATAGCCAGCGCCCCCTGGTGGGTTACCCCGTAGGTGTCCCACAGCTTGTCCAGCAGGCGGGACTCTTCCATGGAGGCCTGGAGCCGCTTTTGCTCCAGGGCAGAGGACTCCTGCTGGAGCCGGAGCTGCCGCTCGTTCTCCCCTCTGGCCTGCCGGTCGGTCTGGGTGCGCGCCCCCTCGGTTTCGGTCTTTTCCCGGGTGGTCTGGGTGAGGCGGGCGGACAAATCCGCCTGCTGCTCGGCCAAAGTCCGGTCCTGGGCCTCCAGCGCAGCAATTTCTGCCTGAAGGTCCTGATTTTCCCGGTCATAGCGCTCCAGCTGCTGGGTCTGGCGGACCCGGTCGGCCTGGGCGGCGGTCTGCTGGCCGGTGAGCTGGTCCAGCAGCGGGGCAGAGGCCCTCGTTTCCGCCTCCAGCGCGGCCAGCTGCTCCCGGAGAGCGGCTACCCGCTGGGTTTGGTTCAGTTCCGCCTGGTCCATGGGCTGGGCGGTTTGGGCTTTCTGCAGGCTGTCCAGACTCTGGGCGGCCTGCTGGGTTTCTTTCTTTGCCTGGGTCAGGGCTTCCTCCCGCTGGCGCAGAAGGGCTTGGGCCTGGGCCAGCTGGGCTTTCAGGCCGTCCTCCTCGGCTCCCCGGGAAAGGATGCCCCCCTGACGGCTCACGGAGCCGCCGGTCATGGAGCCGCCCGGCCGGAGAATCTCCCCGTCCAGGGTGACCACCGGGAAGCGGTAGCGCCGCTTTTTGGCCAGGCGGACGCCGTGGTCCAGGCTGTCCACCACCACGGTCCGCCCCAGCAGGGACCGGGCCGCCGGGCGGCAGGGCTCCGGGCAGTCCACCAGGTCGGCGGCCACCGCCAGAACCCCGGGCTCCTGCTCCAGCCCCTCTTCCTTTAACAGGCTGGGCCGGAGGGCGGTCAGCGGCAGGCAGGTGATCCGCCCGCCGTTGTTCTGTTTCAGGTATTGGAGCACGGCCTTGCCCGCTTCCTCGTCCTCCACCAGCAGGTTCTGCATGGCAGCGCCTAACGCGGTTTCCAGCGCCAGCGTGTACCGGGCAGGAACCCGGAACAGCTGGCCCACAGGACCGAGAACCCCGGAGAGCCTTCCCGCCTGGACGGCGCTCATGGCGGTTTTGACCCCCTTGGTGTAGCCCTCATAGTGCTGGGCCATCTCCTCCAGGAGGGTCTGCCGGGCGGCCAGGGTGTGGGTCTGCATCCGCTGGGCCATCCAGGCCTCTTCCGCCTGGGCTTGCCGCCTTTGGCAGCGGGTCAGGTCCTCCCGGCCCTGACGGAGGGCTTCCGCCTGGTCCCGCCGGGCCTGGGCCTGGGCCTCCTGGGTCTTGCGCAGGTCCGCCTGGGCCTGGGACAACTCCTCCCGGCAGGCGGCCTCCCGGCGGCGCAGCTGGGACAGGTGGGCCCTTTGCCGGGCAAGCTCCTCCTCCAGCCCCGTCTGCCGGGCGCTTTTCTCCGCCAGCTCCCCCCGCAGGCGGCGGGCGGCGGCTTCGTTTTGTTGGATGCGCCCCTGGAGCAGCTGGACACGCTGCCGGCCGGCGCGCAGGTCGGATTCAATTTGGGTCAGTTGGCTTCGCTGGCGCTCCCCCTGGTCCTCCAGGTCCCGGAGGCGCAGGAGCAGTTCCTCGCTCTTGGCGTAGAGCCGGTCCGCCGCCCGGGTGCACTGGGTCAGCTGATGAAGGGCGGCCTCATGCTGGGACCGGAGCTTGTCGCCCTTGCCCTTGGCCTCCTCCAGCTGGTCCAGCCACAGGGAGATTTCCAGCACCCGCAGCTCTTCCCCCAGGGCCAGATACTGCCTGGCTTTCTCCGCCTGGGCCTGGAGGGGGGTGCGCTGAAGCTCCAGTTCCTCCAGCTTGTCGGCCACCCGGAGAAGGTTTTCCTGGGTGCGCTCCAGCTTTCGCTGGGTCTCCTCCTTCTGGTGGCGGCAGTGGGAGATGCCCGCGGCCTCCTCAAAGATCTCCCGCCGCTGGGTGCTCCGGGCGGAGAGGATCTCGTCGATCCGCCCCTGGCCGATGAGGGCGTAGCCCTCCTGCCCCAGGCCGGTGTCCATGAACAGCTCGCTGACGTCCCGCAGGCGGACCTGTCGGCGATTTAAGTAGTATTCGCTCTCCCCGGACCGGTAATACCGGCGGGTGACGGTGATCTCGTCCTCCTGGTCCGGGCGCAGATCCTGGCAGCCGGAGAGGGTAAGGGAGACCTGGGCAAAGCCCTGTCCCCTGCGCCCCTGGGCGCCGCCGAAGATCACGTCCTCCATCCTGCCCCCCCGAAGCTGCCGGGCGGACTGCTCCCCCAGAACCCAGCGGATGGCGTCGGCCAGGTTGGACTTGCCGCTGCCGTTGGGCCCCACAATGGCGGTGATGGGATGGTCGAAGGTGAGCACCGTCTTGTCGGGAAAGGACTTGAAGCCCTGGAGTTCCAGTGTTTTCAGCTGCAAGCCCCTCTCCCCCTTATAATAAAAAAGATTATAATTCAGTTTATTATAGCAACTTATCCCGTGTTTTGCAACGGCCAGAGAAAAAAAGAACGGAAAGCGCACCGCCGAAAAAACGGCGGTGCGCTGACTGGGCCGAATCAGTTGAACTTACATCCCATGCGGATTTCTTTGATCCGTTCTTTTGCGTCTCCTTCCATTATATAGGCGATGCCGGAATAATGCCGGGTGGCATCCGAAACCTTCAAATCTGGATTATAGCTATAGATGCCGTCAAAATAGGCCGCTCCGTCACCGGCAAGCGGCTCAGGCGGAGTATAGGTAAGCTGGCCCGGCTCGTACTTTGCTTCCAGCGCAGCCCCCGAATCTCCTATCGTAATTCCGTTGACTACATGGTAGGCCTGGCTGGTGAAACTGATTCCATAAACATAGGCATCCGTTGGATTTATGTCCCCAATTGCGTAGATAATCTCCAGGTCTGAGTAGGTTTCCCGTACCTCTGTTCGCGCGACCTCCTCGTCTTTCCATGTTTGTACATAATCAGGGGTTCTCCCTTCCAGAAAGGCCAGCACATCCTCATAGGGCTGCTGGCCAAGGCAGATGGTCTCTCCCCGTTCATTGGTCACAGCAAAATCACGATAGCAGCCCATATCCATATCCCGCAAAAGAATCTCAAAGTGTTCCCGCCGGGAGGGGTCCGTCAGGCGGGTCACGATGGCCGCCGTCTCCGCCCGGGTAATCTCGGCGTCCGGCCGGAACGCCCGGGTTCCCTGATCCCCCAGAAGAACGCCCGCCCGATAAAGCAGGAAGATCTCCTCCGCATATTGGTGAGGAAACAGCATATAATGGCTCTTTACCTCTTCGATCCCGGCAATGGTGTTCATCGCAGGGAAAGCTTCCTCCGGCAGACTATGGGCAAAAATATACGCCATCTGGGCCCGGGTTGCATAGGCTCCGTAGTCGGCAAAGTCTCCCTCCCGGATGATGCCCTGCTCCAGGGCATAGGCGATGTAGGGCGCAGCCCAGTTTTTCCCTGGCTGAGGTGAAACGGCGGCGGCGTTTCCCGCAGTATAGATTCCATGAACCACACAGGCGATCTTAATGGCCTCGCTGACCCGAAGGTTTCCCTCCGGCAGGAAACGGCTCGCTTCCACACCGTTCAGAATGCCCAGGTCACAGGCTCTCTGAATGACCCCCTGCTGTTCTGCTCCATACCACTTGCTCTCGTCAATGTCCCTGAACTGGCGGTAGGTCTCCGGAGACACCACGGCAAACCGGTCAAAGGAGCCCTCGCTTTCCTCCGCTGCCAGGGCGGAGGGCCAAAGACCCAGGGCCAGCAGCGCGGTCAGGACCGCACAAATCATTCGTTTCATGTTGCTTCTCCTTTCTAAATAGATAACTCTGCTACGAGTTTATCATAATAGACTCCAGGATGCAACAGAAAAATCTATGATTATAAACTTCATGTAATTTGTGCCCTTCTCCCGCAGCAAAGCGTGTCCCGGCCGGAGGATGGAAACACAAAAGCGCCGCTGGATTTCCGGCGGCGCTCCTCAAATGCTCATTTCTCTTCCGAATCCTTCATCCGGCTGATTGCCGGTGCTTCCGATGGGATGTCAATGGATACCGAGTCCTTTTTCCCTGCGCTCTTCCAAAACCGCCGGAGCAGAGCCAACATAAGAGCCTCCCAAAAAACAAGCCCCGGAATCATCGGAAGAGAAAAGCCAACCAGGACTATGAGCACCGGCCCATAGATCATCCCTGCTATGCACAAAAGGATGCCCAGAATACAGAGGGGTTTTCTCATCGCTTGATCCTCCTTCCCATTCAGGATACCATATCCAATACTATCCTGCCACAACAGCTCTGATTTTTTTGCCGCCGTGCCTGCATAAAACCTCTGTCTCAGCCGCAAACTCTTTGGGTAAAGCGCCTGCCGCGCGCCATGAAACGAGATTGGAGGAGTGATCTTATGTCCCCAAAGAGTTCCGGCAAAGGGATCTATCACGGCTGGTGGATCGTGATCACCTGTCTGGCCCTGATGGCCCTGGTCTTTGTCCCCCTCACGAACCTTCCCGGCCTGTTCACTGTTTTTATCACGGAAGAGTTCGGCATCACCCGCACGGCCTTCACCACCCACATCACCATCAGCACCCTCACCTCCATGGCGGCGGCCCTCTTCGTGGGCAGGCTCTACCAGCACCATCCCCCCCGTCTGCTCATGGCGGTGAGCACGGTGATCGTCGCCGCCTGCTTTCTGGGCTACTCCCTGGCCGGGCGTGTGGTCCACTTCTATGTGATCTCCGCCATCATCGGCTTTTTTGGAATGTTTCTTACCAGCGTTCCCATCTCCATCCTTATTAACAACTGGTTCGGCCCCAAAATGAAGGGGAAGGCCATGGGCATCGCTATGATGGGCAGCGGCCTGGGGGCCATGGTTTTAAACCCCCTCTTTACCTCCATCAACACCCGGTTCGGCTGGCGGATGTCCTACCGACTGGCGGCTCTGCTGGCGGTGGCGGTAATCCTGCCCCTGGTGCTTCTCACTGTGGTCCGCGCTCCGGAGGACAAGGGACTGACCCGGATCGGGGAAGACCCCAACGCTGCCGCGGCTGCCGGAGGGGAAGTCACCGGCCTTACCGCGGGACAGGCCCTGCGGTCCAGCGTCTTTTGGAGCATGGCGGTGACTTTCTTCCTGTTCTCTGCCACCGCCACCATCATCAACACCAACGCCATCCCCTACATGACCGACGTGGGGCTGGACCCGGTGACCGCCGCCCAGATGATGTCCCTGTCCGCCCTGGGAGTCATCATCGGCAAGCTGATCCTGGGAGCGGTCAGCGACAAGTGGGGGGTAAAACCCGCCTCCACTGCTGCTATCCTCTGCCTGCTGGTGGGGATGGTCTGCTTCTTGGGGGTGGAAAAGACGGCCCTTCTGGCCCCGGTGGCCACCTTCATCTTCGGCCTGGGCAACGCCAACGCCACGGTGATTATGCCCCTGCTGGCCAGCGACATGATCGGCAACCGGGACTTCGGCACCATCTTCAGCTACGCCAGCCTGGCCAGCGCCCTGGGGGCCAGTGCAGCGCCCCTGTTCGGCTCCCTGATCTATGACAGCACCGGGTCCTACGCCCCGGCCTGGGTGGGGAACATCGTGCTCATCGCGGTGAGCCTGGCGGGCCTGTACCTGTGCTACCGTCTGCGCCCCGGGGTTTACCGCAAGTTGGGCCTGGAAGGGCAGTCTTAACGGCAAAAGGCCGGGGATCACTCTCCGGCCTTTGCTTTGCCCAGAATCGCATCCACCAGTTCCTGTTTCTGGGCCAGGGAGCAGGGGCGACGGTCAATCTGCTGAAGAACCTCCTGGGCGCAAGCTCTGCCAGGGTCTGTTTCCCCGCCGTCGCCTCTGGCATCTGAAGAATGAGCGGAATCTCCAAGCGATCCCTTCCTTTCCCCATACCCTATGCCTTGCCATCCCCCCGGCAGAACTTTTCCCCGCTCTTGTTCCCGACCGCTTCATCCTGTATAATGAAGGCAGAAATCTGCGGAAAAGGATGCGAACCCACATGATCCATCAAAAACCAAAACCCTCCCGCCAGTACCGGGTGGAGGAGCCGTCTACCCTGCTGCCCTTCCTCCTGTCGGCAGTGGGGGACAAGAGCCGCAACACGGTCAAAGGGCTGCTCACCCGGGGCCAGGTGCAGGTGGACGGAAAGACCGTCACCCGCCACGACTACCCTCTCACCCCCGGTCAGCAGGTGACCATCCAGCCGGAGATCGGGAAGAAGGGGAAGCCGCCCTTTCCTGTTCTCTGGGAGGACGAGCATATCCTGGTGGTGGACAAGCCCGCGGGGCTTTTGTCCATGGCCAGCGACAAGGAGAAGGTGCGCACCGCCTACCGGCAGGTGACGGACTACGTCCGGGCGGGAGACCCAAAGGCCCGGGTGTTCATTGTCCACCGGCTGGACCGGGACACCTCCGGGGTGCTGCTCTTTGCCAAAGATGAAGCCACCAAGCGGGCCTTCCAGGACAACTGGGAGAAGATTGTCCGCCGCCGGGGCTATCTGGCCCTGGTGGAGGGGGCGCCGCCCAAGCCGGCGGACACCATCCGCACCCTGCTCCGGGAGAACGCCGCCCACCGGGTCTACTCGGTGCCTGCCGGCGGCAAGGAGGCCATCACCCACTACCGGACGGTGAAGCAGGGCAAGCGGTATTCCCTGCTGGAGGTGGATCTGTCCACCGGCCGCAAGAACCAGATCCGGGTTCACCTCAGCGAGCTGGGCTGTCCCGTGGCGGGGGACCGGACCTACAGCGCGGCCACTGACCCTCTGGGCCGTCTGTGCCTTCATGCCCACGAGCTGACCTTCCTCCACCCCCTCACCGGTCAGGAGACCACCTTCCGGGCAGAGCTGCCCCGAGGGTTCCAGAAGCTGGTATAATTCCTCATACCCGCGCCGGTGCCTCTCATACCCATGAAATACCCAAATCATAGAGCAAGGGGGAAGAGCCATGTGAGAGAGCAGCCAACGGCTGATGATCTACTCCCGCAAGTCCCGGTTCACCGGCCGGGGGGAGAGCGTGGAGAACCAGGTTGAGCTGTGCCGGAAGTACATCGCTGTCCATTACGGCCCGGGCCCAGGTCTATGAGGACGAGGGCTTCTCCGGGGGCAGCCTGGAGCGGCCTCAGTTCCGGCAGATGATGGCAGACGCCAGGGCACAGAAACCGGCTCCCTCACCCAGGCGGACGCTTTCCTGCTGGAAAAGCAGTACCGCACCAAGCGTGGCAACCCCTTCACCCGGGTGGCCATCAAAAATATCCTCATCAACCCGGTCTACCTGATCGCCGATGGGGAGGCGTATCGGTACCTCACCGGCCACGGGGCGGAGGTGTTCGGAACACCGGAGGACTTTGACGGGGTCCGGGGTATCCTGGCCCGGAACCGGGACCGGGGCTATCGCTGCCACAGCAGCGAAACGGGGCTGAACGCCCGGTTGAAGGAGCTGGAGGCCGAAGGGGCAGGGCAGGCTCCCTCTCAGGAAGAGGTTACCCGCCTCTGCCAGCGGCTGTCGTCCTTTTCGGGAACCGTGGAAGGAATGACCGTAGAGGAAAAGCGGGCTGCCCTCCGCCGGCGGGTCTCCAAAGTTGTCTGGGACGGAACCCAGGCCCGGGTGCTTCTGGCTGGAAGGGAGCCGCTGGGGCAGGATAGCAAATGTGTATATGCAACCAGACACACAAAAGCGCCGCCGGAAATCCGGCGGCGCTTTTCATAACATGCGTATATCGGTTGCTTATTCCTCTTCCAGGATGAAGTCGCTCTCGTCGCTGTAGGTGTCTTCCTTGGTGCCGAAGAGGCCCAGGATGGCGCCGCAGATGCGGCCCAGAACCAGGCCCACCACCACGGTGCAGACCACAGCGCCCACCTGAACGCCCACGTTGCCGGTGATGGCAATGGCGAACAGGCCGCCCAGCAGGCCGGGCATACCGTGCAGGTTGTGCACGCCGCAGGTATCGGTGCCCCGGATGAGCTTGCAGACCTTGGGGGCGATGATGGAGAAGCCCACGGTGCTCAGGATGCCGGCGCAGATGCCGATGACCATAGCGAAGCCGGGGTTGGCGGTGGAGCAGGTGGAGCCGATGCACACGCCGCCGGCCAGAGCCGCGTTGGCGATGTCTTCGATCTCAATCTTGCCCCGGATGAGCTTGGTGAAGATGTAGGTTGCCAGGGTGGAGCCGCACAGAGCCAGCACAGTGTTCAGCACGGTCAGGTAGCCCCGCTCGGGCGCCACCACGGAGCTGGTGAAGGAGGGCCAGAACAGCCACAGGATCATGCTGCCCAGCAGGCAGAACTCGTTGCTGATCTTGTCCGCCTTGGGGCCGGGCTTGCCGGCAAACTTCTTGTCCGTCATGGCCACAACGCCCAGGCCGAAGTAAGCGCCGAAGGCGTGGATGGCAACGGACCCGCCGGTGTCCAGGAAGCCCTCAAAGATGCCGCTTTCCAGCAGGAGCCATTCATTGAAGATGTAAGCGATGGTAAAGAGAATGCCCAGCACGAAGTACTGGTCCATTTTCAGCCGGCCCAGCACTGCGCCCATGCAGATAAGCAGGCTGGCGGCAGCAAACTCGGCAAAGAGGAAGCCGTTGATGTTCATGATCTCGAACTCCCCGGGCAGGAAGCTCTTGACCAGCATATAGACGGGGATGGAGATGCTCACAGCCAGGAAGGTGGCAGTGAGGGAGGTAAACTCATGGCCCCGCAGGAAAACCATCAGGAAGCCGAAGCCTACCAGAAGCATGGCCAGGATGTGGATGGATCTGGCGTAAGTAATGGAGTCAAAAATGGTGCGGGTGGCGTTGTCCAGGCTGCTGGTGTCAATGGGAGCAATGGCGCGCAGCCCTTCTTCTACGTTGGGATTGACGGACGGGAAGAACGCCACTGCCATCACCACGGTGATCAGCAGGAAGACGATCAACAGTCCGACATTTCTGTTGGATTTCATGCTGTTACACTGTCCTCTCTCTCGAAAAAATCACGCAAGAGGACCGGGGCGAAGGGTCCCTTGCGTGATTTAATCGTAGCACCATATTTTTTCACTGTCAACTATTTCACACAGAAAAATTGTCAGGAGTAATAATTTCTACCGAAAGAACAGAGTTTCCTTGTCTCTTTGCTCAGGGCTCCAGCAGACTCTGGGCATAGTGCACCGTCTCCATGGCGTCCGCCGCGTAGCAGTCCGCGCCGATGCTGTCGGCATAGTCCTGGGTGATGACCGCGCCGCCCACCACCACCTTGCAGGGCAGGCCCGCCTGCCGTAGCTGGCGGATGGTCTCCTCCATGTAGGGGGCGGTGGTGGTCATCAGGGCGGACAGACCCACCAGGGGGATCTTTTTCTCCCGGGCGGTCTCCACGATGGTTTCCGGGGGCACGTCCTTGCCCAGGTCCAGCACCCGGAAGCGGTAGCTCTCCAGCAGGACCTTCACGATGTTCTTTCCGATGTCGTGGATGTCTCCCTTGACGGTGGCCAGAATGATCTGGGGCTCCCCGGCGTTTTCCGCCGCGGGGAGGTACTCCTTCAGCACCTGGAAGGCCTCCTTGGCGGCCTCGGCGCTCATGAGCAGCTGGGGCAGGAAAAGAGTGCCTTTTTCAAAGCCCTTGCCCACCTCGTCCAGAGCGGGCACCAGCTGGCTGTTGATAATGTCCAGAATAGCCGTGCCGGAGGCCGCCTGGGCCTTGGCCTGGCTGGCGGCGGCTTCCTTTAAGCCCTTGCACACGGCCTGGTGGAGGGTCACCTGGCTGTCCGCTGCCTTGGGGGCAGGAGCGGCAGCAGGGGCCGCGTCCCGGAAGGCCTCCATATAGGCCTGGCACTGGTCGTCCAGCCCGGTAAGGGCGCAGTAGGACCGGTAGGCGGCCATCATGGGGGCGCTCATGGGGTTGATGATAGCCCCGTCCAGGCCGCCCTGAAGGGCCATGGTGAAGAAGGCCTGGTTCAGCTGCTCCCGCTTGGGCAGGCCGAAGGACACGTTGGAAACACCCAGGGCGGTTTTCACCCCCAGGACCTGCTTGGCCTGGCAGAGGGTGCCCAGGGTGACGTTGGCGTTCTCGCCCCCGGCGCTCACCGGCATGGTCAGGCCGTCCACCAGCAGCTCCCGGCGGGGAATGCCCAGTTCTTCTGCCCGGCGGATGATTTTTTCAGCGATAGCCACCCGACCCTCCACGGTTTCCGGGATTCCATCGTCGTCCAGGGCCAGGCACACCAAGCCGCCGCCGTATTTTTTCACCAGGGGGAGGATAGCCTTCAGGCTCTCCTCCTTGCCGTTGACCGAGTTGATGAGGGGCTTGCCGTTGTACCGGCGCAGGGCCCGCTCCATGGCCTCGGGGTTGGAGGTGTCCAGCTGGAGGGGCAGGCCGGTGACCTCCTGGATGGCCTCCATGGTAGCGGTGAGCACGGCCGGCTCGTCCAGGCCCGGCAGGCCCACGTTCACGTCCAGGATGTGGGCGCCGGCTTCCTCCTGCTTAAGGGCTTCGTTGAGCACATAGCCGGTATCTCCCTCCCGCAGGGCGGCCTGGAGCTTTTTCTTGCCGGTGGGGTTGATGCGCTCGCCGATGATCACCGGGTGCTTCCCGTCCAGGGCCACCGCCTGGCAGTAGGAGGTAATGAAGCAGGTCTCCTTCTGGGTGACCGCCGGCAGGGGGATGTCCCGGGTGGCCTCAATGAGGGCCTTCAGATGGGCGGGGGTGGTGCCGCAGCAGCCCCCCATCACCGTGGCCATGGGGGCCAGGGGAAGCATTTCGGCGGCGTAGGTCTGGGGGTCCACGTCGTAGACCGCCTTGCCCCCCTCGCTTCTGGGCAGGCCCGCGTTGGGCTGGAGCAGCAGCGGGGTGGAGGAATCCGCCCAGAAAGCCTCAAACACCGGGGCCATCTCCTTGGGACCCAGGCCGCAGTTGATGCCGAAAAGGTTCACGCCCAGGCCCTCCAGCAGGGCCACAGCCGCCCGGGGAGAGCCGCCGGTGAGGAGCTTACCGGTGCCGTCGAAAATCAGGCTGGCAAAAATGGGCAGGTCACAGTTTTCTTTGACAGCCACCACAGCGGCCTTCATCTCATACAGGTCGCTCATGGTCTCAATGAGAATGGCGTCGGCCCCTGCCTGGGCAGCGGCCCGGGCTGTCTCGGCAAACAGGTCCACCGCGTCCTCAAAATCCAGGTCGCCATAGGGCTTCAGCAGCTTGCCCGTGGGGCCCAGGTCGGCGCACACATAGGCATCGTCCACCCCGGCCTGCTCCATGGCAGCCCGGACGTTGGCCACCGCCGCGGTCATCACCTGGGCAGGGGTGAGCCCGTAGGGGGCCAGCTTCTGCCGGTTGGTGCCGAAGGTGTTGGTGGTAATCAGGCGGCAGCCCGCCTCCAGATACTGGCGGTGGACGTCCTGGATGGCCTGCGGGTTCTGAATGCTCCAGACGTCAGGGAGCAGCCCCTCCGGCAAACCGGCGGCCTGGAGCATACTCCCCATGCCGCCGTCCAGGTAAAGACGACGTTCCCTGATGGCTTCCAGTACGGTTTTCATGGGACATCTCCCCTTTCAATCCTCTGTTCTCTCTTCTCCTGCCCGGAAGGGGCAGTCTTTCTTGTTGCAGCGCATGCACTTCTGGCCGCAGGCTTCCTCTTCCCGGTCGCTGATGCCCACCAGGGCGGTGACGGATTTCTCCGGCACCAGCATCCCCCCGTTGGTAAGGGTCAGGCCGATCCGCTTGGGGGCCTCCAGCAGGTTCAGCACCCTGCCCTGAACGGACAGAGCCCAGTCCCCGTAGCCGGGGCTGAAGGGCGAGGTCAGGTAGGCTCCCTCCCCTGCCTGGGCCAGCAGGCTCTGGCAGTAGTCCGCGCACAGCTGGTCCAGCCACGCGGCGCACACCGCCTGGCCCACCGCCGCCTTGGCCATGCTCTGGGCGGCCCACCGGCGCAGCAGCCGGTCCGCCGCCGGACCCAGGGTCACGGCATAGAGAAAGCCCTCCTGGCAGTGGCGCAGGTGGTGGGCCAGGTCCCGGCTCTCCCCGGTGAAGGTGTCCACAGGCAGCCGCCGGGCAATGGTCCGGGGGGTGACCGCCGCTGCCAGCTCCTTTTGGCAGGCCTCGGCCTGGGCGGCCACCTCCGGGGGCAGCTCTGCCGCCCCACGACCTAAGTACCGCGCAATCTCTTTCTGGTCTAACTTCATCACCGGCCCAGCACCCCGGAGAGGTTCTCCAGCAGCTTGGCTGCCACGTCAGGCCGGTTCATGGTGTACACATGGATGCCCCGGATGCCGTTGGCCACCAGGTCCACAATCTGCTCGGCGGCATAGACAATGCCCGCCTGCTTCATGGCGTCAGGCCGCTCCCGGAACCGGTCCAGAAGCATCCGGAACCGGTAGGGGGGCGTGCTCCCCGACAGGTTCAGGATCTGGGTCATCTGGGCGGCGTTGGTGACGGGCATGATGCCCGCCAGCACCGGCACCTGGATGCCGATCCGCTGGGCCCGGTACAGGAAGCTGTACAGCACGCTGTTGTCAAAAAACATCTGGGTGGTGAGAAAGTCCACGCCGCAGTCCACCTTCTCCTTTAAATGGATCAGGTCCTCCTCCTGGCTGCGGCACTCGGTGTGGCCCTCGGGGTAGCAGGCAGCGCCCACGTCAAAGCCCCCGAAGGCCCGGATCTCCTTAATAAGGTCCGCTGCGTAGCGGTAGTCCCGGGGGGCGGCGGGGTCATAGCCTTGGGGATAGTCTCCCCGCAGGGCCAGAATGTTCTCTACCCCCACGGCCTTCAGGTTTTCCAGCTCCTGCTGAATCCGGTCCCGGTTGGAGGACACGCAGGTCAGATGGGCCAGGGCGGGAACCCCGTGGCCAGCCTGGACGATGCGGGCAATCTCCGCCGTGTAGGCGGCGGTTCTGCCCCCGGCGCCGTAGGTCACGCTCATAAAGTCGGGCTTCAGCTCGGCAATCTGCTCGATGGCAAAACGGACGGTGTCAAAGTCAGCGTCCTTCTTTGGAGGGAATGCCTCGAAGGAGAGGGTGACCGGTTTTTCATTCCAAAGATGACTCAGTTTCACGGGAATTCTCCTTTTTACTCCACGCAGAGTGCGCTTTCCTTCCCTTCCCGGGCGGCCAGCCGGATGCCTGCCACCACAATGGCGCAGACGAACCAGAAGATCAGCATAACCCGGGGATAGTTCCACAGATAGTCTGCCAGTCCGCAGACCAGGCTCCCGGCCAGGGCAGCAGCGCCGCCGATGATGGCCAGGCGGGTCTGGTGGTGGCAGGCGGACCGGGCCACGGCCCGGATGCCCTGCTTGATGGTCCAGAGCACGCTGCCCACGAAGGAAATGATGCCGACCAGGCCTGTCTCACACCAAACTTGTAGGTAAGTGTTGTGGCAGTGGACGAAGTGGTCGTTTCCGTGGAAAAGGTTCAGGTCGCTGATGGCCGAGCGGACGGCATCAGACCCCAGGCCCGCGCCCAGAAGGGGACGCTGCATGAGAAACTCTCCCGCCGCGTAGTACAGGGGGAAGCGGCTGCTGGTGGAGGAGTCCGACATATTAAACATATTGATCAGCCGGTTGAACACCACATCCGGCAGGAAGGGCATGGCCGCCACCACCACCGCAATCACGGCGGGGATCAGCTTCCGCTTCCACAGCAGAAGGAAGACCAACACGGCCACCCCCAGTCCCAGCCAGCTAGCCCGGGAATAGGTCATAATCATGGCTGCGCAGCCCAGAGCGGCACTGAAAAAGCCCAGGAAGCGGCCGAACCAGCCCTTGCTGCACAGCATCAGGGCAACGGCCACAGGGATCAGCAGCAGAAGCACCTCGGCAAAGGTGTTGGGGTTTTCATAAAAGGCATAGACCCGGCCGGGCATGTCCTTGTACAGGGTCATGTCCACATAGGAGGGGTTGATCTGGATGCCGTTGGCCCGCTGATAGAATCCGGAAATGGACATGACTCCCAGGGCCAGGGATGCCGCGCCCATAAGCCGCACCAGCTGGTCCCGGCGCTCCACGGTGCTGACGATCACCACCACGCAGAGCATACAGGTGACGTGGTACAACAGAAAGCGGGCAGACTGGGAGGAGTAGGCGGACAGGGGCCAGGACACCATCACCATGCCGGCAAAGGCCACCAGCCAGGGGCCAACAGCGGCCAGATCCAGCTTCCAGCCCTTTTTCCGGGTCCCGGCGAAGATGGCCAGGATGAAGCACAAGAGGAACCCGGCCAGGCTGTAGGCATTGTTCCAGTACTTGAAGGGGATCACCATCACCACCAGCATGAGCCAGGCCACCGCCAGGGGGGTGCTTTCCACAATGCCGAAGGCCAGCTGGGCAAAGAAGCTGCCCTCGAAGGCGGTCCGGCATTTTTCGTAGATCAGCTGGAGAATCCGGGTGGGGATGTTCAGCAGGAAGGTGAGCACCCGGCACAGAAGGCTGTCCGGCCAGGCTCTGGTGAGGGTTCCCTCCCGGGCAGCAAAGCGAAAGAGGGCGCTGCCATCGCACCAGGTCCGGATACCCGCTCCGATCCCCCGGATCAGACGGGCCAGAACACTGGCGTCATACCAGCGGCACAGCCCGTACCAAAGGGGCGCCAGCCACTGACAGAGAACACTGCTCTGTACGGTTTCCAAACGCGATCGCTCCTTTCTTGAACGCAGCACGGGGGCGGCACCGCGCCGTCCCCGTGCTGCGGCATTTATTTGTTCCGATTTTTATACCAATACATCAGGGACAGCAGGAAGAAATGCCCCTTGCACACCAGGTCGGCCACCATCTGCTTGTTCCGGCCCAGCCCCTGGGGCTGGATGGCCTGGATAGCCCGGGCCATTTCCGGCCGGGCGCAGATGGCCTTTACGTTCCGCCGCTTCTGGGCCAGGGTTGCGGGGTTTCCCCCGGCAAACTCGTTGCCGATGGCGATGAGCAGCCCGGACCAGTTGGAGTTTTCCCGCCACAGGGGCAGATTTTCCCCCAGGCCGTGCTTTTCCGCCAGGGCGGTTTTGGCCTGCATGAAGGCCTCGAAGGTCTGCATATAATCGGCCAGGTACCGGCGGGTGACGGAGGCGGGGTTCTGCAGGTAGTAGTACACCGGCTGGCCGGTCATGGCCAGCTTTTGGGAATAGCAGAAGTATTCCAGCAGGAACAGCTCGTCCTCCAGATAGGCTCCGGCGAAGGTGATGTGGTTGTCCCGGATGATGGACCGGGAATAGAGAAACCGCCAGATAAACCCGTTGAGCACCTGATCCGGCTTTCCCATCCGCTCCCCCAGCAGCCGGTCAATGAGGCCGGTGCGGATCTCCCCGGGACCATAGACCCCAGGGGGCATTGCCCCGGGCTCGGTCTCGCTCTTGCCGTCGGGCTCCACCCGGAAGTGGGAGCCGCCGGCAGTGTCCGCGCCGTTCTCTTTCAGCGCAGCATACAGCAGGGCCAGCCCGTCCGGGGGCAGCCAGTCGTCGGCGTCGGCAAAGGCGATGTAGCGCCCCTGGGCCTCTTCCAGCCCCAGGTTCCGGGCGGAGCTTACGCCGCCGTTCTCCTTGTGAAACACCCGCACCCGGGGGTCCTCCCGGGCGATGGCGTCGCACAGAGCGCCGCTGCCGTCGGGGGAGCCGTCGTCAACCAGCAGCAGCTCCAGGTCGGAAAAGGTCTGGCTCAGAATGGATTCGGTGCACTTTCGCAAAAAGCTCTCCGCCCGGTACACCGGGACGATCACCGAAATCTCCGGCATGGATGCCCCTCCTTTATCCGTTGATTGCGGCCTTCAGCTGCTCCACCCGGTCGGTCTTCTCCCACAGCACGCCCAGGTCCTCGCGGCCCATGTGGCCGTAGGCTGCCAGCTGGCGGTAAATAGGCTTCTGCAGATCCAGATCCCGGATGATGGCGGTGGGACGCAGGTCGAAGGTCTTGCGGACGGCCTCTTCCAGCACCTCGTCAGAGACAGTGCCGGTGCCGAAGGTCTCCACCAGGATGGACACAGGCTGGGCAACGCCGATGGCGTAAGCCAGCTGGACCTGGCAGCGCTTGGCAAGGCCGGCGGCCACCACGGTCTTGGCCACCCAGCGGGCGGCATAGGCAGCGGAGCGGTCCACCTTGGTGGGGTCCTTGCCGGAGAAGGCGCCGCCGCCGTGGGGGGCGGACCCGCCGTAGGTATCCACGATGATCTTCCGTCCGGTGAGGCCGGTGTCGCCCTGAGGACCGCCGATGACGAAGCGGCCGGTGGGGTTCACATAGATCTTGGTGTTCTCGTCCATCAGCTCCTGGGGAACGGTGGGCTTGATGACCAGCTCGATCATATCCTTGCGGATCTGCTCCAGCTCCACCTTGGGGCTGTGCTGGGTGGAGAGCACCACGGTGTCCACCCGGACGGGGACCTTGTTCTCGTCATACTCCACGGTGACCTGGGTCTTGCCGTCGGGCCGCAGGTAGTCAACCATGCCCTCCTTGCGGACCTGGGTCAGGCGCTTGGCCATCTTGTGGGCCAGGGAAATGGCCAGGGGCATCAGCTCGGGGGTCTCGTCGCAGGCGTAGCCGAACATCATGCCCTGGTCGCCGGCGCCGTTGTCCAGAGCGCTGTCTCCGCCTTCCTTGGCTTCCAGGGACTGGTCCACGCCCAGGGCGATGTCGGCGCTCTGCTCGTCAATGTTGGTGATGATCCCGCAGGTCTCGCTGTCGAAGCCATACTTGGCCCGGTCGTAGCCGATCTCCCGGATCACCTGGCGGGCGATCTTGGGGATGTCCACATAGCAGTGGGTGCTGATTTCGCCCATGATGTGGATGAGGCCCGTGGAAGCGGTGGTCTCGCAGGCCACGCGGCCCAGGGGATCTTTTTCCAGGATGGCGTCCAGAACTGCGTCAGAAATCTGATCGCAGATCTTGTCGGGATGCCCTTCGGTAACGGATTCAGAAGTAAAAAATCTGTGGCTCATTGTAGGTTTCCTCCATATTGATAAATTTCGAGGACTCGCCTCGCAGAGTTTTCCTGCCGCAGCAGGAAAAATAAATGCAATCATGTTTTCCGGCCTGCAAGCGTGCGGGCCGCAGGCCGCAATCTCCTTCATTTGGAAAAGGCGCTGCCTTTTCCAAATGCTTAAACCGCCCAGCTGTTCAGGTAAGCTTCCTGCTCTGGGGTCAGCTTGTCAATGGTCAGCCCCAGGGCGGCCAGCTTGGCCCGGCCGATCTCGTCGTCGATGGAGTCGGGGACGGGGTAGACCTTCTTTTCCAGGTCCTTCTGCTTGGTCAGCCACTCAGCAGCCAGGGCCTGGACGGCAAAGGACATGTCCATGATCTCTGCCGGGTGGCCGTTGCCGGCGGCCAGGTTCACCAGCCGGCCCTCCGCCAGCACGTTGAGAGTGCGGCCGTTGGGCAGGGTGTAGCCCACAATGTTCTCCCGGCGGAGCTTCCGCTCCACCGCCATCTCCTGAAGGGCGGCCACCGCCACCTCGCAGTCGAAGTGGCCGGCGTTGGCCAGCAGGACATTGTTCTTCATGGTTTCAAAGTGCCGGGGGACGATCACATCCTTGCAGCCGGTGACGGTGACAAAGATGTCGCCCAGGGGAGCGGCTTCGTCCATGGTCATCACCCGGAAGCCGTTCATGGTGGCGTCCAGGGCCTTGAAGGGGTCAATCTCCGTGACGATCACGTTGGCGCCCATGCCGGCGGCCCGCATGGCCACCCCCTTGCCGCACCAGCCGTAACCGGCCACCACCACGGTCTTGCCGGCCACCACCAGGTTGGTGGTGTGCATGATGCCGTCCCAGGCGGACTGGCCGGTGCCGTACTTATTGTCATAGTAGTGCTTGGCCTTGGCGTCGTTCACCGCCACCATGGGGCAGGGCAGGATGCCCTCCTTCTCCCGGGCCTTCAGCCGGAGGATGCCGGTGGTGGTCTCCTCGCAGCCGCCGATGAGGCAGTCGGCGTACTCCCTGCACTTGCCCCCCAGCAGGTCGATCAGGTCCCCGCCGTCGTCAATGACGATGTGGGGGCGGCACTTGAGGGTTTCGGTCAGGTGGTGCTCATATTCCTCGGCGGAGGCGCCGTGGATGCCGAAGGTCTCCACCCCCAGGCTGGCAAGGCCTGCGGCCACGTCGTCCTGGGTGGACAGGGGGTTGGAGCCGGTGAGGTAAACCTCCGCGCCCCCCTTGGAGAGCACATAGCCCAGGTTGGCGGTTTTTGCCTCCAGATGGACGGACACAGCCACCCGCAGGCCGCGGAAGGGCTGTTCCTTCTCAAAGCGGGCCTCAATCTGGGACAGGGCGGGCATAAAATCCCGGACCCACTGAATTTTTCTCCGGCCGGACTCGGCCAGGGACATGTCTTTCACAATGCTCATAGTCGTTTCCTTTTTTCCTGTAGACTTGGACACACGCAACAAAAAAAGGCTCCCGAAGGGAACCTTGCACGCAGGACTGCGGCGCTCCCTTATCGCTGTTAGCGGAACCACCTTTCCCCAAGGGCAGGTTGGTGTGGGGTCATGGAGCTAACTCTCTCGCCCACTCTTGATAATGCGCTCCTATTCAATTGCGGATGCCTGAAAATCATTACAGCAGATTATACCCCCTTTTCTCCGAAAAGGCAAGAGAAATTTCAGTTTTCCTCACAAGAATTGAAAGAATTGGAATTGTTCACAGTTTAGTGTAGACTTCCTGTCCCAAAGCGGGTAAAATAAAGAAGATTTCTTGTGTGTCTGCATTTGTATTTTTAAGGAGGTTATGTCTTTGCGTGCCATGCAACAGTGGCTGGATCGTTTCTGCTACAAACACCCGCGCCTGAGTATTCCCGGGCTTATGAAGTACATTGTCATCGGCAATGTTTTGGTTTATCTGCTGGACATGTTCAGCTTAGGCAGCGGCGGACTGGGGTCCAGCCTGCTGTGCTTCAGTTCCTCCGCCATTCTCTCCGGACAGATCTGGCGGCTGATCACCTTCGTTTTCGTCCCCTACGGCAGCAGCAATCTGTTTGTCTTTGCCATTAACCTCTACTTTTACTACTTCATCGGCACCGCCCTGGAGCGGGAGTGGGGGTCCAACAAGTTCACCATCTTCTATTTCTTCGGGGTCATCCTGAACATTCTGGTGGGCTTCCTGGTGGGCGGCGCGTCCATGTACTATGTGAACATGTCCATGTTCTTCGCCTTCGCCACCCTGTACCCCGACCTGCAGTTCCTGCTCTTCTTCATCATCCCGGTGAAAGCCAAGTGGCTGGCCTGGATTGACGGGGTGTTCTTCGCCATCTCGGTGATCCGGTATCTCATGGCCGGATACTTCCTGATGGCTCTGGTGCCCATTGTGGCCGTGCTCAACTACCTGCTCTTCTTCGCTTCCGATATCGGAAACCTCTTCTCCGGCGTCAAGCGAAAGGCCCAGTGGAAGGCCCAGACCCAGCGGCGGTCCTCCTACGGCGGACCCAAGGTGGTAAACTTCCACGACGCCAAAACAAAAACCAAGGAAACCTATCTGCACCGGTGCGCCGTCTGCGGCAAGACCGACGTGTCCGACCCCCAGATGGAGTTCCGGTACTGCTCCCGGTGCAACGGCTACTACTGCTACTGCGCCGACCATATCAACAGCCATATTCACATTCAGTAACGGAAAGGAAAAGGAGGAGAACTCCCATGACCGATCAAGAACTGGTGGAGAAAGCGTTCACCATGCTGGAGAAGGCCTACGTCCCCTACTCCCGCTTCCCCGTGGGTGCCGCCCTGGAAGGAGCGGACGGGGTGGTCTACACCGGCTGCAACGTGGAAAACTCCGCCTTCGGCTCCTGCATCTGTGCCGAGCGCACCGCCCTGGTCAAGGCGGTAAGCGAGGGATGCCGGTCCTTCCGCCGCCTGGCAGTGGTGGGCAACAGCACGGACTATTGCTGGCCCTGCGGCTCCTGCCGGCAGATGCTCTATGAATTCGCCCCCGACCTGGAGGTACTGGTGGCCAACAAGGACCACCAATTCGTCAAATACACCCTGCGCCAGCTGCTTCCCTGCGGCTTCGGGCCGGAGTCCATGGGATAACTCCCACCCGAGTCAACGCTGAGTGCTCCACCTTCCCACGCAGCGCCAAGGAGGTGTCTCGATGGAACTGCAAGAATATCTGGATCGAATGAACAGTGGTGAGCCTGTCACCGGTGAAGGCGACCTGCATCTCTTTATGCGGGAGATCACCGAGGAGACCATGCGTCTGACCTGCCAGCTTAACGCCACCTACCACACCCAGGAGGAGGTCTGCGAGATCTTCTCCCAAATTATCGGCAAGCCTGTACCCAAGGGGTTCCGGCTCTTCCCCCCCTTCTACACCAACTGCGGCAAGAACATCGTGGTGGGAAAGGGCGTCTTCATCAACACTGGCTGCCACTTCCAGGACCAGGGGGGCATCACCCTGGGAGACGGCACCTTCCTGGGCAACAACGTGGTCCTCACCACCATGAACCACGACTTTGACCCGAAAAAACGCCGGACCACCTACCCCGCCCCCATCGTCACCGGGAAGAACGTGTGGATCGGCTCCAGCGTCACCGTGGTGCCCGGGGTTCACATCGGCGACGGGGCCATCGTGGCCGCCGGGTCCGTGGTCACCCGGGACGTTCCCCCCAACACCATTGTGGCCGGGATCCCCGCCCGGGTGCTCCGGGAGATCCGCCCCGGAGACCGTCCCCGCCAGCGGCTGGACCTGGCAGAGCTGCGGAAAAAGCAGCAGCCGTAACTGTTATGTACATAAAAGCGCCCCCTGCCCGGCTTGGGCAGGGGGCGCTTTTTGCGCCGTCAGGCATTGCCTCTGGTGGGTTCGTGGGCCGGGTCATCCCGGAAAAACAGCGTGATGCACCAGATGGCCGACAGGCACACCAGAATATACACCAGGCGGCTCAGAAAGCTGGCGGAGCCTCCGAACAGGGCCGCCACCATATCCAGGCCGAAAATCCCGATGCTGCCCCAATTCAGCCCCCCGATGATTATCAGAGCCAGGGCAATTCTGTCGATCACCTTCATACAGGAAACCTCCCGGGATCCTTTTCAGATCCAATGGATTTTCGAAGCCCGGCCGAGGCTTCGCCCCTTCCGGTCTCCGTATGGTAGTATGCACCGGCATCTGGGATATTAGTACTGGAAACAATTTCCTTGTTCATCCTCCCCTGGCTCCCACGCAGGGGCAGTCAAGGAGCGCAGCAAAAACGAACGCAGACACTCACAAAAGTGTGTCTGCTTTTTCGTGGTATACTGTTGGGATATTGAGAAGGCAGCGCAGAGATGGACAAAAAAGGAACACCACATATCGTTGACCACTTTTTCATCTACTCATTTCTCTTCAACGCATTTATGGAGGTTCAATAAACTATTACACAAAAAGTTGTATTATTTTGTTTGTATTTCTTGTTATAATGAATGCAGAAATGTCAAACACACACGAAACCGGTCGCCTTCATGCACACAGAACAACACGAAAGGAGCATCTGTATGGATACCATCATCACCAATTTAACTGGGATGGCCACAGCCGCAGGCGGTAAGATCGTCCTTGCGCTGCTTGTCCTCATTTTCGGCACCATTCTCATCAAGAGCATCATGAAATTCTTGAAGAGAAGCAAGTTCCTTAACAAAGTGGAGGGAACTGTTCGTACCTTCACCCTCAGCTTCTGCAAAGCAGTGCTGTATGTGATCCTCGTGATTTCCATTATCGGCATCATGGGCGTTCCCATGGCTTCGGTGGTGGCGGTGCTCGCCTCCGCCGGTGTGGCGGTTGGTCTGGCCCTGCAGGGGGCTTTGGCAAATCTGGCTGGCGGCATCATGCTCATGATCTTTAAGCCCTTCCGCCAGGGTGACTTTATCTCCGCTGCTGGTGTCGATGGGGTTGTAAAAGAGGTTACTCTGTTCTATACCATCATCCTGACACCGGACAACAAGCGAGTCACCGTGCCCAACGGCAGCCTGATGAACGCAAACATCACGGATTATTCCGCCGAGGAACTTCGTCGCGTCGATCTCAGCTTTGCCTGCAGCAAAAACGAAGCGCCCGCCAAGGTCCAGGACCTCATGCTCGCAGTGATAAGCAGCACCCCCAATGTTTTGTCCTCGCCTGAGCCTTTCGCACGAATCAGCGGCGGAAGCAACGAGGCCATGGAATTCACCGTTCGTGCCTGGTGTAAGAGCCAGGATTACTGGGATGTATACTTTACTCTCACCCAGAAAATCACCGAAGCCATGGCGGAAAACAATATCAAAGCCCCTGCTATCCGCATCACAGCGGAGGCACAAAAATGATAAAGAGGCCCTTTGGATCATTTCCAAAGGGCCTCTTTCATTAAAATGTCCATGCGTCCCAGTCAACACTCGGCGTCGCACATCAAACTAACCATTGCTCACCTCAGCAAGCAATTAAACTATCTTATCCGGAAATAGAATCCGTTCTATACTAATCTCCGTCCGGCTGACTCCTTGGACTACAAAAGCCCTGTTCGGTGCAAAACCGAACTGGGCTTTTGTAATTATACTTTTTTCAGTTTCGGCTTTTTCTAGACAAATACCAGGTGCATTTTTACCGGAACAAGGTCCACGGCTCCGTGTCCGGGGGCGGGAGGCGGAAGTCCATCTCCTCCCCCGTTTCCGGGTGGGTAAAGTGCAGATGGCTGGACCACAGTGCGATCTGCCAGTCCTGAGGGTCGGGGTACTTGCTGTACTTTCGGTCCCCCGCCAGGGGCATTCCCCGGGAGGAGAACTGGGCCCGGATCTGGTGGGTCCGGCCGGTCTCCAGGCGGATCTCCACCAGGGAAAAGCCCTGCTTGTTGTCCAGGAGCTTATAGTGGAGCACCGCCTGCTGGATGCCCTTGCCGGGGTACTTGGCCACATAGGTCTTGCGGGTTTTTTCGTTGCGGCCCAGCAGGTCAACGAAGGTCCCCTCATCATACTGGGGCCGCCAGCGGACCACCGCCTGGTACTCCTTTAAAAACAGGTCCTCCCGGATCTGCCGGGAAAGCTCCGAGGCGGCGGGGCCGGTGAGTCCGTAGACCATGAGACCGCCCACCACCTGGTCCAGCCGGTGGACCGCCCGGACCTTGGCCTGGGGCTGGCCGATGGCCTGACGGATCAGGTCGGGCATACCCCCGGGCTCGTCGGTGGAGAGAACCCGGAAGGGTTTGACGCAGACCACAATGGCCTGGTCCTGATAAATAAGATCAATCATACTGGCTCTCCTTGGCATGTATCCTTTTGCTCTGCCCTGGCGCCGATCACATTATAAACCATGATGGTCACAAAGACGATGGCGCCCCCCAGCAGGGACAGGGGGGAGATCATCTCTCCCAGCACGATGGCCACCAGCACCGGGTTCAGGATGGGCTCAATGCCCGACACCAGGGAGGCGGAAACCGGCGGCGCGGTCTGAATGCCGGTGGTGAAGAAGATGTAGGCCAGGCCCAGCTGGAACACCCCCAGGGCAATGGCGGCAGGCAGGGCCGCGCCCCCGAACTGGGTCTCCTGGACCAGGAAGGGCAGGCCGATGGCCGCCCCCATGGCTTGTCCCAGGATGGTGGAAAAGAGGGGATCGCCCCCGGGAATCTTGTTCAGCAGGAAAACCCAGGCGTAGCCCACCCCGGAGAGCACCGCGATGCAGTCTCCCGCCAGGTATCCGGTGCCCAGACTGTCCAGAAAGAAGCAGGCGATGCCGCCGAAGACCACCAGGCAGGTGATCACATCCAGCTTTTTGGGCTTCTCCTTAAAAACCAGCCACAGGAAGAGGATCACAAACACCGGGGCGGTGAACTGGAGCAGAATGGTGTTGGCTGCGGTGGTGAGCTTGTTGGCCATGGTGTACAGGGTGGTGGTGGCGCACATGGCGCAGGCCCCGCCGAAGACCCCGGGGGTGAGCTTCAGCTTGTGATGGGTGACCTTGGCAAACACCAGCAGAATGGCCACGGAAATGATGCTGCGGAAGGAATTGATGGACAGGGAATTCCAGGGGATCACCTTCACGCACAGGCCACCGATGCTGAACAGCACCGCGGCGGCGAAGATGCAGGCCAGACCTTTCTTGGAACGCATGGGGAGCTCCCTCCTTTTCATTGGATCAGAATGGGCTGCCTTCCCCTCCCTGCGGACAGATTACACGTTCTCCAGGGCCTGGGTCAGGTCAGCGATAATATCCGCCGGGTCCTCAATGCCCACAGACAGGCGGACCAGGTCGGGGGACACGCCGGCAGCCTCCAACTCCGCGTCGGACATCTGCCGGTGGGTGGAGGAAGCGGGGTGGAGCACACAGGTCTTTGCATCGGCCACATGGGTGGCGATGGAGGCCAGCTTCAGGCCGGCCATGAAGGTCTCCGCTGCCTTTCGGCCGCCCTTCACGCCAAAGGTGACCACGCCGCAGGTGCCATTGGGCATATACTTCTGGGCCAGGTCGTAGTTCTTGTCCCCTTCCAGGCTGGGGCAGGTGACCCAGTCCACCTTGTCGTGGCTCTTCAGGAACTTGGCCACCGCCAGGGCGTTGGCGCAGTGCTGGGGCATGCGCAGGTGGAGGGTCTCCAGGCCCACGTTCAGGAAGTAGGCGTTCATGGGAGCGGGGGTGCTGCCGAAGTCACGCATAAGCTGGACGGTGGCCTTGGTGATGAAGGCGCCGCCCAGGCCGAACCGCTCGGTGTAGGTCACCCCGTGGTAGCTGTCGTCGGGGGTGCACAGGCCGGGGTACTTATCGGGATACTTGGTCCAGTCGAAGTTGCCGCTGTCCACAATGGCGCCGCCCACCTGGTTGGCGTGGCCGTCCATGTACTTGGTGGTGGAGTGGGTGACGATGTCCGCGCCCCACTGGAAGGGCCGGCAATTGATGGGGGTGGGGAAGGTGTTGTCCACAATCAGGGGCACCCCGTGGGCGTGGGCAGCCCGGGCAAACTTCTCAATGTCCAGCACCGTGAGGGCGGGGTTTGCAATGGTCTCGCCGAACATCGCCTTGGTGTTGGGCTGGAAGGCCGCGTTCAGCTCCTCCTCCGAGCAGTTGGGGTCCACGAAGGTGAACTGGATGCCCATGCGCTTCATGGTCACGGAGAACAGGTTGAAGGTGCCGCCGTAGATGGCTGCGGAGGCCACCACATGGTCCCCGGCAGAGCAGATGTTGAAGATGGCAAAGAAGTTGGCTGCCTGACCGGAAGAGGTCAGCATAGCGGCAGTGCCCCCCTCCAGGGCGCAGATCTTGGCCGCCACCCGGTCAGAGGTGGGGTTCTGGAGCCGGGTGTAGAAATAGCCCTCGGCCTCCAGGTCGAACAGGGCGCCCATAGCCTCGCTGGTGCCGTAACGGAAGGTGGTGCTCTGAACGATAGGAATGTTTCTGGGTTCGCCGCTCTCGGGCACATAGCCCGCGTGGAGACAGTTGGTCCCGTTCTTGTAAGTGCTCATAGCCTGCTGGCCTCCTTGATTTTTATTCATAATGCAAAAATTATACGACCAAGGCGGAAATTGGTCAATCCCCCATTTCCGCCTTCTCCGGGGGCAAACAGGCTTTTTCCTGCTTTCATCATACGGCGGCCGCCTGCCGGGGACAATGATCTCTTGGGGCTAACTTTGTTACCAGCTTCCAGTATTTTTACTTATTTTCGGGTAGTTCCCTTCCTCTCCATACCGCTTTCTTTCCAATTCTTACTTATTTTTCAATACTTCCGCATGCAGCAGCTCTCTTTTCTCATTGTTTCCCGGTAGCTGGTGGGAATCCGGGACCAGAGCGCCGCGTTCTCCCGCTTTTTCTTTTTGTTTCTATTCCATGTTTTTTCTTCCTATTCATCATTATTTATTCTTTTAAACCCTGTGATCCAGCAAAATTTTCCTGTTTTTACGAAAATCCTCCAATTTCCCTCATCTTGACAGTTTCATTAAAACATTTTTATTGGAATTATTTCAGAAGAAAAAAGTTGGTGATTTTGTTTGCAGCAATTTGTGCTCATTTTTTATATTAAGACACAGATTTAAGTACCTGTCCCGAAACAATTGATGGAATTGTTGTCATCCCATCTCCCGGGAGTATACTGATAGTAGGCTATATTCAGGTCCCCGGAGAACCCCTCCGGGACCCTCGGTTTGACCCCCTGCCAACTGTATCCAGAAGGGAGACGATGGAGTTTGAGTAGATTAAGCATTACGCCCTGGGAAAATGCCCAGCGGACCGTTGACGACCTGTACGCGGACCTGGAGCGGCGCATCTCCGCCGCCCCCTGCGGAAACTGTCCCGTGGAGCTGACCAGCGCCTTTTTGAAGCTGTGTCTGGCCCAGAGCTGCGGCAAGTGCGTGCCCTGCCGCATCGGCCTGGACCGGCTGTCCGCCCTGCTGAACCAGCTGCTGGACGGTCAGGGCAGCCCTGAGGATCTGAACACCATTCTCCGCTCCGCCCAGGCCATTGTGGACAGCGCTGACTGCGCCATCGGATTCGAGGCCGCCCAGATGGTACTGGACGGCTACGTGGCCTTTCACGACGACTACCTGGCCCATGTGGACCAGGGCAGCTGCACCGCCAACTTCAAGAGCGTGCCCTGCGTGGAGCTGTGTCCCGCCCACGTGGACGTACCCGGTTATATCTCCCTGGTGGGAGAGGAACGCTACGCCGACGCCATCCGCCTCATCCGGAAGGACAACCCCTTCCCCTCGGTGTGCGGTCTGGTGTGCGAGCACCCCTGCGAGACCCACTGCCGCCGGTCCATCGTGGACGCTCCGCTGAACATCCGGGGGGTGAAGCGGTTCGCCGTGGACCACGCCGGGGAAGTCCCTGCCCCGCCCTGCGCCCCTTCCTCCGGGAAAACCATCGCCATCGTAGGGGGCGGTCCCTCCGGCCTCACCGCCGCTTACTTTCTTTCCCTCATGGGCCACAAGGCCACGGTGTTCGAGGCCAAGCCCAAGTTGGGAGGCATGCTCCGGTACGGCATCCCCAGCTACCGGCTGCCCGCCTCTTACCTGGACCGGGACATCAACTGCATCCTCTCCACCGGCGTAGAGGTTCGCACCAACTGCGCCGTGGGGAAGGACATAACCTTAGAGGAGCTGCGCCGGGAATACGACAGCGTCTATGTGGCCATCGGCGCGGCCCTGCACAAGCCTCTGGGCATCCCCGGGGAGGACGCGCCGGGGGTGCTCTCCGCCATCAAACTGCTGGCCCTGCGGGAGGACCGGCCGGACTTTACCGGCAAGCACGTGGTGGTGGTGGGCGGCGGCAACGTGGCCATGGACGCCACCCGCACCGCCGTCCGCCTGGGGGCGGAATCGGTGAAATGCGTCTACCGCCGCCGGATCTCCGACATGACCGCCCTGCCCGAGGAGGTGGAGGGCGCCATGGCCGAGGGCTGCGAAATCCTGCCCCTGAAGGCCCCTGTCCGGGTGGAAACAGATGCGCAGGGCCGGGTCACCGGCCTGGTGGTCCAGCCCCAGGTGATCGGCGAGGTAAAGGGAGGCCGCCCCGCTCCCCGGGACGCCGACCAGCCCCAGGAGCGCATCCCCTGCGACGTGGTCCTCATGGCCGTGGGCCAGACCGTGGACTCCAAGCCCTTCGCCGCCGAGGGTGTTCCCACCAAGTGGGGGAACATTGTGGCCGCTGACGACGGCAGCATCCCCGGCATGGAAGGGGTTTTCTCCGGTGGCGACTGCGTCTCCGGTCCCGCCACCGTGATTCTGGCCATTGAGGCCGGCAAGGTGGCTGCCGCCAGTATCGACGAATATCTGGGCTGCCACACGGACATCTCCGCCAACCTGGAAATTCCCCCCGCCCCCTTCCGTCTGAAAAACGCCACGGGGCGCATTGACCTCACTGAGCGGGAGGCCAGCTGGCGGAAAAACGACTTTGAACTGCTGGAAAACTGCATGTCTGAGCAGGAAATGGCCCAGGAATGCAGCCGCTGCCTGCGGTGCGACCACTACGGCCACGCGGGCTTCAAGGGAGGGAGGAAAGCAGCATGGTGACCCTGACCATCGACAACCGGCCCATCACAGTGCCCACCGGCACCACCATCCTGGACGCCGCCCGGCAGGCGGACATCCGCATCCCCACTCTCTGCTACCTGCGGGAGATCAACGAGGTAGGCTCCTGCCGCATCTGCGCCGTGGAGGTGGAAGGGGTGGACAAGCTGGCCACCGCCTGCAACACCCTGGTGGAGGAAGGCATGGTGGTGCGCACCAACACCCAGCGGGTACGCATCACCCGCAAAACCAACGTGGAGCTGATTCTCTCCCAGCACGTGGACCACTGCGTCACCTGCGTGCGCAGCGGCAACTGCTCCCTGCAGAAGCTCTCCAAGGACATGAATATTCAGGCGGTTCCCTTCACCAAGGCCGCCTTTGAGCGGCCCTGGGACAACACCCTGCCCATCCTCCGGGACAGTTCCAAGTGCATCAAGTGCCTGCGGTGTGTCTCCGTCTGTGAGCGGGTCCAGTCCCTGGGGGTGTGGGAGGTTACCGGCTCCGGTGCTCACACCACCGTCCGGGTCCGCCAGGGTCTGCGGATGAATGAATCCCCCTGCTCCTTCTGCGGCCAGTGCGTGGCTCACTGCCCCGTGGGAGCCCTCCGGGAGCGGGACGACACGGAGAAGGTCTTTGCCGCTCTGTCCGACCCCAAAAAGGAAGTGGTCTTTCAGATTGCCCCCGCCGTCCGGGCTGCCTGGGGCGAAAGCCTTGGGCTCACCCCTGAGCAGGCAACGGAAAAACGGCTGGCCGCCGCCGTCCGGGCCTTGGGGGTCCCCCATGTGTTCGACACCACTTTCTCCGCCGACCTGACCATCCTGGAGGAGGCCAGCGAGCTGGCGGCTCAGCTGGCGCATCCGGAGCAGGGAAATCTGCCCCAGTTCACCTCCTGCTGCCCCGGCTGGGTCCGGTTCCTGCGCAGGGAGTATCCCCAGATGGTCTCTCACCTGTCCACTGCCAAGAGCCCCCAGCAGATGTTTGGCGCGGTGGCCAAGAGTTACTTTGCCCAGCTGCTGGGGAAGGACCCGGAGGACATTTTCTGCGTGTCCGTTATGCCCTGCATCGCCAAAAAGTACGAGTGCGACGTGCCCCAGGTCAGTGACGCGGCGGAGAAGGACGTGGACGTGGTCCTCACCTGCCGGGAGCTGAACCGGATGCTGCGGGCCATGCAGGTCAATGTGGCTGCCCTGCCGGAGGAGGACTTTGACGCACCCCTGGGCCGGGGCTCCGGGGCCGGGGTCATCTTCGGCATTACCGGCGGCGTGATGGAAGCCGCCCTGCGCACCGCCGCCTATCTCCTTACCGGGGTCAATCCCCCGGCGGACGCCTTCCGGGACGTACGAGGAGACAAGCCCTGGCGGGAGGCGACCTTTACCCTTGGAGAAACCACCCTTCGTTTGGCAGTGGCCTCCGGCCTGGGCAGCGCCCGGGCTCTCATGGACGGCATCCAGGCCAAGCAGGTCTCCTACGACTTTGTGGAAGTGATGGCCTGCCCCGGCGGCTGCTCCGGCGGCGGCGGGCAGCCCATCCACGACGGACAGGACCTGTCCCAGAAACGAGGGTCCTGCCTGTACCGGCTGGACCAGGACAGCCCCACCCGCTTCTCCCATGAGAACCCCTCCGTGCAGACCCTGTACCAGGAGTACCTGGAAAAGCCCCTGTCGGAACAGGCTCACAAGCTGCTGCACACGGACCAGAGTACCTGGTGCCTGTAACCGCCAGACCCCCAGAGGGGGGGAACACAGAACGCAATCCCTGCCGTAACCCTTACGGCAGGGATTTTTATTTTCACATGAAAGTTTCCAAAGTTTCTATTGCATTTCCTCACATTTCCGATTATGATAGTGTGTTGTTTGCCAAATACAACAAAATTCTGATTATTCCGACCGCTGTTTCTGTTTTCTTTGCTTTTTCACGGAATCAGCTGTCTTTTTTGATTCACCGCGCCCCCGCGCGCAAAGAAGGGAGACGATCAACTTTGAGCAGGTTAAGTATCACCCCCTGGGAGAACGCCCAGCGGACCGTTGACGACCTGTACGCAGATATGGAGCGGCGCATCTCCGCCGCCCCCTGCGGAAACTGTCCCGTGGAGCTGACCAGCGCCTTTTTGAAATTGTGCCTGGCCCAGAGCTGCGGAAAATGCGTGCCCTGCCGCATCGGCCTGGACCGGCTGTCCGCCCTGCTGGACCGGCTGCTGGACGGCCACGGCAGCGAGGAGGACCTGGAGACCATTCTCCGCTCCGCCCAGGCCATTGTGGACAGCGCTGACTGCGCCATCGGCTTTGAAGCCGCCCAGATGGTGCTGGACGGCTACGTGGCCTTCCACGACGACTACCTGGCCCACGTGGCCCAGGGCAGCTGCACCGCCAACTTCAAAAGTGTCCCCTGCGTGGAGCTGTGCCCCGCCCACGTGGACGTACCCGGCTATATCTCCCTGGTGGGAGAGGAGCGGTACGCTGACGCCATCCGCCTCATCCGCAAGGACAACCCCTTCCCCTCCGTCTGCGGTCTGGTGTGCGAGCACCCCTGCGAGACTCACTGCCGCCGGTCCATTGTGGACGCCCCGCTGAACATCCGGGGCATCAAGCGCTTTGCCGTGGACCACGCCGGGGAAGTTCCCGCTCCGCCCTGCGCCCCTGCCTCCGGCAAGAAAATTGCCATCGTGGGCGGCGGACCCTCCGGCCTGACCGCCGCCTATTTCCTGTCCCTCATGGGCCACAAGGCCATGGTGTTCGAAGCCAAGCCCAAGCTGGGTGGCATGCTCCGGTACGGCATTCCCAGCTACCGTCTGCCCGGTTCCTACCTGGACCGGGACATCGACTGCATCCTCTCCACCGGCGTAGAGGTGCGCACCAACTGCAACGTGGGCACCGACGTAACCCTGGAGGAGCTGCGCCGGGACTATGACAGCGTCTATGTGGCCATCGGCGCGGCCCTGCACAAGCCCCTGGGTATCCCCGGGGAGGACGCGGCAGGGGTGCTCTCCGCCATCGAGCTGCTGGACACCACCATCCGGGTGGACAAGCCCGACTTTACCGGCAAGAACGTGGTCATTGTAGGCGGCGGCAACGTGGCCATGGACGCCACCCGCACCGCCGTCCGTCTGGGGGCAAGCTCCGTCAAGTGCGTCTACCGCCGCCGGATTTCCGACATGACCGCCCTGCCCGAAGAGGTGGAGGGCGCCATGGCCGAGGGCTGCGAGATTCTGCCTCTGAAGGCCCCCGTCCGCATTGAAACGAACGAGCAAGGCAAGGTCACCGGCCTGGTGGTTCAGCCCCAGGTGATCGGCGAGGTGAAGGGCGGCCGTCCCGCCCCCAGAAACGCCGATCAGCCCGAGGAGGTTATCCCCTGCGACGTAGTCCTCATGGCCGTGGGCCAGAAGGTGGACTCCAAGTCCTTTGAGCAGGCAGGCATGCCCACCAAGTGGGGGAACCTTGTGGCTGCCGACGACGGCAGCATCCCCGGTATGGAAGGGGTTTTCTCCGGGGGCGACTGCGTCTCCGGCCCCGCTACTGTGATTCTGGCCATCGAGGCCGGCAAGGTGGCTGCCGCCAGTATCGACGAGTACCTGGGCTGCCACACGGACATCTCCGCCAACCTGGAGATTCCTCCCGCCTCTTTCCGTCTGAAAAACGCCACAGGGCGCATTGACCTCACCGAACGGGAGGCCAACTGGCGGAAGAACGACTTTGAGCTCATGGAAAACTGCATGTCCGAGCAGGAGATGGCTCAGGAGTGCAGCCGCTGCCTGCGCTGCGACCACTACGGCCACGCCGGCTTCAAGGGAGGGAGAAAGACAACATGGTAACACTGACCATCGACAACCGGACCGTCACTGTCCCCGAGGGCACCACCATTCTGGACGCCGCCCGGGCCGCGGACATCTGCATTCCCACCCTCTGCTATCTGCGGGACATCAACGAGGTGGCCTCCTGCCGCATCTGCGCCGTGGAGGTGGAAGGGGTGGACAAGCTGGCCACCGCCTGCAACACCCTGGTGGAGGAAGGCATGGTGGTCCACACCAACACCCAACGGGTGCGGGTCACCCGCAAGACCAACGTGGAGCTGATTCTCTCTCAGCACGTGGACCACTGCGTCACCTGTGTGCGCAGCGGCAACTGCTCCCTGCAGAAGCTCTCCAAGGACATGAACATCCAGTCCGTCCCCTTCGGCAAGGCCGCCTCGGAGCGGCCCTGGGACAGCACCCTGCCCATCCTTCGGGACAGCTCCAAGTGCATCAAGTGCCTGCGGTGCGTCTCCGTCTGCGAGCGGGTCCAGTCCCTGGGGGTGTGGGAGGTCACCGGCTCCGGTGCTCACACCACCGTCCGGGTTCGCCAGGGCCTGCGGATGAACGAGGCCGCCTGCGCCTTCTGCGGCCAGTGCGTGGCTCACTGCCCCGTGGGGGCCCTCCGGGAGCGGGACGACACGGAGAAGGTCTTTGCCGCCCTGTCCGACCCCAAGAAGGAAGTGGTCTTCCAGATTGCCCCCGCCGTCCGGGCTGCCTGGGGCGAGGAACTGGGACTTACCCCCGAGCAGGCAACGGAAAAGCGGCTGGCCGCCGCCGTCCGTGCCCTGGGAGTTCCCCATGTGTTCGACACCACTTTCTCCGCTGACCTGACCATCCTGGAGGAGGCCAGCGAGCTGGTGGAGCGGCTGTCTCACCCTGAGAACGCTTCCCTGCCCCAATTTACCTCCTGCTGTCCCGGCTGGGTGCGGTTCCTCCGCACGGAGTACCCCCAGCTGGTTCCCCACCTGTCCACCGCCAAGAGCCCCCAGCAGATGTTCGGGGCGGTGGCCAAGAGTTACTTTGCCCAGCTGCTGGGGAAGGACCCGGAGGACATTTTCTGCGTGTCCGTTATGCCCTGCATTGCTAAGAAGTATGAGTGCGACGTGCCCCAGGTGAACGACGCGGCGGAGAAGGACGTGGACGTGGTCCTCACCTGCCGGGAGCTGGACCGGATGCTCCGGGCCATGCAGATTAACGCCGCCGCCCTGCCCGAGGAGGACTTTGACGCACCCCTGGGCCGGGGCTCCGGGGCCGGGGTTATCTTCGGCGTCACCGGCGGCGTGATGGAGGCCGCCCTGCGCACCGCCGCCTATACGCTTACCGGGTCCAATCCCCCGGCGGACGCCTTCCGGGACGTGCGGGGGGACAAGCCCTGGCGGGAAGCCACCTTCACCATCGGGGACACCACCCTCCGCCTGGCGGTGGCCTCCGGACTGGGCAGCGCCCGGGCCCTCATGGACGCCATCCAGGCCAAGCAAGCCGCTTATGACTTTGTGGAGGTCATGGCCTGCCCCGGCGGCTGCTCCGGCGGCGGCGGACAGCCCATCCACGACGGACAGGACCTGTCCCGGGAGCGGGGCGCCTGCCTATACCGGCTGGATCAGGACAGCCCCATCCGCTTCTCCCATGAAAATCCCTCCGTACAGGTTCTGTACCGGGAGTACCTGGAAAAGCCCCTGTCGGAACAGGCTCACAAGCTGCTGCACACGGACCAAAGCGTCTGGAGCTTATAACAGAAACAACACAGCGCCCGCTGCGAATTTTTCGCAGCGGGCGCTGATTTTTTTATTCTTCTTCGCCGGGTTCGTTTTCCTGAAGGGTCACAGCCTGGGCGTCTCCGGCGGTGAGGCGCTGGTGGTCCCGGTAGGGGATCAACTCTCCCTCCGCGGTGATCATCACCGCCTCCACCTTCTCCAGCTGGGTGAGGGTAAGCACCACGCTGTAATCGGCTAGGGTCAAGTCGATTCCCGACAGGCTGGCGTAGCGGCTGGAAAAGTCCACCGTCAGCAGGCCGCCGTTCAGCTCCCACCCCCGCAGGGTGACGCTGCTGGGGATGACGGCGGTGAGGTCCTCTCCCGACGGCCCTTCCAGCAGGCGATCCAGCAGGCCCTGGATAGGGTCCTCCTCCGGGTCCAGGGTGCAGGCTTCCGGGACCAGGGCGGAGGAGCTTCCCGTCTCCCGGCTGAGAAAGTACACCTGGTACACGTTCTCCCCCTCCTGCTTTCCGGCGCAGCCGGCGGCCGGCAGCAGGGTCAACAGGGCCAGGATCAGAGCCAGTATGCGGTGTTTCATCCGTCCGCCACCTCCTCTGTCCAGGCCGGAAGGGTGACGGTAAAGACCACCCCGGCCGTTTCTCCGGGGGCCACCGAAATCTGACCCCCGTGGAGCCGCACCGTGTCCTGGACGATGGACAGACCCAGACCGGTGCCTCCGGCGGCCCGGGACCGGGCCTTGTCCACTCGGTAGAACCGCTGGAAGATCTTGTCCATCTCCTCCCGGGGGATGCCCACGCCGGTGTCGGCCACCTCCAGGCAGACGGTATCCTCCACCCGGCGGGTGGTGATGATCACCCGTCCCCCGGGCACATTGTACTTGATGGCGTTTTCCATCAGGTTACGGAAAATCTGGTTCACGTCCTCCCGGCCGCACTTGGCCACACACCCCTCGCCCAGGTGGGTCTCCAGGGTGACCTGGGCCTCCTCCGCCAGGGGCTGGAGCATCCGGCAGGTCCGCTCCGCCTCCCGGTTGACCTCCACCGGCTCCCGGGTAACGGTGCGCCCCTCGTCCAGGCGGTTGAGGGCCAGCAGCTCCTGGCTGATGTGGATCAGCCGGTCGGCCGCCTCGCCGATGTCCCCCACAAACTCCCGGGCGGTCTCCTGGTCAATGTTCTCGTCCTGGAGAATGGAGTCGGTGAGCAGGCGGATGGAAGCCAGGGGGGTTTTCAGTTCATGGGAGGCGTCGGAGACGAACCGCCGCCGTTCCTCCTCCGTTGCCTGCAGGCGGCCGGTGAGCTGGTTGAACTCATCCGCCAGCTGGCCGAGCTCATCGTGGCCCGCCATGGTGATCCGGTGGGTGTACTCCCCTTCCCGCACCCGGCGGATGCCCGCCAGAAGTGTGTTCACCCGCCCGGTGAACATCCGGGAAAAGGCAGCAAACAGACCCAGCACCGCCAGGCACACCACCAGGGAGATCATGCGCAGATTGTGCTGAAGCTCTCCCAGCAGCAGGCCCTGGCCGCTGTCGGTTTCGTACAGGCACACCGCCCCCACCACGTTGTTCCGGGTCATAATTGGGGAGGCGGCCCGGCTGTAAAAGGTGTTGTCCACATACTGGCTGGCAAAGGCGTCGTTGCCCCGCAGGGCGGAGGCCACCTCGCCGGTGAGGGCGTATTTTCCCGTAAGCGCCCCCTCTGTGTCGTAGAGGACCAAGCCGGCCTGGTCGGTGACCAGCACCCGCTGCACCTCCAGGTCATCCAGGGGGGTGATGGCCTGCTCCACGGTTTCGGGGGTGAGCTCGTCGGCGGTGGTGAGGGTGTTGGTAATGAGCACCGCCTGGTTCTGCAGGGCGGTCTGCTGGGAGCGGAACATCAGGTTCTGACTCATAATCAGCGGGTAGGTGTTCAGCAGGATCAGCAGAGCCGCAATGATCACGGCGTACCCCAGGGCTAAACGCAGCTGGAGGGAACGGGTGACCTTCAGCCGGCCTGTTTGGTGGTTTTTCATGGGTCCCCGCCTCCTCTCCCGGCGATCATTCTCCGGCAAAATAGTACCCTACCCCCCACTTGGTGCGGATGAGCGCGGGGTTGGCCGGGTCCTGCTCCACCTTCTCCCGCAGGCGGCGGATGTGCACGTCCACAGTGCGGTACTCCCCGGTGTAGGCATAGCCCCAGACCTGGTTCAATAGCTGCTCCCGGCTGTACACCCGCTGGGGGTGCTTCATAAGAAGCTCCAGCAGGTCAAACTCCCGGGCAGTGAGCTCCACCGGTTCCCCCTCCTTCCAGGTGCTCCGGGAGGCGCTGTCGATGGTGAGCCCCCCCAGGGAGAGCTTTCCCGACTCCGCTTCCTGTGCCTGCCGCCGGGGGGCCGAGGACCGGCGGAGCAGGGCCTTCACCCGGGCCTTGACCTCCAGAATGTTGAAGGGCTTGGTGATATAGTCGTCCGCCCCGTACTCAAAGCCCAGGAGTTTGTCCGTGTCCTCCCCCCGGGCGGTGAGCATGATGATGGGCACGGAGGAAAAGGAGCGGATCTCCATGCAGGCCTCCAGGCCGTCCAGTTCCGGCATCATCAGGTCCAGAATAATGAGGTCATACTCCGTGGCCCGGGCCATATCCACCGCCTGGCGGCCGTTGTAGCCCACGTCCACCTGGTAGCCCTCGTTCTCCAGGTTGAACCGGATGCCCTTGACCATGACCTTTTCGTCATCTACCACTAGGATTTTTGCCAATCAGCTTCCTCCTTCCTCTGCCGCCGGTTCCCCGACGGTCACATAGGGCCGCAGACTCTCCAGGGTCTTTTCCCCGATTCCGTCCACAGCCACGAGATCTTCCACGGTCTGAAAGGAACCGTACTCCTGCCGCCAGGCGACAATGGCCGCCGCCTTCGTCTCGCCAATGCCGGGCAGGCGGGTCAGCTCCGTCTGGGAGGCCGTGTTCAGGTTCAGAACCTCCCCCTCCAGCAGCCCGGGCGCCTCCGGCGCTTCCGGCGTTTCCGCCAGAATCTGGGGCTCCGGGTCCTGACGCTCGGTCACAACGGTTACCCCTTCTTTGGGTTGGGCCAAGCCAAACCACAGCAGGGTTCCCCCCACAAAGAGGAGGGTCAGCAGGAGCACAATCCCTTCCAGCTTGGAAATTTTGAGAAATTTTCCCGCCATTGTCTGCCTCCCCCATTGCGTCTTGTGTCGAGCTTTGGTATAATTTTAGTTCTAAGGTATTGCACTTTACCGCCCTGATTTTCCGGCGGTTTCCTGATATATTATAGCACGGGATGTGGATGTTTCCTATGAAAAAAACGCTGATTCGCGCCATTTCTTTCTGCCTGACCTTGTGCCTGCTGACCGGCCTGCTCACCCCCCTGGCCGGGGCAGTGGAGTACGAGGGGATTGAACCCATTACGGTGAACGCCACCGCCGCCCTGCTGGTGGATCTGGACACCGACCAGGTCCTGCTGGAGCAGAGCGCCGACGAAACCCGCTATCCCGCCAGCATCACCAAAATCATGACCGCTTTGCTCACCCTGGAGGCTGTGGGCCGGGGGGAGCTGAGCCTGGACACCGTGGTCACCGTCCCGGCAGAGGCTCTCACGGATATTACCGAGGACTCCTCCACCGCCAACCTGGTGGCAGGGGAAGAAATCACCGTGAAGAACCTGCTCTACTGCCTGCTGGTGGTCTCCGCCAACGAGGCCGCCAACACCCTGGCCATTGCCGTTTCCGGGGACGTTCCCACCTTCGTGGAGCAGATGAACCAGCGGGCCGCAGAGCTGGGGATGGAGAACACCCACTTTGCAAACCCCCACGGCCTGCACAACTCAGACCACTACACCACCGCCAGGGACATCTACAAAATGGCCAAGGAGGCCATGGCCCACCCTTCCTTCCGGGAGATCGTCTCCACGGGCCAGTATACCGTCCCCGCCACCAACAAGTCCGAGGCCCGGGTGCTCTACAACACCAACGGCCTGCTGGCCCGGTACAAGTATTACGGCTATGAGTACTCCGGCACCATCGGCATCAAAACCGGCAGCACCCCTGAGGCGGGCTACTGCCTGGTGACCGCCGCCAAGAAGAAGGGGCACACCCTGGTCTCCGTGGTGCTGGGCTGCCAGAACCCGACAGACGCCAACGGAAAGGTCCAGCGGCTCCAGTTCACCGAGAGCCGCCGTCTGCTGGACTGGGGCTTTACCAACTTCTCCTCCGCCACCCTGCTGAACGCGGACACCTACCTGGAGGAGGTCCCGGTGAAGTACTCCTCCCAGGCCAGCCATGTGGTTCTGAAGCCCGCCCAGTCGGTCACCACCCTGATCCCCGGGGAGTATGACGAAGAGAAGCTGGACCTGCGCCTCACCTTAAACAGCGCCACCGCCAAGGCCCCCATCTCCAAGGGAGATGTGCTGGGCTCCGTGGCCGTGATCTACGGCGGGGAGCAGTACGCCACCGTAGACATGGTAGCGGTGAGCGACATTTCCCTCTCCCCCTTCCTGGCCTTCATTGACAGTGTCAACGCCGTGCTGGGCAACCTCTTCGTCCGGATTCTGCTGGCTCTGGCCCTGATCTTCTTTGCCGTGGGTGTGGTCCGCCGCCTCCGCAACCAGCAGGCCCAGACCCGGAAGGAAGCCCGCTTGCAGCGCCAGGAGGAAAAGAAGCAGGAGGCCATCGCCCGCCATCAGCGGGAGGAGGCTGCCTATGCCCAGAAAATGCAGGAGCAGGAGCGCCGCCGCCAGGAAAAGGATCTCCAGCGCCAGGAGGAAGAGGAACGCCGCCGGCAGGAGAAAGAGCGCCAGCGGCAGGAACAGGAACAGCGCCGCCTGGAACACCAGCGGCAGCGGGAAGAGGAAGCCCGCCGCCGGGAGGTGGAACATGCGCTTCGCCGCCAGGAGAAAGAGCGCCAGCGGCAGGAACAGGAGCGCCGCCGGGAGCAGGAGCGTCAGCGCCGGGAGCAGGAACGCCGCCGACAGGAGCAGGAACGCCAGCGGCAGGAACAGGAGCGCCGCCGACAAGAGCAGGAACGCCGCCGCCGGGAAGCCGAGTACCGCCGGCAGGAACAGGAATACCGCCGCCAGCAGGAGCGTCAGCGCCGGGAACAGGAGTACCGCCGCCAGGAGCAGGAACGCCAGCGCCGGGAGCAGGAGCGCCGCTGGCAGGAACAGCAGCACCAGCTCTGGGAGCAGGAACGCCGCCGACAGGAGCAGGAGCGCCGCCGGCGGGAACAGGCCTATCGGGAGGATTCCCGAAACTCTGCCCCATCCTCAAAGGGACGGGACCACCGGCCCAACAGCCGGCGGTAATCTGCCCTTCCCCATTGCAGTCAAACGTCCATCAAAGAAGGAGGAACTACCATGGATCAAGCGATCACCACGTTACAGAATTGGATTGACGAGAGCAGCAGCATCGTCTTCTTCGGCGGGGCCGGAGTCTCCACGGAAAGCGGCATCCCTGACTTCCGCAGCGTGGACGGTCTGTACAGCCAGAAGTACGACTATCCCCCGGAGACCATCCTCAGCCACAGCTTTTTCGTGAACAATCCCGGGGAGTTCTACAAGTTCTACCGGGACAAAATCCTCATTGAGGGCGCCAAGCCCAACCCCGCCCACCTGAAGCTGGCGGAGCTGGAGCGGGCCGGAAAGCTCAAGGCTGTGGTCACCCAGAACATCGACGGGCTCCACCAGGCCGCCGGCAGCAAGGCTGTCTTTGAGCTGCACGGCTCCACCCTGCGCAACTACTGCCCCCGGTGCGGAAGAAAGTTCCCCACCTCCGTCATTGCAAATTCCAAGGGTCTGCCCTACTGCGACAACGGGGACTGCCGGGGCATCATCCGCCCGGACGTGGTCCTCTATGAGGAGGCCCTGGATGAGAAGGTAATTGCCGGGGCCGTCTCCGCCATCCGCCAGGCGGATATGCTCATCATCGGCGGCACCTCCCTGGTGGTTTACCCCGCCGCGGGGCTCATCAACTACTACCGGGGCAAGCGCCTGGTGCTCATCAACAAGTCCCAGACCAGCGCCGACCGCATGGCCAATCTCACCATCAACGCTCCCATCGGGGAGGTCTTCTCCCAGATCCAGGTGCGCTGACCCCCAGGCTCCGGCGCGCCGGCCGGACGAAAGGAGAGATTTCATGGATGTCGAACTGAACATCCTGCAAAAGTGGATTCAAGAAAGTGAAAACATCGTCTTTATCTCCGGCAAAGACTTCTCCAAGGAGGCGGGATTTCCCGACTACCGGGAGATGGACGAGGACTTTTTGAAAACCTTCAAGTACACCCCCGATCAGATGCTCTGCCTGACCTTTCTCCAGCGCTACCCCATGTTCTTCTACCGGTACTACCGGGCCAAGATTCTGGCCCCTGTGCTGGAGGCCAAGCCCAGCCCGGCCCACGAATTTCTGGCCCGGCTGGAGGAGACAGGCAAGCTGAAGGCCATCCTCACGGTGAACATCGACGGCATCCACCAGGAGGCCGGAAGCAGGGAGGTGCTGGAGCTGCACGGCTCGGTGATGCGCAGCTGGTGCGCCAAGTGCGAGAAATATCTGGACTTTTTCTACATTGTCGACAGCCCCACTCCCATCCCCTACTGCAACGTGGACATGTGCGGCGACTACGTCCGCCCGGACATTGTGCTGAAGGAGGAACCCTATGACCTGGAGCTCATCGGCCGGGCCATGGACTATGTGAAGGCCTGCGACACCCTCATCATCGACGGTTCGGCCCTGGGAGAGTTCCCGGTGCCCAACCTGATGAAAGCCTATCAGGGCCACAAGCTGGTCCTGATGAACACCGCCCCCCTGGTTTTTGACTCCCGGGCGGGGCTGACCATCCGCAACAGCGGGTCCTACAGCGAGATCTTCTCTCAGCTCCAGCTGGACCTGTGACACTTTGACACAAGCATAGGAGGCATGTCTTTTGGACTACAGGATTGAACACGACACCATGGGCGAGGTGGCCGTCCCGGCGGACCGTCTCTGGGGCGCGCAAACCCAGCGCAGCTATGAAAACTTCCCCATCGGGGAGGAAAAAATGCCCGATGACCTGATCCGGGCCTTTGCCGTTCTGAAAAAAGCCTGCGCCGCCGCCAACGCCCGCCTGGGCAAGCTGGACGAAAAGCGCAGCGCCCTCATCCAGACCGCCTGCCAGGACATTCTGGAGGGCAAGCTGGCCGGCCACTTCCCCCTGTCCGTGTGGCAGACGGGCAGCGGCACCCAGACCAACATGAACCTGAACGAGGTCATCGCCAACTACGGCAATTCCCTGGCCGGGGAGAAGCTGCTCCACCCCAACGACCACGTGAACATGTCCCAAAGCTCCAACGACACCTTTCCAACCGCCCTGCACATCTCTGCGGTCACCGCCGTTCACCAGCGGCTGCTGCCCGCTCTGGACGCCATGGCAGCCTGCCTGGCCCGCCTGGAGGAGGAAAACCGGGACGTGGTGAAAACCGGCCGCACCCATCTGCAGGACGCGGTGCCCATCACCTTCGGCCAGGAGATCAGCGGCTGGCGGAGCATGCTGGACCACGCCCGGGCCATGATCCTCTCCTCCCTGGACGGTCTGTATGAGCTGGCCCTGGGAGGGACCGCCGTGGGCACGGGCCTGAACGCCCCGGCAGGCTTTGCCGAGGCCGCGGCGGAAGAGGCCGCCAGCCTTACCGGTCTTCCCTTCCGCACGGCGGAGAACAAGTTCCACGCCCTCACCGCCAAGGACGCCCTGGCCTTCTCCCACGGGGCCCTGAAGGCCCTGGCCGCCAACCTCATGAAGATCGCCAACGACGTGCGCTGGCTGGCCTCCGGCCCCCGGTGCGGCCTGGGGGAGATCTTCATCCCGGAAAACGAGCCCGGCTCCTCCATCATGCCCGGCAAGGTGAACCCCACCCAGTGCGAGGCCCTCACCATGGTGGCTGTCCAGGTCATGGGCAACGACACGGTGATGGGCCTGGCCGCCTCCCAGGGGAACTTTGAACTGAACGTGTACATGCCCGTGCTGGCCCTGAACTACCTCCAGTCCGTCCGCCTGCTGGCCGACGGGATGGACTCCTTCACCCGCCGGTGCCTGGAAGGGCTCACCCCCAACAGAGAAAAGATGGCAGAGAACCTGCACCGGTCCCTTATGACCGTCACCGCCCTCACCCCCCTGGTGGGGTATGAAAACGGGGCCAAAATCGCCAAGAAGGCCCACAAGGAGGACATCTCCCTGAAAGAAGCCGCCGTGGCCCTGGGTCTTTTCACCCCCGAGGCCTTTGACGAGGCATTCCATCCCGAAAAGATGGTGTAATTTACCCTAGAGGAGGAACCCAACATGGATATCAGCGCCGAATCTTTGGCCTTACATTACGAACTGAAGGGCAAGCTGGAGGTGGTCTCCCGCTATCCCGTGAAAACCCAGAAGGACCTGTCCCTGGCCTACACCCCCGGGGTGGCCGCTCCCTGCCTGGAAATCCAGAAGGACCCCTCCAAGTCCTTCGCCCTCACCCGCCGCCAGAACATGGTGGCCGTCATCACCGACGGCTCCGCCGTTCTGGGGCTGGGGAACATCGGTCCCGAGGCGGGCATGCCCGTCATGGAGGGCAAGTGCGTCCTCTTCAAGGAGTTTGCCGGGGTGGACGCCTTCCCCCTGTGCGTAGACACCCAGGACGTGGACGAGATGGTAAAAACCATCGCCCTCATTTCCAAGAGCTTCGGGGGCATCAACCTGGAGGACATCTCCGCCCCCCGGTGCTTTGAGGTGGAGCGCCGCCTGAAGGAAGTCTGCGACATTCCCGTGTTCCACGACGACCAGCACGGCACCGCCGTGGTCATCACCGCCGCCCTCACCAACGCCCTGAAGGTGGTGGGCAAGAAGAAGGAAGAGGTGCGGGTGGTCATCAACGGCATCGGGGCCGCCGGCAGCGCCGCCGCCCGGCTGCTGCTGGACCTGGGCTTTGCCAACATGACCCTCTGCGACAAGGACGGCATCCTCTGGGAGGGCGACCCCAGCCTGTCTCCCCACCACGCCGAGCTGGCAGCCCGGACCAACCGGGAGGGCCGCAAAGGCTCCCTGGCCGACGCTCTGGTGGGCGCCGACGTGTTTATCGGCGTCTCCCGCCCCGGTCTTGTCACCGGGGAGATGGTGGAGACCATGGCCAAGGACCCCATCATTCTGGCCATGGCAAACCCGGTGCCGGAGATCATGCCCGACGTAGCCAAGGCCCACGGGGCCGCCGTGGTGGGTACCGGCCGCTCGGACTTCCCCAACCAGATCAACAACGTGCTGGTCTTCCCCGGCCTGTTCAAGGGCGCGCTGTCCTGCGGGGCCGTGCAGATCACCGAGGGCATGAAACACGCCGCCGCCAAGGCACTGGCGGACATGGTGCCCCCGGAACAGCTCTCCGCGGAGTACATTCTCCCCTCCCCCCTGAACCGGGACGCCGCCCAGGCGGTGGCCGATGCGGTGGCAGGAGAAGCCCGCCGGGCGGGGATCGCCAGATTCTGATTAACCTAAGAAAAAGGGAGCGCCAAAAGGCGCTCCCTTTGTTTCTTATTCGGTTTTTTTCGGCTCCTTGGCCGGGGCCTTTTCCGCCAGCTTCTGAGCCTTGCGGCGGGCGGCCTCCTTGTCCACTTCCTCCTCCATCCACAGCTGGAAGTCCATGCTGTCCATGTCGAAGTAGTGCTTCTCTTCGCCGTCTTCCCCGGGCTCCTCGTCCTCCGTGGGCAAACCGAAGCCCAGCATAGCCAGGTCCAGGTCGTCCAGGGAGGTCATGCCGCCGAGCTTATCCCAGTCCTTGTCCATGTGCTGCACCTCCTTGGGTCATTTCTTTGTAGTATAGCACAGATCCGCCCTATTGTCACGGCCTTTGTGGGAATTCCCCTGTCCTCTCCCCCCTTGCCCCGGGGATTTTATGGAGAAATACCACAGCCGCCCCCTTGACAAACGGCCAAAAATGCACTAACATATTGCCAAACCAGAGATAGAGGTAGCGCTTCGTCAAGAGTAACCGAGTCCAATGCCGTGCAGGGCAGGGCCGGAGAAAGGGGCGGGCGCCGAGGGCGGCTTTCACTGCAAGGGGAGCCGAGCCGGGCGGACAAACTAAGAGTTGTCCGACTGTCGCAAATGGAACAATTTGCGGAGAGCTATCCTTGATATAACATTCCGGCGGCTCCACCGCCTGTCTTTTCCGTTTTATCAAGCAGCTATCCCGCATAGCCGCTTGGTTTTTTTATTGCCAAAATGAAACCAGGCGGAACATCTCAATTTATGCAGGAGGAATTTATCATGAAGCAGCAGAATCCTATTTTCAGAGGCATCGCCACCGCGCTCATCACCCCCACCACCCCCGCCGGTGTGGATTATAACCGCCTGGACCAGCTCATCGACTGGCAGATCGCCCAGGGCATCAACGCACTGGTTATCTGCGGCACCACCGGTGAAAGCTCCACTCTGACTGACGCGGAGCACCGCCAGGTGATGGCCCACGCCATCCGCAAGGTGGACGGCCGGGTGCCCGTGATCTGCGGTACCGGCAGCAACGAAACCGACTACGCTGTGGAACTCACCAAGAGCGCCTGCGCCGACGGCGCTGACGCAGTCCTGGTGGTGACCCCTTACTATAACAAGACCACCCAGAACGGCCTGGTTGCCATGTACAACACCATCGCTGACGCCAGCACCAAGCCCGTCATCCTCTACAACGTGCCCAGCCGTACCGGCATCGGCATCGCTCCCGAGACCTATGTGAAGCTGGCTGAGCACCCCAACATCGCCGCCATCAAGGAAGCCAACAGCGACATCTCCAAGATCGTGGAGACCTTCTCCCTGGTGGGCGACAAGCTGGACATCTACTCCGGCAACGACGACCAGATCGTTCCCATCCTGTCCATGGGCGGCATGGGCTGCATCTCCGTTCTGTCCAACGTGATCCCCGCCCAGACCGTGGCTATCACCGACAAGTTCTTCGCCGGGGACGTGGCTGGCGCCGCCAAGCTCCAGTGCGACTTCATGCCCCTGGTCCGCTCCCTGTTCTGCGAGAGCAACCCCATCCCCGTAAAGGCCGCCATGGCCGCCATGGGCTTCTGCGAGAATTACCTGCGCCTGCCTCTGGTTCCCATGGAGGAGGACCATTACCAGGTGATGATCCAGCGGATGCGCGCTCTGGGCGTCAACGTGTAAGCTGAGGTGCTTTTATGAACGTTATTGTAAACGGCGCCGCAGGGCGCATGGGCCAGCATATGTGCCGGGTCCTGGAGGAGGCCGGCGTCACCCTGGCCGCCGCGGTGGACCGGGCCGGCGGCGACGGAATCTACACCAGCCTGACCGACTACACCGGCCCTGCCGACGTGGTCATCGACTTTTCCAACCACGCCAGCGCCAAGGAGCTGGCTGACTACTGCGTGTCCCGCAAACTCCCCCTGGTGGCCGCCACCACCGGCTACACCCCGGAAGAGTTTGCCTGCCTGGAAGCGGCGGCCCAGTCCATTCCCGTGTTCCAGTCCTATAACATGTCCGTGGGCGTTGCCCTGCTGGCCCGCCTGGTGAAGCAGGCGGCGGCCATCTTCGGCGGCTGCGACGTGGAGATCGTGGAGACTCACCACAACCGGAAGGCGGACGCCCCCAGCGGCACCGCCCTGCTCCTGGCCGACGCGGTGAAGGAGATGCGGCCCGACGCCGAGTACGTCTTCGGCCGCTCCGGCCAGCACAAGCGCCAGCCCAACGAGATCGGCATCCACGCCCTGCGGATGGGCAACGTGGTGGGCGAGCACGAGGTGATCTTCGCCACCGACAGCCAGACCATCCGCCTCAAGCACGAAGCCCACGACCGGGCCCTCTTCGCGGAAGGGGCCCTGGCGGCTGCCAACTTCGTGGTGGATCAGCCTGCCGGGTTCTACCACATGGACGACCTGCTGGGTCCCTGACCCACCCTACCAAAGAGAAAGACGAGAGATTGACCTATGCTGTATGAGAATCTGGGAATCAACGAACAAGGCCATCTGACCATCGGCGGTCTGGACGCCGTGGACCTGGCCAAGGAGTTCGGCGCACCCCTGTATGTGCTGGACGAGGACAAGGTCCGGGCCAACTGCCGCACCTATGTTCAGGCCCTGGCAGACTGTATGCCCGCCGGGTCCTACCCCCTCTTTGCCGGCAAGGCCCTGTGCTTCAAGGGCCTCTATCCGGTGCTGGAGGAGGAGGGCATGGGAGCCGACGTGGTCTCCCCCGGTGAAATTTACACCGCCCTGGCGGGAGGTTTCCCCGCGGAGCGGCTCTACTTCCACGGCAACAACAAGACCGACGAGGACATCCGGTACGCCCTGGACTCCGGGGTGGGCCACTTCATCGTGGACAACCACCAGGAGCTGGACAAACTGGACCAGTACGCCGGGGAGCGGGGCATCCGCCAGAAGGTTCTGCTCCGGGTAACCCCGGGCATCGATCCCCACACCCTCCAGGCCATCAACACCGGCCGCATCGACTGCCAGTTCGGCGTGCCCATCGAGACCGGGCAGGCCGCCCGGTTCGTGAAGGCAGCCATCGAAAAGGAAAACCTGGACGTGCTGGGTTTCCACAGCCACATTGGCTCCCAGATTTTCGAGGCAGAGCCCTTCTGCGACGCCGTGGACATTCTGCTGGACTTCGCCGATCAGATCCGCAAGGATCTGGGCTTTACCGTCCGGGTGCTGAATCTGGGCGGCGGCTTCGGCGTGCGCTACCAGGAGTCTGACCCCCAGGTGGACATCCCCGGCAACATCCAGGCCCTGGCCGACCACCTGAAGGCTGGCTGCGCCGCCAAGGACTACCCCGTGCCCCAGATCCTGCTGGAGCCCGGCCGGAGCATCGTGGCAAACGCCGGCGTCACCCTCTACGAGGTGGGCGGGGTCAAGACCATTGAGGGCTACCGCAGCTACATTACAGTAAACGGCGGCATGACCGACAACCCCCGGTACGCCCTGTACCGTTCCCCCTACACGGTTCTGCCTGCCAGCCGGATGAACGATCCCCGGGACTTCCTGTGCACCGTGGCCGGCCGTTGCTGCGAGAGCGGCGACCTGATCCAGGAGAACATCCAGATGCCCCTGGCCCAGCGGGGTGACCTGATCGCCGTCCTCACCACCGGCGCTTATAATTTCACCATGTCCTCCAACTACAACCGCCTGTGCCGTCCGGCGTTGGTGATGCTCCACGAGGGCAAAGCCCGCCTGGCTGTCCGCCGGCAGACCTTTGAGGATTTGGTTGCCTGTGACCTCTGACTTCCCTTATAGAAAAAAGGGTGGTACAATAGCTGTACCACCCTTTTTTCTGTTATGGAGGCGAATACAATGGAAATCCGACGTGCCAATCTGGCGGATCTGCCCGCCGTCTACACCTGCTGCACCGAAGCCTTCAAGGACTATATCCCCTTCATCGGCCAGGTTCCCGGCCCCATGCTGGAGGACTACGGCGCCGCGCTGGAGAAGGACTTTCTTTTCGTGGCGGAGGAAGCCGGCAGACTCCGGGGCTATCTGCTCATCAAGGATGGGGACGGGGACTTCATGTGGATGGATGTGCTGGCCGCTCACCCCAAGGGTACCGGCGCGGGCCGGGCACTCATGGCCTTCTGCGAGGACTTCATCCGGGCGCAGGGAAAACACCAGTGCCGGCTGTACACCCATGTGACCTATCAGCGGACCCAGGAGATCTATCTCCGGCAGGGGTACCAGATCTACGACCGGGTGCAGGAATATGGGTTTGACCGGTATTATATGCGGAAGGATCTGTGAGGATACAACCACTCAGAACGGCGGGAGCTTTCCCCGCCGTTTTTTCATCGCTCCACCCGATACAGGAGGATGAGGCCCAGCGCCAGGGTAACAGCCTCGCCGGTGAGGGCCGCCAGCCAGATGCCGGTGCCGCCGCCCAGGGCGTAAAACGCCAGCAGGGCCGCCGGGAGCAGCACAAATCCCCGGCTTAGGGACAGCAGAGCGGAGAACCCGGACTGCCCCAGGGCGGCGAAGTAGCCGGCCAGGGCGATGGAGACCCCTGCGGGCAGGTAGGACAGGGCGTACTGCCGCAGGGCGGACACCGTCTGGCCAAACAGGCCGCTGTCCCCCTCCAGCAGCAGGGAGACCAGGGTCCCCGGGGCCAGCTGGCACACCAGCTCCACCAGAATCCCCACTGCCGCCACGGTAATCAGGCACTGTTTCAGATAGTGCCGGATGCTTGCTTTGTCGTTCTGGCCCACCGCCAGGCTCACCAGGGGCATCATCCCCTGGGCAACCCCCTGCATCACCATGGACACCAGGAGACTGATGTAAGCAATCACCGCGTAGATGGGCAGGCACCCCTCCCCAAAGGCGGAGAGAATCACATGGTTATACAGCAGGGTGAGAAAGCCCAGCATCAGCTCAATGGAGCAGTCCGCAATGCCCAAGGGGAGGATGCGGCGCAGGTCCTTCAGGCGCAGGCGGAACCGGCGGAACTTCAGGTTGGACTTGCCGGAGAGGAAGTAGCTCAGGAAAAAGGCCATGCTGGCCAGCTGGGCCAGGCCCGTGGCCAGAGCCGCTCCCCAGACCTCCCAGCCCAGGCGGAAGATGAACACATAGTCCAGCCCCACGTTCACCAGGAAGCTGGTGCCCACCCCCATCACCGCCAGCTGGGGCCGGCCGTCCACCTTCACCATCACCTCCAGGCAGTAGGACAGGATGAAGCAGACGGAAAACAGGCAGACGATATGAAGGTATTCGGAGGTGTACCCGATGGTCTGGGGGCCCGCCCCCAGCAGGTAACCCAGAGGCTCGGCAAAGAGGGACACCCCCAGGGTAATAACCGCCGACACCACCAGGATCACCACCACTGTCTGGGTGAAGATCCGCTCGGCCCGGTCATGGTCCCCCTCCCCCATGGCGAAGGCGCAGAGGGTGGAGGTCCCCATGGACAGCAGGATGGCAATGCCGGAGAGGATGTTAATGAAAGGCAGGGAGATGTTCACCGCCGCCAAGGCCAGCTCCCCCACACCCCGGGAGACGAAAATCCCGTCGATGATGGTGTAGGCAGAGAAAAGGACCATGGCGGAAACAGAGGGCAGCACATACCGGAAAAAGGTCCTCCAGCTGCCGGAAGCGGAAGGGATGGATGGATGGGAAGGGTTTGCGCGGAAAGACAAGATGTTTCACCTCATGAAAGTTTTCAATGGATTTCCCTTGCTCACGCGGTCTGACCCGCGGGCAGGGGCTTTTTTTCTGTGCTTCGCAGCAGGACAAGGCCCAGGAGGAAGGACAGCAGCTCGCCCACCAGGGCGGCCATCCAGATTCCCTGGCCGCCGCTCACCAGGTTAATGACCAGCAGGGCGGCAGGCAGGAGCACAAAGCCCCGGCCCAGGGACAGGAGCATGGAGGCGCCTCCCTTGCCCAGGGCGGCGAAGTAGCCGGCCAGGGCGATGGAAACACCGGCCAGGAGATAGGACAGGGCATACTGCCGCAGGGCGGACACCGCGCCGCCGAAGAGGACGTTGTCCCCCTCCAGCAGCAGGGAAACCAGGGCCCCGGGAGCCAGCTGGCACACCAGCTCCACAGCCACCCCCACCACCAGCACGGACAGCAGACACTGACGCAGAAACCGGCGGGCGCTGTCCCGGTCCCGGTGGCCCACCGCCAGGCTCACCAGGGGCATCATCCCCTGGGCAATCCCCTGCATCACCATGGACACCAGCAGGCTGATATAGGCAATCACCGCGTAGATGGGAAGGCTTTCCTCCCCCAGCGCAGAGAGAATCACATGGTTATACAGAAGGGTGAGAAAGCCCAGCATGAACTCGATGGAGCAGTCCGCCACCCCCAGGGGGAGGATGGTCCGCAGATCCCCCAGGTGCAGCCGGAACCGGCGGAAATGCAGGTTGGACCGGCCGGAAAGGAAGTAGCTCAGGAAGAAAATCATGCTGGCCAGCTGGGCAAGACCCGTGGCCAGAGCGGAACCCAGCACCTCCATGCCCATCAGGAATATGAACACATAGTCCAGGCCGATGTGTACCACAAAGCTGATGCCCACGCCGATCACCGCCAGCTGAGGCCGGCCGTCCACCTTCACCATCACCTCCAGGCAGTAGGACAGGATAAAGCAAACGGAGAACAGGCAGACCACATGGAGATACTGGGAGGCATACCCGATGGTAAGAGGTCCCGCTCCCAGCAGGTAAGCCAGCGGCTTCGCCCCCAGGCACACGGCCAGGGTAATGGCCGCCGACAGGACCACGATCACCGCCACCGTCTGGGTGAAAATCTTCTCCGCCCTCTCATGGTCTCCCTTCCCCATGGAGAAGGCGCAGAGGGTAGAGGTTCCCATGGCCAGGAGGATGGCCACCCCCGAGAGGATGTTGATAAAGGGCAGGGAAATGTTCACCGCCGCCAAAGCCAGGTCGCTGACCCCCTTGGCAACGAAAATACCGTCGATGATGGTGTAGGAGGAAAAGAGCACCATGGCCGAAGCGGACGGGATCACATAATGAAAAAAGTTTTTCCAGGTAGGAGCAGGTACAGCATTCACAATCGGTCACCTCATAGAAATCAGACACAACCCGCGGTTTCCCCTTGTGGGGACCGGGTTTCTTTGGTATACTAAGGATAAACCATGGGGTAACCCCAGAGTCAAGAGGAACCAAGCAAGTTTTTTCAAAGGGGGGAACAATGGAAAAGCACGCCTTTAAAACGGCGGAGTTTGCCGCTCTGTGCGGGGTGAAGAAGGACACCCTGCTCCACTACGACCACATCGGCCTGTTGAAGCCCCAGAAGGTGGGGGAAAACGGCTACCGCTACTATTCTGCCCGCCAACTGGCCGCCTATGACCTGATCGCTGCCCTCCGGCGGCTGGACACCCCCCTGGCGGAGATCCGGGACTACCTGACCCGCCGCAGCCCGGAGGCCATGCTGACCCTTCTGGAGGAGAAGGAAACCGCTCTGGAGGCGGAGCGCCGCCGGCTGGACCGGATGGGGGCGCTCCTCCGGGACACCATCCAGGGGGTCCGGCTGGCCCAGTCGGTGCAGCCCGGGGAAATCCGGGTGGAAAATCTGCCCCAGCTGTGGTGCGCGGTGGTGAAGGCCCCGGACTTTGACCAGTTTGAGGAATCCCAGTTCCTGCTTCACATCCGGGAGCTGCTCACCTGGGCCAGGGAGAACGGCAGCCCCTCCCAGTCCCCCGGGGATATTATCTGCCGGGAACACCTGGACCGGGAGGTTCTCCGGGAGGACTACTACTACTGCCCTGTCCCGCCGGGAACCACCGGCTGGGAGATCCGCATCCGCCCGGCGGGAACCTATGGGGTCCTCTACCACCAGGGGTCCTACCAGTCGGAGTACGAGGCCTGCCGCCGCCTGCGGGACTGGGCGCTGGAGCAGGGCTATGAAATTGACGGGGACCTGTACGAGGAGGACCTGGTCAACTACACCACCTCCGCCGACCCCCAGTCCTATCTGCTGAAGCTCAGCCTGAAGATCCGCCGGCCCGGGGACCCTTCTGCTCCGCCGGCACAACAACGGGAGGAATGAACATGACATTGGATATCACCAAGCTGTCCCCGCGCTATGAGGTCAGGCAATTGGGAGAGGAGGATTTCCCCGCCATCCTGGCCCTCTACCAGAGCAACCCCCAGTACTTTGCCCCCATGGGTCAGGAGCCCCCGCAGGGCGGACTGGAGGAGGATCTGGCCGCTCTGCCCCCGGGGAAAACCATGGAGGACAAGTATTTCCTGGGCTTCTTCCGGGAGGGCGATCTGGCCGCCCTGCTGGAGCTGGTCACCGGCTATCCGGACGAGGGCACCGGCTACATCGGCCTGTTCATGGTGGACGCCAAGCACCAGGGCCAGGGGGAGGGCAGCCGCCTGATCGGAGAGATTCTGGCCCATCTGAAGGATGCCGGCCTGGGCTACGCAGAGCTGTGCTACTCCTACGGCAACCAGCAGAGCGAGCACTTCTGGATGAAAAACGGCTTTATCCCCACAGGCTCTGTGCGGCAGCAGGGGGAATACTATGTGATCTCGCTGTTTAAGAAGCTGTGAGGTAATTCTTTCAGGACACATGAAAAAGGAACGGGAAATCCCGTTCCTTTTTTATCATTATAATGTAGGGTTACTGCATGCTCAGCTGGCCGAACACCTGGAGGATCTCCTCGGTGGTCATTCTGGTTTTCTCCTCCCCGGCCCGGTCCACCACGATCTTGCCCCGGTCCAGCATCAGCAGCCGGTCGCCGTACTCCAGGGCGTAGCGCAGGTTGTGGGTGACCATCATGGCGGTGAGGCCCTTCTCCTTCACCACCTTGCCGGTGAGAACCATGATGGTCTCGGCGGTTTTGGGGTCCAGGGCGGCGGTGTGTTCGTCCAGGATCAGGAATTTCAGGGGCGTCAGGGTGGCCATCAGCAGGGCCACCGCCTGGCGCTGGCCGCCGGAGAGAGCGCCCATCTTAATGTCCAGCTTGTCCTCCAGGCCCAGCCCTAAGCCGGCCAGCTCGGACCGGTAAAAGTCCACCCGCTTCCTGTTCACCCCCTGGCTCAAGCCGAAGCGCTTGCCCTTGTTGTCCGCCAGGGAGAGGTTTTCCAGCATGGTCAGGTTGGGACAGGTGCCCAGGGCGGGGTTCTGGTACACCCGGCCAATGGAGGCGTACCGCTGAAAATCCTTCTGCTTCCGGATGCTCTTGCCGTCCACCAGCACGTCGCCCCCGTCCAGGGGGATGCTCCCGCAGATGATGTTCAGCAGGGAGGTCTTGCCGGAGCCGTTGCTCCCCACAATGGAGATAAACTGCCCGTCCGGCACGGTCAGATCCAGGCCGTCAAAGAGCTTCAGCTCGGTGACGGTGCCGGGGTTGTAGGTTTTGGTCAGGTTTTTGATCTCAAGCATGGATGATCTCCTCCCCTCTCCGTCCGGCGATCACCAGCACCAGCAGGAAGAGCACGGCGGTGATGAACTTGAGCATGTTGGCAGGCAGACCAGCGTTGATGGCGATCTGGATGCAGAACTTATAGAGCACGCTGCCCAGCAGCACCGCCGTGGTCCCCTTGGGGGAGGCCAAAAAGCGCAGCAGCGGGATCTTCCGCATGCCCTGGGCGGCCCGGGAGCCTACGAAGAACCGGATGAGAGACACGCCGATGATGACCGTTGCCAGGCCAAAGACCACCTGGCCGATGCCCATCACGGCGGAGTAGCTCCGCTGCTCCTGGCAGAGGACGCCGCCGCAGAGGGCCACCAGGGCGTTGGCCAGCACCACACCCAGAATCTTCATGTTGCCCTTGTTCTGGGCCAGGGTGGTGACCAGTGTGCCGTTGTCGCCCACTGCCCGGAGGAGCAGGCCGGACTTGGTGCGGAAGTACAGGTCCAGCACCAGCTTCACCACCACCACCAGCACCAGGGAAACCACCAGCTTACGGCCGGAGAGGGTGAGGCCGCCCAGCACCGCCATCACCGGGGCGGAGGTAAAGATGGTGTCCACCGCCCGCTCCACCGTCAGGTTGGACCCGGCGATGAGCAGGTTCACCGAGGAGAGGGCGGTCATGGTGATGATACCGGCCAGCAGGTCCCGGACCCCCAGCTTCACATGGATAAGGCCGGTGCACAGCCCGGCCACAGCACCGGCCAGGGCAGCGCACACCAGGGTCAGCCAGGGGTTCATACCCTTGAGAAGCAGGACCGCCGTCACCGCCGCGCCCAAGGGGAAGGTGCCGTCCACGGACAGGTCCGGGAAGTCCAGCACCGAATAGGTAATATACACGCCGAAGGACAGCAGAGCGTAGATAAAGCCCTGGGTCAGCGTGCTGACGATCAGGTCCAGCATGGGACATCCTCCTTTTCACGGCCAGGGCGCAGGCCCCTCAGGGAGCCTGCGCCGCAGTCCGTTCTTTCCTTGTCTCACAGAGTTTCGCCGCCGTAGCGGCGAAAGAAAGTCCAATCATTTTTCCGGTGGCACAAGGTGAATTGGCCGAAGGCCAAGAGAAGGTGGCCTGGGCCATGCACAGCGGAAAAATACTTCTCGGTCTCCAAGTGTGCCCGCAGGGCGCGCGCAGGAGGCCGCATCCTTCATTTTGGGAAAGGCTCTGCCTTTTCCAAAATCACGCACCCACTTCTTCGGCAGTCTCGGCCAGGTCGTCGGGCAGAGTCAGGCCCAGTTCAGCCAGAGCCGTGCTGTTCACATACAGGGCGTAGTTCTCAATGATCTCATAGGGCAGATCCTGGCAGGTCTTCTCCCCGGTGAGCACCTGAGCGGCCATGAGACCGGTCTGGATGCCCAGCTGGACATAGTCCAGGCCGGCGCCGGCCACGCAGCCCAGCTTCACCTGCTCGATCTCAGAGCCGTAAACAGGGATACCGGCCTCGTTGGTCTTCTCCAGGATGGAGCCCAGCACGCCCACCACGTTGTTGTCGGTCAGGTTGGAGAGGCAGTCCACGTTCTTGGCCAGGAGGGTGTCCACAGCCTGGGTCACCTCGGACTGGGCGGTGACGCCGATGGCCTCGATGGTGAAGCCGTAGTCAGCGGCCAGCTCCTCGTAAACGCCCACGGAGTAGATGGAGTTGGACTCGCTGGTGGTGTAGATGATGCCGATGGTCTCTGCATCAGGCTGGAGGGCACGGATCAGCTTCAGCTGGCCCTCCACGGGCAGCACGTCGGAGGTGCCGGTGATGTTGCCGGAGTCCAGCTTGGCGCCCACGGGGTCGGTAATGGCGGTGAAGATCACGGGGATGTCCTTGTCCTCAGCGGCAGCGTAGCAGGCGGTGGCGGCGGGGGTGGCGATGCCCACCATCAGGGCTGCGTCCTCAGCGGAGAAGGCCTGGGCGATCTGGATGGCCATGTTGTCGTCAAAGCTGGCGTTCTGATAGTCGATGGTGTAGTCGGTGCCTTCCACCAGACCGGCCTGCTCCAGGCCCTGGAGGAAGCCCTCCCGGCAGTTGTCCAGGGAGCCGTGCTGGCCGTACTGGCAGATGCCGATGACGGGCACATCGCCGCTGGCCTGCTGAGCGTCGCCGCTCTCTTCGGTGGTGCTCCCGGAGCCGCAGGCGGCCAGGGCCAGGATCATGGACAGGGACAGCGCCCCGCACAGCAGCTTCTTCAAATTCTTCATGATGATCTCTCCTTTTCATTTTTTAATCGGAATGGGATTTGATGGTGTTCTGGGATATCGGGATAACAAAAAAAGCCCTGCCCTCTCGTTTTCTCAACGAAATGGGACAAGACTGTAATTCCTGCGGTACCACCCAAATTGACGCATAGCGCCCGCTCTTCTTCACATACCATCATATGTGCCGCCCGGATAACGGGTGCGGTCCCCGTCGGACGCTACTGACCTTTCGGTGTTCACTCCGCCCTCGTAAGTCCATTCACTCCTGGCCGTCCCGCCGCGCTTCCACCGTCCGCGGCTCGCTGATGGGCTGAGCCCAAGGCTACTACTCTTACTCGCTGGTTTGTCTTTGTTGGATTGACTTAAGCATAGCACGCCGCCGGGGTTCCGTCAACCATCGCTTTTCACAAATCACCCCGGCGCTTTCCCGGGGATTCCTGGTCAGATGGGGCAAAAGGAAAAGCACAGAGGAGGGCAAATCCTCTGTGCTTCGTTTCGCACACAGCCACAGGACATCTCAGAGAGCGGGAGATGATCCGGGACGGCCAGGAGAGAACGCCGCCCGGTCCGGGCTGCCGTATGGTAAACTCTGGGCGGGAGTTTTCATACTTGCTTTCTGTGATTTAAGAATACTGCATTTTTCGTCATTTGTAAAACGAGAGAATTCTATTTCACCCATCAAAGTTTCTGATGGAATTGTTTCTGTGTGTCTCCCAATGCAAAAGTACCTGCCGGAAGGCAGGTACTTTCGCAGGAAGTTCGTCGTGCTGTGGGAAGGGTTTAGGAGAAATATTACTCAAACAAAGAGGGGGGATTCGTTCAGGATGCGCTCTTGTGGGCAACAGGGGCGCTGGGAGCGGCGGGACGGAACTTGCCGCATTCCTCATAGTCCGCCGGGTCCTCGCCTCTGTGGGCAATCAGGAGGTTGGACCAGGTCTGGGCGGCCTCTGCGCAGGCCAGGCCTGCCACGATGACAAAGATCAGGTTGACGCCGCCAGGCAGCTGGAGCAGCGCGGCCACATAGGAAACCAGAATGATCAGCCAAGCAATCGAAGACAGAATGTAGCTCTTATACGTTTTCATAAGTAAGCTCCTTTCATTTCCAATCGGTAGTATCCTTGAGGAAAAGAAGTTGTCACCGGCCGGTTCATCACTTGCTTTCTCTTTCTGTTTACACTATACTATGAGAAGAATCATTTGTAAACCAAGGAAAATCCATCCATCCCATCAGAGTTTCTCATGGAAAGGAGCTGCCATGGACCACAACAAACGCACCGCCCTGCTCACCGCCATCGACCTGGGCAACCTGACCCGGGCCGCCGAGCAGCTGGGATATACCCAGTCCGGCCTGAGCTACATCATCAAGAGCGTGGAGGCCGAGTTCGGTTTCCCCCTGCTCATTCGCTCCCGGTCCGGCGTCCGCCCCACAGCGGACTGCATGCGCATTCTCCCCATTCTCCGGGACTTGCACCACAAAAGCCAGATGCTGGAGCAGGAGGTAGCTGATATCCGGGGGCTGGCGGTGGGCACCGTCTCCGTGGGGGTCTTTCCCTGCATCTCCCGTTTCTGGATGCCCGGTATCCTCCGCAACTTCACCGCCCGGTACCCGGGCATCACCCTCTCCATCCGGGAGAGCGGCCAGGAGGACCTGGACCTGTGGCTGCGGGAGGGGTCCGTGGACCTGCTCCTCTACAGCCGCCAGCCCAACTACAACCACCAGTGGATTCAGTTTGTCCAGGACGACCTGTGTGCCGTGGTCCCCGAGGGCCATCCCCTTACCTGGGCCAAGGAGATCTCTCTGGATCAGCTCACCGGAGAGCCCTTCATTATGGAAGATGACGCCCACGACCACGACATTCCCCGTCTGCTGAAGGACTCCGGCTTCCGCCCCAACGTGTGCTGGTCCTCCAAGGACGAGCTGGCCATCCTGAACATGGTCCGGGAGGGATTAGGAGTGAGCGTTCTTCCCGGCCTTTACTTAAAGGAGGACCATCCCGGGGTGGTGGTCCTGCCCCTGGTTCCCCGGGCCTACCGGCAGCTGGGAGCGGCCATGGTGAGCCTGGAGGACCTCTCCCCCGCCGCCCGCCGCTTCCTGGACAGCGCCAAGACCACCATGGGGGTCAAATAAGGCAGAGAAACAAAGACGGTTCCGAAGTTCGGAACCGTCTTTTGCTTTCCCGGGAATAACAGGAACGATCCAGGGAAGGGGCGAATACAATAGCAGGGGCAGACCACTGCCCGGCTGTCGGAAACGGATTGCTCTCCGTGTGAGGAAACGCGCAGGTGCATGACTGCCATCCCTGCGCACAGGAAAGGAGACCTGTTATGAATCCCTTAAAACGCTTGTATCTCTGGCTGAATCATCATCTGATCGTGACCGCCGTACTGATCCTGGTTCTGGCAATTCCTATTATCTTTCTCCCCTCCCTGGGCGGCCCGATCTTCTCGCTCATCATTCTGGTGGATATTCTGTTCGGCGTCGGCGATAACCTGACCGGCTGGTGGGAGGAGCTGGAGTCCCCCGGACCAGAGGTGCAGGAGCGAACATCTCCTCTCCGGTAGGGAAAAACGCCGCGGTCAGAGGCTGACCGCGGCGTTTTTTCTTGGGTTGTGGT
>JAEDJB010000026.1 GCA_016296565.1 Oscillospiraceae bacterium
TCCGAAACGTGTATGCTTTTGGGAGAATGTTTGAAAAAAGCTATTCCTCCAGCTTTCCCCCGGAAATATGCAGGACCTTTCCCTCTCCGAAGGCCCCCTCGGGGGCCTGGCAGCCGGTGATGAAAACCTGGCCGCCAGTGATCCGCCGGAGGACAAAGTCCTGGCGCTTTTCGTCCAGCTCCGAGAGCACGTCGTCCAGCAGCAGCACCGGCCACTGGCCGGTGTCCGCCTGAAACAGCTCCCGTTCCGCCAGCTTCAAAGACAAAGCCGCCGTTCTGGTTTGCCCCTGGGAGGCAAACTGCCGGGCGGGCCTGCCGCCGATTTCCGCAATCAAATCGTCCTTGTGGGGGCCGGACAGACAGGACCGGGCCTCCAGTTCGGCCCGGCTGTGGCTGTCCTGGTGGCGGCGGATGGCCTCGTACAGCTCCACCGTGGGACTTAAGGGGTCCTCAATGGTGCTCACCGTCTGGTACCGCACCAGCAAGTCCTCCCGTCCCCCGGAAAATTCCCGCTGAATTTCGGCTGCCCGCTGGGCCAGCTTCCGGACAAAGTGAGCCCGGTAGTGGACCACCAGGGCCCCGGCCCGGGCCATCGCCTCGTTAAAATCCTCCAGAACCTCCAGCAGGCCGGGATTTTTCTCCCAGTCCCGCAGAATCCTGGTCTTGTGGTCCAGGAGCTTGTGATACTGGGACAAAGCCTCGGCATACCGGGGCCGCAGCTGACAGATGGCCTGGTCCAGAAAGGACCGGCGCTCCGCCGCCCCGGCCTTGATGAGGGCCAGATCCTCCGGGCAGAAAAGAACCGTCTGGACGATCCCCGACAGCTCCCCGGCGGTTTTCAGCTTCACATGGTTTACAAAAAGCTTCCGTCTGGCTCCCCGAAACAGCTGGGCCTCAATGAGAAATTCCCGGTCCCGGCTCTCCGCCCGGGCGGTGATGGTCCCCTGGTCCCGGTGAAAGGAGATCAGCTCCTTGTCTCCCCTGGCCCGGTGGGACTTGGCCCCGGAGAGAAAGCCAATGGCCTCCAGCAGGTTGGTTTTCCCCTGGGCGTTCTCCCCGCAGATGACGTTCACCCCCGGGTCAAAGTCGGCGGAAAAGCCTTCATAGTTGCGCCAGCCGTCCAGAGCGATGGAACAGACCTTCATTGCACGACAATCTCCAGGCCGGGCAGGGAAACCACGTCCCCGGGCCGGATCTTCTTGCCCCGCATGGTGCAGGTCTCGCCGTTGACCCGGACCTCTCCCTCCTGGATGAGGATCTTGGCCTCCCCGCCGCTGCCCACAACGTTTGCCAGCTTCAGCAGGGAGTCCAGCTTAATAAACTCCGTGGTGATGGAAACGGTGTTTTTTTCCATAGCGTTCTCCCTTAATAGTCTGCCTTCAGCCGCACCGGCAGAACCATGAAGAGGAAGTTTTCCTCCCCTTCCGCCGGCACGATGATGCAGGGGGTGATGGGGCTGGACAGCTCCAGGGTCACCTTCTCAACGGAGGCGGCCTTGAGGGCGTCCATCATATACTTGTTGTTGAAGCCGATCTCCAGGCCGCCGCCGTCGCCCTCCACCGGGCAGCAGTCGTGGGCGTTGCCGATGGCGGTTTTGGTGGTGATGTCGATCTCCCCGTCCTTCAGCACGCACCGCAGGGGGCTTTTCAGCTTTTCGCTGACGATGAGGGAGACCCGCTCAATGCAGGAGAGCAGCTGTCTGGTGTCCGCCGTGACCTTCACGGGGTTGTTTCTGGGGATGGCCTGCCGCCAGGCCAGAAATTCCCCTTCCAGCCGGCGGGTGATGAGGATGGTGGAGCCGATCTTGAAGAGCACATGGCGGCTGCCCTGGTGGATGTTCACGATCTCGTCGGTCTCCCGGCAGATTTTTTCCACCTCCGCCAGGGAGGAGCCAGGGACCACGAACTCGAAGGAGCCGTTTTTCTGCTCCACCTTTTCCCGGCGCAGGGCCAGCCGGAAGCCGTCCACCGCCACCAGGGTCAGGCCCTCGTCGTCGGCAACGAAGAGGGTGCCGGTGTGGATGGGGCGGCTTTCGTCCAGGCTCACGGCGAAGAGGGTCTGGCCGATCATGGAGCGCAGGGTCTGCTCCTGAATGTCCAGAGAATTCTGATATTCCACCGTGGGAAGCTCCGGGAAGTCCTCCGGGTCGATGCCCATGAGGTCAAACTCACTCATGCCGCAGGAGATGTGGACCTTCAGCTTGTCCTCCTGGAACAGAAGGGTGTCGTCGGCCATTTTCCGGACGATCTCGCCGAAAAGCCGGGCGGGAAGGACCATGGAGCCGGCCTCGGTCACGTCCGCCTGGACGGCGGAGCGGATGCCGGTTTCCTGGTTGTAGCCGGTGAGGTAGACGGTGCCGGAGTCCTCGGCCTCCAGCAGCAGGCCCTCCAGAGCGGGGATGGTGCTCTTGGTGGACACAGCCCGGGAGGCGGTGAGGATGGCGCCCTGCAGCAGAGCCTTTTCACAGCTGAATTTCATGGGAAAACCTCCAAACGTTCGAAATTGGGAAACACCTGCTCTCTCCCCGCGAATAAGGAAGAACAGGGAATTTATGTCGTAACAGTGGCCGTAGGGAAAATTTTTGTGGAAAACCGGAAAAAAGCCAGAATTTCCAGGATTTTTTTGCAAACACCCCAGGTGGAAAGTTTTTGCCGGATTTTTTCGTGAAGTGGAAAACTCCGCAATTTCTGGAAGAAAACATCCACATTTCCACAAAATGCGGTGGATTTTGCAGGGGCAGGTTTTGCGGGGAAATGCCTCCGGCGGCCCTCTCAGTATTCTCCCTTTGGTCGAATCCAGCTCCCCCAGAGGGGGAGCCAAGGTGGGAGGAGGGTACGGAACCGGGTCGGGCGCGCCCTGCCGGGAAGGCGAGATAACTTAATTATAGTGATCGTTCACGTTGGACCGGATATCCTTCACAATCTCCGCCGTCTCCGGGTCGGACTTGCAGAGCTTTTCGATCCGGTCGATGGAGTGCAGGACGGTGGTGTGGTCCCGGTTCTGGAACTCCTTGCCGATCTCCTTCAGGGAGAGCTTGGTCATGTTCCGGATGAGGTACATGGCGATCTGCCGGGCCTTGGCGGTTTCCTTGGTCCGGCCCTGCCCCCGGAGGGCGGCGTCCTCGATGTTGTAGAACTTGCAGACCTCTTCGATGATCACGTCCGCCGTGGGCAGGATGTCCGTGGTGTCCTTGAACATGTCCCGCACCGCCCGGGTGACGGAGTTGGCGTCCACGTTGTTGCCCAGCAGATCCCGGAAGGCCAGAATTTTGTTGACGGTACCTTCAATCTGCCGCACGTTGGAGGTAATGTTTTCCGCCACATAGGTGAGCACCTCTTCCGGCAGCTCCACCCCCATGCGGATGGCCTTGTTCTTGATGATGGCCACCCGGGTCTCGTAGTCCGGGGGCTGGATATCCGCCAGCAGGCCCCACTCGAACCGGGTCTTTAACCGGTCCTCCAGCCGGAGCATCTCCTTGGGGGGACGGTCGGCGGTGAAGACGATCTGCTTTTTCTCCTCGTAGAGGTTGTTGAAGGTGTGAAACATCTCCTCCTGGGTGGAGTCCCGCCCGGCGATGAACTGCACGTCGTCCATGAGGAACACATCGGCGGAGCGGTACTTGTCCCGGAACTCCTGGTTCTTGCCCTCCCGGATGGCCCGGATGAGCTCGTTGGTGAAGGAGTCCCCCCGGATGTAGACGATCCGGTAGTCGGGGTGCTCGTTGTGGATGGTGTGGGCGATGGCGTAGAGCAGGTGGGTCTTGCCCAGACCAGGCTCGCCGTAGATAAAGAGAGGGTTGTAGCGCTCCGCCGGGTGCTCGGCCACGGCCATGGCGGCGGCGTGGGCGAACTTGTTGGAGTTGCCCACCACGAAGCGCTCGAAGGTATACTCCTCCGTGCCGGGGAGAAACCGGGAGGCGCTGCTCTCCCGCTTGTTGTATTTCTCCCGCTCCCCCTGGCCCAGAACGACCACGTCCAGGTCGGCGGAAAACAGATCGTACAGGGCCTTCTTGATATCCGGCAGATACCGGGAGACCACGATCTCCTTTTTAAAGTCGGTGGGGATATAGAGAATGAACCGGTTTTCCTCCAGGGCGACAGGCTCTGCGTCGGAGAACCAGGTGGATATGGTGGTTTTGGTCATGGTCTGCTCCATGAGGGACAGGACCCGCTCCCAAATATCGGCGGCGGAATTCATGGGCTCACTCCTTCTCTCTCTTTGGGGAAAATTGCGTTTACAATAATCAAGCTATTATATCAGATTTTCAGCCTGATAGCAAGGGAATCTGTTTATTCAAATGTAGCCTTTGGGGAGACATCTTTGGCTCTTTGGCGGCCCTTCCGGCTTTTTTTGGGAAAACAGGGGAGAAGAAAGGAAAATCCCCCCTGCCGGAGGCAAAAAATTTTCCCTAATTCTGCCCTCTTTCCCTTGATTCTTCCACAATATCTTGGGCTTAAACAGGAAAACCGGGAAGGAAAGAGGGGGAGGAAAGAAATTTTGGGTTGACATTGTGAATTCTTTTCCGTTATAATAACCTGTGCGTAATCATGGATTGCGCGTTTGATTGACAACCGCGGCCGGGGCAATTCGGCCGTTGTGGTTGGCGGAACGAGATTCCGCTGGAAATAGATACAGGAGGTGTATCGGAATGGTTCGTACCTATCAGCCTAAGAAGCGTCAGCGTTCCAAGGAGCACGGGTTCCGCAAGCGCATGCGCACCGCCAACGGACGTAAGGTTCTGGCCCGTCGCCGCGCCAAGGGCCGCGCCCGTCTGACCCACTGATGCCAGGGGCAATCGCATAGAGGATAGCAAAGGGGCGGGGAAGTTACTTCCACCGCCCTTATCCAGTATTGGGCTCTTCCTCTGTCCGTCTGACCCACCGCAAAGGAGAAGCTGAGATCGTGAAATTTACTGTCTCCTTAAAGGAAAACAGAGTCTTCCGCCGGCTCTACGCCAAGGGAAAGAGCGCGGTTGGCCCGGCCATGGTCCTTTACTGCCGGAAAAACGGCAGAAAGGAAAACCGCTTCGGCATCACCGCCGGAACCAAGCTGGGCCACGCCGTGGTCCGCAACAAGGTCCGCCGCCGCTTCCGGGAGATTTACCGGCTCAACGAGGACAAGCTGCTGCCCGGCTACGATATTGTCGTCGTAGCCCGGATGCGGGCGGTCCACAGCCGGTATGCCGATCTGGACAAGCAGTTTCTCCGCCTGGCAAAGAAACTTCAGCTCCTTCGCCCCCGGGAGGAGGAGCCATGAAAGCGGTTCTTTTGTGGATGATCCGGTTTTACCGGAAGTACATCTCTCCTGCCAGGCCCCCCTGCTGCCGGTTTATTCCCACCTGCTCGGCCTATGCCCTGGAGGCGATTGAAAAATACGGCGCGGTCAAAGGGGGCTTTCTTGCCCTGCGGCGAATTCTCCGCTGCAACCCCTTTCACCGGCAGAAGAGCATCGAGTATGACCCGGTGCCCTGAACGATCCGCTTTCCTCCGGCCTGTCACCGGAACCAACCCCAACCAACACTTGGAGGCGCTGCCATGAGCATCATTTTAACCCCTTTTGCGAAGCTGCTGCTGCTGTTTTATAACATTACCGGCAGCTACGCGATCTCGCTGGTTCTCTTCTGTCTGGTCATCCGCCTGATTCTCTTCCCCGTCTTCCTGAAGGGCCGGAAGAGCATGATGGCCATGAACGGCCTGGCCGATCAGCAGAAAATGCTCCAGCAAAAGTATGCCCGGGACCGGGAGCGCTACAGCATCGAGCTGCAGAAGCTCTATGAGCGGGAGGGTGTGAAGCCCTCCGGCGGCTGTCTGTGGTCCCTCCTCCCCATGCCTTTCCTGATGGCTCTGTACGCCATCATCCGTCAGCCCCTGACCTACCTGATGGAGATGACCGAGGACCACTTCAACGCCGTGTCCAACCTGCTTTACGGCGATGTCCTCAGCTTCAGAAACGCCCAGCTGCAGATCGCCCAGGACGTCTATAACAACTACGACCAGATTGTTACCGCCATCCCCGATCTGTCCGGGATGCCCAAGATCGACTTTACCTTCCTGGGCATGAACCTGTCCAACACCCCCCAGCTCATGTTCTGGAAGTCGGAGGAGCCCATGGGGGTTGCCTTCGGCATGTTCCTCATCCCCATCATCTCCGCTGTGCTGAGCATCGTAACCACCATCGTCACCAACAAGGTCAACGCCAAGGTTCTGGGCGTTGTCCGTCCCATGGACTCCAGCACCCGGGCCACCATGATCATGATGACCCTGTTCTCCCTGTGGCTGTGCTTCACCCTGCCCGCCGCTCTGGGCGTGTACTGGATCGCCAACAGCGTGTTCGCCATCCTGCAGGAGTTCCTGAACATTCCCTTCCTGCGAAAGTACCTGAAAAAGACCCAGGAAGAGAAGGCCAAGCGCATCGAGGAAGAAAAGGAACGGGTCAAGCGGGAGAAGAAGGCCCAGGCCGACGCCAAGAAGAAGGCCGCTGAGGAAATGCGCCGCATCCAGATGGAGCGGAAGCTGAACAAGAGCATTGCCACCGCCAGCAAGGAGGGTATGCGCACCTATGCCCGGGGCCGTCTCTACGACCCGGACCGCTACCCCACCTTCCCCTATAAGGACCCCAACCAGCTGCTCCAGGAGGAATCCGTCCGCCAGCAGCTGAAGGCCGAGGAAGACAAGATCAACCAGCAGGCCATGAAGCAGAACAAGAAACAGGACAAGAAGGAGAAGAAGGCCAAGCAGGCCGCTCCCGCCGTGGAGGAGGCCGCTCCCATTCAGCCCGCCGCTCCTGTCCCCGCCCCCGCTACCGCCCCGGCCCAGGAGGCCCCGGAGGAGGAAGAGGGCTTTGTGGAGGAGTCCTTCCTGGAAGAACCTGAGGACAATGAAGAATAAGGAGAAGAAGCCTTATGTTGAAATGGATTGAAGCCACGGGCAAAACCGAGGATGCTGCCGTGCAGAACGCCCTGGCCCAGCTGGGTCTGGACCGGGACAGCGTTTCCGTGGAAGTCCTGGAGCGGGCCAGAAGCGGCTTTCTGGGCTTCGGCAGCACACCGGCGAAGGTAAAGGTCACCTATGAAGTGCCCGACGAGGCTCCCGCGCCCGCGGAGGAGCCTGTTCCTGCCGCTCCCGTCCGGGAGACCCCCCAGCCGGCTCCCGCTGCCAAGAAGGAAAAGGAGCCTGCCAAAAAGGAAAAGGCCCCCGCGGAGAAGGCGCCTGCCCAGCAGGCTGCCCCCCAGGCCAAGGGCGGCGATCTGGAGGACCGTATCCGGTCCTTCCTGTCCGGCCTGCTGGACCACATGGGCGTGGAGGCGGAGATCAACATCGCCCCCAAAACCGAAAACGGCATTCTGGTGACCCTGGAAGGGCCCAAGCTGGGCGCCCTCATCGGCCACCGGGGCGAGACCCTGGACGCCATCCAGCAGCTGACCAACTACGCCGTCAACCGGGGCCGTACCCACCGGGTGCGCATCCACATTGACGCGGAGAACTACCGGGCCAAGCGGGAGGAATCCCTGAAGCGCCTGGCCACCAAGGTGGCTGCCAAGGTGGTCAAGTACCGCCGGAACATCACCCTGGAGCCCATGAACGCCTACGAGCGCCATGTGATCCACGAGACCCTGCAGGATTACCCCGACGTAATCACCTATTCCACGGGGACCGAGCCCAACCGCCGCACGGTGGTGGCCTTTTCCCGGGGCAAGCACGCATATTGAGAAGCAAGCGGCGGGGGAGGACTGTGCTCCCCTGCCGCTTTTGCCATTGTTTTGTTTGTAGGAGGGACGTTCTATGACATTCCGAGACCGTATTCATCCTCAGCTCCGGGACTGGTACGACGCCTCCCCCGGCTTTGATTTTGACAATCTGGAGGACTTCGTGGCCAAGTGCAACGCAGCGGAGCTGGCCAACCTGAAGGAGGACCCTGCCGTCACCGCCCGGGACCAGATGATTCCCGGCCCTGAGGGGGCTCCCGATGTGAAGATCCGCGTCTACGAGCCCAAGGACCGGGAGAAGGACCCCCTGCCCTGCCTGTTTTTCTACCATGGCGGCGGCTTCCTCTTCGGCAGCGTCTACCGGCAGGAGGGACTGTGCCAGGGCTTTGTGAAAAACGTGGGCTGCGTGGTGGTCTCTGTGGAATACCGGCTGGCGCCCAAGTGGAAGGCACCCGCCCCTCTCATGGACTGCTGGGCCGCTCTGAACTGGGTGCATGACCACAGCCAGGAGCTGGGGGTGGACCCGGACCGTCTGGCCGTCTCCGGCCTGTCCGCCGGGGGCAACCTGGCGGCGGCGGTGTCCCTCTTTGCCCGGGACAAGAAGGGACCCAGGCTCTGCCTGCAGATGCCTCTCTACGGGGAGCTGGACTACCGTCTGGACACCTTCTCCGCCCAGGAGATCACTGACCCCAAGGTCTGGTGCCGGGACAACTGCCAGAAGTCCTGGGATAAGCTCCTGGCCACCGGGCAGATGCCCAACGAGTACGTCTCTCCCGCCCTGGCAAAGGATCTGTCCGGTCTGCCCCCGATGTTCTCCTACATCGGCCAGCTGGACCCGGGCCGGGACGAAAACATCGCCTACTGGAACCGGCTGATGGAGGCGGGGGTGGAGGTGGAATACCACGTGTTCCCCGGCTGCTACCACTGCTTCGAGCTGGGCACCCCCGACGCGGAGTACAGCAAGCAGGCCTACAGCCTCATGTACGCCGCCCTGAAACGGGCCTTTAAAATCGCCTGAAAAACTTGGATCCCCCTCTGGGGGAGCCAAGGGAATATGAGATATCCCCAACTACACCCCTTTTGTGGAAAAAAGGAGGCCATCCCCGCCGTGAACCAGGACGAAACCCTGCAAAACCGCATGAAGCACCGGCAGTTATCCCACGCCTACCTGGTGGTTGGGGAAAACCGCCGGACCCTGGCCGACACCCTGGCCGCCGCCTGGGTGTGCACCGGCACGGAGCCTCCCTGCGGCCGGTGCGCCGGCTGCCGGAAGGCCGCCCAGGGTATCCACCCGGATATCCTCCGGGCGGACCCCGAGGGAGAAGGCCTCAAGGCGGAGGCCGTCCGGGCCCTCCGGTCCGACGCCTACATCCGCCCCAACGAGGCCCCGAAAAAGGTCTATATCCTGGAGCATGGGGAACTTCTGAACCAGACGGGGCAGAATATTCTTCTCAAGCTCATTGAGGAGGGGCCGGCTTACGCCTGCTTCCTCTTTCTCGCCCCCAACCCGGAGATGGTGCTGCCCACCATCCGCTCCCGGTGCGAGACCCTCCGTGCCCCCGGGCCGGAGACCGAGCAGGCCAGCGCCGAGGGGGAGCAGCTGGCAGAGCTGATCCTCTCCGGGGCCGGCCCGGAGGAGACCCTCCCCTTCCTCATTTCCCTGGAAAAGAAGGACCGGGAGGCCATTGCCCTGCTGCTGGAGGAAACCAGGACCCGCCTGGTCCGCGCCCTGCCCCAGCGGCCGGAGCTGCTGGCGGTGCTGGAAAAGCTCTCCCCCATCCGGGCCGCCTGTGAATTCAACATCAGCGCCGGTCACCTGGCCGGCTGGATCGCCTCAGTTCTGTGAAAGGAGACCCAATCTACTATGGCAGAGATTATCAGCGTTCGCTTTCGCAGCGAAGGCAAGCAATATTATTTTGACCCCCAGGGCCTGGAGTGTCACCCCGGCGACGGGGTGATCGTGGAGACCGCCGGGGGCATCGAGTACGCCACCTGCGTCCGGGGTAACTTTACCCTGGCCGAGGCCGAGCTGGCCGCCCCCCTGCGCCCGGTGCTCCGGCTGGCCACCCCGGAGGACCTGGCGGTGGTGGAGCGCAACCGGGAGAAGGAAAAGTACGCTTTTCGGATTTGTCAGGAGAAGATCCTGGAGCATAAGCTGGAAATGAAGCTGGTCAACGTGGAGTGCAGCTTTGAGGGGACCAAAATCCTCTTCTTCTTCACCTCCGAAGGCCGGGTGGACTTCCGGGGCCTGGTGAAGAGCCTGGCCGCCATCTTCCACACCCGTATCGAACTGCGGCAGATCGGCATCCGGGACGAAGCCAAAATGCTGGGGGGCTTGGGCATCTGCGGCCGACCCTTCTGCTGCGCCTCCTTCCTCCGGGACTTCCAGCCCGTGTCCATTAAGATGGCCAAGACCCAGAACCTGTCCTTAAACCCCACCAAAATTTCCGGCACCTGCGGCCGCCTGATGTGCTGCTTAAAGTACGAGCAGGAGGCCTATGAGGATCTCATGAAGGACGCCCCCCGGATGGACTCCTTTGTGGAAACCCCCGACGGGGCGGGCAATATCATCAGCGTGAACACCCTGCGGGAGAAGGTCCGGGTCCGGCTGGACAACGAGCCGGACACCCTGAAAACCTACCACAACAGCGAGATCCGGGTGATCCGCAGCGGCAAGGGCAAGCGGCCCGAGGGCTATGTGGAGCCTCCCAAGGAGGAGCTGGCCAAGCTGCGGCGGGTGACCGAGTCCCCCGAGGAGCAGTACCGCCGGGAGCAGGCTGCTCTGGCCGCCGCCCTGGACGACTTTATGGCGGAGCACGGGGAGCGGCAGCAAACCCTCCAGCCGGAGACCCACCACAGCAACAACGCCCGCCGCCGCCGGGGCGACCGGGGCAAGAACGCCGAGAAGGCGGAGAAAGCCCTGGAGGCCGCCGTGGAGCGGGAGAAGGAGAAGCAGGAGAACAAGGAGCGCACCTCCCGCCGCCGGGGCCGCGGAGGCAAGAAGGAGCCTGCCGCTCCGACGCCCAAGGCAGCAGCCCCCCAGCCGGAGACCCCCAAGCCCCCCGCCGAAGGGGGCAAGAAGGAGGGCGCCTCCCGCCGCCGCCACCGGGGCGGCCGGGGCCGCAGCAGCCAGGGTGCGGCAGAGCAGGCCACCCTCTCCCAGCAGTCCGTGCAGGAAAAAGCATCCAAGCCCGCGCCGGCCAAGACAGGCGAGGGCGAAGGAAAAAGCGGCGAAAAGAAGAGCCGCCCCCGCTGGCACAAGCGGGGCCACCGCCGGGGCAGCGGAAACGGTCCCAAGACCCCGCCTGCTGAATAAGCGAAATAAGAACCGTCTTGACAGCCTCCCTGAAAAGGGAGGCTGTCTGCGCACATAAAACTTTTGTTACAGGGTGCTAACCCCAATCTTACCCCACCGAGGTGTATCCTATGAAATCCCAAGAACCCAAAGCCGTTGCCATGCGGGTCTCTATTATCAGCATCATAGTGAACCTGCTCCTGTCCCTGTTTAAGCTCCTGGCGGGCATTTTTGCCAAGTCCGGGGCCATGATCTCCGACAGCATCCACTCCGCCTCCGACGTGTTCTCCACCATCATCGTGATGATCGGCGTGCAGCTTTCCAGCCGGGCGGCGGACGACTCCCACCAGTACGGCCACGAGCGGTTTGAGTGCATCGCCTCCATCGCCCTGTCCATCATCCTGCTGGAGACCGGCCTGCTCATCGGCTGGAACGGCCTGAAAACCATCTTCTCCGGGGCCTACGAGTCCATCCCCGTCCCTGGGGTCCTGGCCCTCATCGCGGCGGTGGTGTCCATCGCAGTGAAGGAGTGGATGTTCTGGTACACCCGGGCTGCCGCTAAGCGGATCAACTCCAGCGCCCTGATGGCCGACGCCTGGCACCACCGGTCCGACAGCCTCTCCTCCATCGGCGCCCTGGTGGGCATCGGCTTCTCCCTGGCGGGCTTCCCGGTGATGGACAGCGTGGCCAGCGTGGTGATCTGCATTTTCATCGTGAAGGCCGCCATCGATATCTTCAGGGACGCCGCCGACAAGATGGTGGACCGGGCCTGCGACCCGGAGACCATCCAGGAGATGACCCAGGTGATCCAGAACCAGCCCGGGGTGATCCGCATGGACCTGCTCCAGACCCGGCTGTTCGGCTCCAAAATCTATGTGGACGCGGAGATCGCCGTCCAGGGGGACCTTCCCCTCCGCCAGGCCCACGCCATCGCCGAGGAGGTCCACCACGCCATCGAAAACGCCTTCCCCATGGTGAAGCACTGCATGGTTCATGTGAACCCGGACTGAACAAAAAACAAGCGCTGCGGAAGAAAACTTCCGCAGCGCTTATTTTTTGCTTATGTCAAATCGCTCCACTGGGAAACACTGCCGTCATAGATGGTTTTTATTTGCCCGGTGGTGAGGTTTTCCAGGGGATTGGAGAGACTCACCACCACGGCAATGTACTCTGACGCGATGCACTTAGCCTTCAGCAGCTCCGACTCATAGTCCTTCAGATCCCGGGAGGACATGGCCAGGCTGCACTCCCCCCGGATGGCCGCCGTCAGGCCGCTGGTGGAGTCGGTGGTCTGGATCTGGATTTCCACGTTGGGGTTGTAGGTGTAATAATCCTTGGCCAGCGCCTCCAGCAAAGGCGCGGCGGAGGAGGAGCCGCAGATGGTGATGACCCCGGCAGAGCGGTCAGAGAGGAAGGAGGCAGCCTTCTTTACCGGCAGGCAGCTCTGGGCTGCCACCGCCTGCCCTGCGCTGAGCACATAGGTGAGAAAGTCGTTCTCCGCTGCCGTGAGGGTCCCGGAATAGGCCAGGTAGTAGTTCCGGCAAAGAGGGTAGCTGCCGTTTTTCTCCAGGCTTTCCGCCGGGTCAATGCCGTCCACAGACAGGACCTTGACCGCGCCGCTGCCGGCGGCCTGAAGGGACACATAGCCAATGGCGTTTTCATCGGCGGCCACCAGTTTTACCACTTCTTCTGTGGACAAAGCGATCCGGTCGGTCCCCTTGGCGTCGGAGCCGGTAAGCCCCTCAAACTCCGCTCGGGTGCCGGACCCCTCTTCCCGGGAGACGGCGGTGACAGCGCCCAGACCGGAGAGGTCCGGCAGCGCTTCCTGCTGCCCGGCGCAGGCGGCCAGGAGCAGAAGGCATGCCAGCACGGCCGGAATCAGGCGAAAGGCAGGGTGCCTCATGGCTCCACCTCCCCGGCCAGGACCGTAGGCATCTCCAGGGCAACGAAGCTGATCTGGTCCAGGGCCTCCTCGGCGATGCTGACGCAGTTGTCCGCGATCCGGTCCAGCCCGTAGAGAATGCCGGTGTAGTCCGGGGTGAGGGCGGCGTCGCACTCCTTCCTGGTGACCCGGTCCAGGTGGGACCGGTTGCATTTTCTCTGCTGCTCCCGCATCTGGTTCTTTTCCAGCAGGACCTCCTGGGCTGCGTGTTTGTCTCCTCTGCGGATGGCGTCCATGGCGGTGTTGAACAGATCCTGGGAAATGGTGAAGCACTGGTCCAGCTCCCGGGAGGCGTTCGGGGAGAAGCTGTGGCCTCCGGTGCGCAGCTGCCGGACGCAGCCGGTGATCTCTCCGCAGCGGTCGGTGATGCGGTCTATGTTGTTGGTGACAAACAGCAGCCCCGCCGTGATCTCCGACTGCTCCTCGTTCAGCACCCCCCGGGCAAACAGGCGGGAGATATACCCCACAATCTGCTCCTGCAGGCTCTTGACCCCCTGGAACAGCTGGTCAAATTTTTCCGGGGCGGTGCGTCCCTCCAGCTCCTGCCGGGCGCAGACCAGCAGGGAGCCGGTATATTCCGCGCACCGGTCGATCTCCTGGGAGATCAGGTGCATGGCGGGCAGGGACTGCCCCAGCACCTTTTCATCCAGGAACCTGGGCTGGGCCAGGGACCGCTGGGACTGGTCCTGACCCCGGACCACAAAGGTGACCAGCTTGACCATGATGGGGATCAGAGGCAGCCAGACCAGGGTGCAGACCACGTTGAAGGTGGTGTGGGCGTTGGCGATCTGCCGGGCAATGACCTCCACCTCCGGCCCCTTGGGGGAGATCCAAGTGACGAACTTGGCAAAGACCGGGATGAAAAAGGCAAAGACCACGCTGCCGCTGATGTTAAAGAAGCTGTGGGCCAGGGCGGTGCGCTTTGCGTTTCTGGACTGGCCGATGGAGGCCAGCAGGGCGGTGATGGTGGTGCCGATGTTGTCCCCCAGCAGGATGGGGATGGCCCCGGCCAGGCCGATGATGCTGGTGACCCCGTCCGGTCCCGCCTGGGCGGCAAAATTCTGAAGCACGGCAATGGTGGCGGAGCTGCTCTGCACCACCAGGGTCATAACGGCCCCCAGCAGGATGCCCAGGGCGGGAATGTCCGACACCTTGCCCATGAGGTCCACAAAGACCGGGCTGCCCGCCAGGGGCTTCATGACGCTGCCCATAATCTCGATGCCCTCAAAGAGCAGGCCGAAGGAGAAAATCACAGCGCCCAGGTCCTTGACCTTCTGCTTCTTGCTGACGAAGCCCAGAAGAAACCCCACGAAAATAATGGGGTAGATGTAGTTGCTGATCTTAAAGGCCATGAGCTGGGCGGTCATGGTGGTGCCGATGTTGGCGCCGAAGATGACGGAAATGGCCTGGGGCAGGCTCATAAGCCCCGCGCTGACAAAGCCGATGACCATCACGGTGGTGGCGGAGCTGCTCTGGAGCACCGCGGTGACCAGGGCCCCCGCCACTGCCCCCAGCAGCGGATTCCGGGTCAGAAAGCCCAGCACCTTTTTCATCCGGTCCCCGGCCACCTTCTGCAGGCTGCTGCTCATGTTGTTCATGCCGAACAGGAAGAGCGCCAGACCGCCGATGAGACCGAAGATCATCGTCACTGTTTCGTTCATTGTGGTTCCTCCCTTAATATCCAAACACGGTTTCCTGTCTACACTTTAAAAGAGAAACATAAAATGCAAAACCGAAGCCAGGTAAAAAGCCGGTGAAATTTTGTCAAAAAAGGGCGGCTTTCGGCGGGGATAAGAAATGCCTGGAAACCAAGGGTTTAACAAAAAACAGGTTTTGGATTTTACATTGGCGGGATATCTTTAAGATAAAATGTTTCAATGTTTTGCCGGGATGCGTTCCGGCGGCGGGGAGGACAGCGATGAAGCAAGCAGTCATCGACATCGGTTCCAATTCCATGCGCCTGACGGTCTACGAGACCGGGCAGGGTACCTTCACCATCCTGTTCAAGGACAAGATCATGGCGGGTCTGGCGGGCTATGTGGAAAACGGCGTTCTGACCCAGGAGGGCATCAGCCAGGCATGCGAGGGGCTGCTGTCCTTCCAGGCCACCCTGGAGGCCCTGGATATCCGCCGGGTGGCCGTCTTTGCCACCGCCTCCCTGCGGAACATCCGCAACACCAGCCAGGCGGTGAGTCTCATCCAGGCGGCCACCGGCTACCCCATCGAGGTTCTCTCCGGCCAGGAGGAGGCCCGGTGGGGCTACTACGGCGCCATGCGGGAGGTGAACCTGGCCGACGGGGTCTTTGTGGACATCGGCGGGGCCAGCACGGAGATTGTCCGGTTCAGCCAGGGGACCATCCAGGACGCGGTGAGCTGCCCGGTGGGGTCCTTAAAGCTCTACCGGGACCATGTGAAGAAGATCCTCCCCAACGCCCAGGCCCTGACGGCCATGGAAAAGGCGGTGAGCCAGGCCACCGACGGGGCCATTCAGAAGCCCCGGGCCAGACAGCTCCCCCTGGTTTGCGTGGGAGGAACCGCCCGGGCGGCGCTGAAGCTGGCCAAGCACGTTTACCACCTGCCCGAGGGGACCAACCGGGTCTCCGCCCGGCAGGTGAAGGAGCTGTGCGACCTGGTCTGCTCCTCCCAGAAGCAGGCGGCGGACCTGATCCTGAAGCTGGCTCCGGAGCGCATCCATACCATGATTCCGGGTCTGCTGATCCTCCGCCAGGTGGCCGAGGGCTTTGGGGTTTCGGAAATGATCGTGAGTAAATATGGAGTACGGGAGGGTTATCTGTGCGGCAGAATACTGAAGGTCTCTTGACCGATTATACCTACACACAAAACCGGGAGCTGAGCTGGCTCCGGTTCAACCGCCGGGTGCTGGAGGAGGCCGCCGACGAGACGGTGCCCATCCTGGAGCGGCTGAAATTCATCGCCATTTTCACCAGCAACCTGGATGAGTTCTTCATGGTCCGGGTGGGGAGCCTCCTGGACCTGTACGCCCTGTCCCCCGGCTCCATCGACAACAAGTGCGGCCTGGGTCCCCGGGAGCAGCTCACAGCCATTTACGAGACGGTCCCCGCCCTCATCGAGACCAAGGGCCAGCTCTACCGCCAGGTTAGCGCCCTGCTGGCGGAGGAGGGCATCCAGGACCTGGCGTACCAGGATCTCACCGCCCAGGAGAAGTCCTTCATCGGGGACTACTTCCAGTCGGTGGTCCTGCCCATCCTCTCTCCCCAGATCGTGGGCCTGCACCACCCCAGCCCCCACCTGGTGAGCAAGGCCCTGTATATCGCCGCCCTGCTGCGGAACAAAAACGGCAAAAAATCCCTGGGGTTCATCCCCGTGCCGCCCTCTCTCCCCTCCTTGGTGCTGCTGCCCGGGACCAGAGGGCGGTTTCTGCGGATGGAAACCATCCTCCGTCAGTGGGCCCCCACCCTCTTCGGCAAGTATAAGGTGGAGGAGACCTGCATTATCTCCGCCACCCGCAACGCGGACCTGAGCTTTGACAACGACAAGTTCGAGGACAACGAGGAGGACTTCCGCCTGCGGATGACCAAGCTCTTAAAGCAGCGGGCCAACCTGTCCATCGTCCGGCTGGAGGTAAACCAGAAGCCCTCCCGGGATATGCTGGACCTGCTGGAGGGCCTCTTCCCCGTGGAGAACAACCAGGTCTACTACGACCCCACCCCCCTCACCATGGGCTATGTGTACGACCTGGAAAAAATCCTCTCCACCGAGCTGCGCCAGCGGCTGACCTACAAGCCCTACACCCCCCGCTGGCCCGAGGACCTGGACCCCAGCCAGAGCATGATCGAGCAGATCCGCCGGAAGGACCGGCTGCTCTTCTTCCCCTACGACTCCGTGGACCCCTTCCTGCGGCTGCTGTCCGAGGCCTCCGAGCGCCCGGACGTGGCCTCCATTAAAATCACCATCTACCGGCTGGCCTCCACCTCCAAGATCGCCCGGACCCTCTGCCGGGCGGCGGAAAACGGCAAGGAGGTGGTGGTCCTCATGGAGCTGCGGGCCCGGTTCGACGAGGCCAACAACATCGCCTGGTCCAAAATGCTGGAGGAGGCCGGCTGCAAGGTGATCTACGGCATTGAAAACTTCAAGTGCCACAGCAAGCTCTGCCTCATCACCCTTCAGGACAAGTCGGGCACCCACTACATCACCCAGGTGGGCACCGGCAACTACAACGAAAAGACCAGCGTCCTGTACACGGACCTGAGCGTCATGACCGCCTCCCCGGTGATCGGGGCCGACGGGGCAGCCTTCTTCCGGAACATGCTCACCGACAATCTGGAGGGAGAGTACCAGTCCCTGCTGGTGGCCCCCAATTCCCTGAAAAACCAGATCTGCCAGCGCATCGACGGGCAGATCGCCAAGGGGGAAGAGGGCTACATCTGCATCAAGGCCAACTCTGTGACGGAGCGGGACGTGATCGACAAGCTCCAGCAGGCCTCCCAGGCGGGGGTACACATTGAGATGATTATCCGGGGCATCTGCTGCCTGCGGCCGGAGGTGCTGCTGAAAACGGAGAACATCCACATCACCTCCATCGTGGGCCGGTACTTAGAGCACGCCCGGATCTACGTCTTTGGCCGGGGGGAGGAGGCGGAGTATTTCATCGCCTCGGCGGACCTTATGACCCGGAACCTGCAGCGGCGGGTGGAGATCGCCTGCCCCATCCTGGACCAGGAAATCCAGGAGCAGCTGCGGTACATTCTGGACACCCAGCTGCGGGACACCGCCAAAGCCAGCTTCCTCCAGGCCAGCGGGGCCTACCTGCGCAAGGAGCCAGGCAAGCTGCCCCCCCTGGACAGCCAGGCGGAGTTCATGAAAACCTCCCTCCACCGCCCGGCTCCCACCCCCCTGACCCCGGAGAAGCCCTCCCTGGCCCAGCGGCTGCGCCGCCTGTTCCAGGGGGCTTGACACGCCGTTATCCCCTTCGTATAATCATAGTATTACCCAGGACTGAAACCAGCGGGACTCCCGCGGAAAGAAGGTTAGCATGGCTGATATCATCGACATCAACAGCGCCGGCGGCGAAGAGGAGAATCTTTTCCTGCTGGAGGACGAAAACGGCAACGAGGTCCCCTTTGAGTTTGTGGACCTGATGGAGTACGAGGGGGAGGAATACCTCTTCCTGCTGCCTGTGGAGGACGACGACGGCGAGGTGGTGATCCTCCACGTGGACATGGTGGACGGGGACGAGGAGGCCTACAGCGGCGTGGAGAGCGAAGAGCTGCTCACCATCCTCTTCAACATGTTCAAGGAAAAATACCAGGACGTATACGAGTTTGAGGACTAAGCAAACGGCGGACGCAGCTGCGTCCGCCGTTTATT
>JAEDJB010000175.1 GCA_016296565.1 Oscillospiraceae bacterium
TCGGTGGCTTCGGAGAAGTACAGGGAGCCGCCGTACAGAGAGGTGGACACGGAGAAGGAAACGGACAGGGAGGGGTCAACCTTGGAGATCTCCTCGATTGCCAGGGCGTACTCCATGTAGCCCAGGCCCTGGCCGCCGTATTCCTTGGCATAGGGCAGGCCGATAAAGCCCATGCTGGACAGTTCTTTATAGAGCTCCACGTCGTAGACGCGGGTCTCGTCACGCTCGAGGACACCGGGAGCTACTTTCTTCTCGGTGAAATCACGGGCCATCTTCTGAATGGAAAGCTGCTGTTCGGAAAGTTCAAAATTCATAACGTTTTTCTCCTTTTTGTATTGGTGAAAACCAACTGGCCTGCTTGACTGAAAGCGCTGTCATGCTGACAGATATTTCGACAACCGGTTCCGGCCAAGGACAAATTGTACAGTATCACCTTACCACAGGACCTGTCGAAAAGCAACGCACCAACCCGGACTTTTTTCGTGCATAAGTAATATTTTTTACTTTCTCTTACGCAACAAAAGGGGTCAGACGAACAAAGAAGGAAAAAGCAAAAAAGAAACGGCAGCGATCTGCTTATCGCTGCCGTTCTTTACTAAAAAAAGAGAGAAAAGAGAGAGAAAAGAGAGTGTGTAAGTTAAGTCAGAAGTGATTTGGTTCTCTGCTGCTTACAGGTGATATCCTACCGGAGAATTATGACCAAAGTATTGGAATGATATGGACAAATTGTGAATTTGATTTCGAGTCTGTAAACAATGGTTTTTTCCCGCCTGCCGCGGCGGTTTGACAGGGGAGAGCGTTCCCATAAAAAAGCCGAAGGCCCCCTGGGGCCTTCGGGAACGGGCGCGCCCTCACTGGTCCGGGGCGCTGTCTTTTTCCGCGGTACGGATGGAAATCTCATAGGCCGTCCGCTCCTGGGTCACCTCCCCCAGGGTTTTCAGGTAGGTGCGGCTCTGGAGCCGTCCCTCCAGAGCCAGGGTGTCGCCGGTTTTCCATTGCCCGCAGGCCAGGGCCAGACTGCCCCAGGCGATGCAGGGCAGGTAGTCCGCCCGGCGGTACCGGCGGTTCACCGCCAGCAGCAGATCGCAGATGTCCCGGCCCAGGGGGGTGCGCCGGAGGACCGGCTCCTTGCACAGGGTGCCCCGGAGAAACACCTGGTTGCAGGGGTCCCCCTGGGCGGGCTCCACCGACTTGGCCAGGACGGTGATCACCAGGCGGCTGCCCACGCCGCTGCGGTTGTTGAAGGACCGGACCTGGCCGCAGACCTCCAGGAAGGTCCCCGGCTGGGGCAGGGGGGCCTCCTCCGGGGTCCGGGCCAGCAGGATGTTCAGCCGATCCTCCCGCCCGGACAGACGGGGGACCGACAGGGGAAACCGGTAAAAGTCGATGCCGTGCACCCGGTGGGAGAACACGGCGTCTCCCGCCATGGTTCCCCGCAGGATCACCCGGTTTTCAGTTTGCTCCATGTCAGACCGCCTCCCAAATGTGTTGACTGTCTGAACCATATGCGGGGGACGGGGGCAAATATGCGGGAATTCGGACCCTCCGTCAGCCCAGGGCCACGTCCAGCACCATCATGAGGGAGAAGCCGATCAATGTAAACAGCGCCATCCAGTCCTTGTTCTCGTTGGTCTGGCTTTCGGGGATGAGCTCCTCCACCACCACATAGATCATGGCCCCGGCGGCAAAGGCCAGCAGGAAGGGCAGGCAGGTGCGCACCTTCAGCACCAGCAGCGCCCCCAGAACCCCGGCAATGGGCTCGGCCAGGCCGCTGAGCTGGCCGTAGAAGAAGGACCTGCGCCGGGAGTAGCCCTCCCGCCGGAGAGGGACGCTCACCGCCATGCCCTCGGGCAGGTTCTGCATGCCGATGCCCAGGGCCAGCAGCCAGGCGGCCTCCGGGGCGCTGCCCTCCAGGCTGTAGGCCAGGGAGCCGAAGGCCACGCCGATGGCCATGCCCTCGGGGATGTTGTGCAGGGTGATGGAGAAGATGAGCATGGTGGAGCGTTTCCGCCCTTCCCGCCGGCTGGGGGAGAGGGCGGCGCGGTTCGCGCTCAACCGGGTGAAGAGCCGGTCTCCCAGAAAGAGGAGCACGCCGCCCCCCAGAAAGCCCGCCAGGGCGGTGAGCCAGGGGTTTAAGCCCAGGGTCCCGGCCATCTCAATGGAGGGAGCCAGCAGGGACCAGAAGGCGGCGGCGACCATGACGCCCCCGGCCATGCCCAGCAGGGCGTCCATCAGGTTCCGGTTGGGCTTTTTCAGGAAAAAGACCAGGCAGGCCCCCAGGGCGGTGATGCTCCAGGTGAAGAGGGTAGCCAGCAGGGCCTGGACGGGGTAGGCCAGCTGGAAGAGTGCGTCAAGCATAACAAGCCTCCTCAGGGTGATTGCCCCCCGGGCAGGGGGACGCTCCATCCTATGAGGGAGCCGGGGGAGTGGTGCCTATCCCTGTCGGAACAAAGGAAAAGCAGTTGACGCTCCTGCTTTTTCCCGTTAAAATAATGTCCACTGATTTTTCGCGGAAGGAGCATCCTCTCCCATGAAGCCAAGCAAGCGGGCCGCGGCCAAAGCGGCCTTTCCTTTTACCATTCCCATCCTCACGGGCTTTCTCGTCCTGGGCATCGCCTACGGCATTTACATGAAGTCCCTGGGCTTTTCGCCCCTGGCCCCCATTCTCATCAGCCTTTTCGTCTTTGCCGGGTCCATGCAGTTTGTGGCGGGGAGCGTGCTCACCCAGGCCTTTGCCCCGGTGAGCGCCTTTTTCCTCACCCTCATGGTCAACGCCCGGCACGTGTTCTACGGGGTCTCCATGCTGGAAAAGTACCGGGGCCTGGGGAAGAAAACCTTCCCCACCATCTTCTGGATGTGCGACGAGACCTTTTCCGTGAACGTCTCCGCCGAGATTCCCGAGGGGGTGGACAAGGGGTGGTTCTACTTCTTTGTGTCCCTCTTTGACTACAGCTACTGGATCACCGGCACCGTTCTGGGGTCGGTGCTGGGGCAGTTCATCCCCTTCGACACCACCGGGGTGGACTTTGCCATGACCGCCCTCTTCCTGGTGATCCTGGTGGGCCAGTGGGAGAAGGAGAAAAGCCACATCAGCACCCTGGGGGGCCTGGGAATCTCCCTGGTGTGCCTGGCGATCTTTGGCCCGGACAACTTCATTCTGGCCTCCATGGTGGGGATCGTTCTCTTCCTCACCCTGCTGCGCCGGCCCATTGAAAGGAGGCTGGAGGAATGAGCAGCACCCAGATCATTCTCACCGTGGGTATCATCATGGCCGCCACCATGCTCACCCGGTTTATCTCCTTCCTGGTGTTTCCGGCGGGGAAGGAGACCCCGGCCTTCGTCCGCTACCTGGGCAAGGTCCTCCCGGCGGCGGCCATGTCCATGCTGGTGATTTATTGCTATAAGGGTGTGGACCTGACGGCCGGAAACCACGGGGCCCCGGAGCTTCTGGCGGGCCTTGGGGTTATCCTGCTGCACAAGTGGAAGCACAACATGCTCCTGTCCATCGGCGGCGGCACCGCCCTGTACCTGGTGCTGATCCATCTGGTGTTTT
>JAEDJB010000027.1 GCA_016296565.1 Oscillospiraceae bacterium
GCTGGGGCAAAAAAGCAACGATTTGCCCGGATTGTTCAAGGGTTCTTCACATTTGCCTTGGCTCCCCCTCTGGGGGAGCCAAGGGGGCCGGGATACCCACACACACCCAGTTTCCCCACAAAAAAGCCGGGAGAACGCCACTTTCCCCCAGCCTACTATTTTTTCTGCTTGCTATTTTCTTTAATATCTGCTAAACTTTTCTTGAAAAACAGAATATGCGGCAGCTTTCAGAGAGGTAGGAGCCTCTGAAAGCCTGCGCAGGTGGGATAATCACCTACACAACGGCCCTTAAAAAGGCCGCACCGCATAGGCAGTATTATACCCTTTTTCAGCCCGCAATGCAAGGATTTTGCATTTCCTGGCTTGGGAAGAGGTTTCTTTGTCGTTGGTATTTTTACCCGACACCGCCATGACGGATGGTTGTGTGCATGGAAGGTTTTTTCCTTCTTCAACGCCGTGTAGGTCATCGGACCTGCATGGCATTTTTTGTTTTTCACCGCCCGGTCCAGGGGGCTTCCCCCTGGGGGCTGGGTGGGAGAAAATAAAAAGGGAGGACTTTGAACATGAAGAAAAGACTGTTGAGCCTGGCGTTATGTTTGGCGCTGGTTCTGTCTCTCTTGCCAACTGCAGCGCTGGCAGCAGAGGCCAAGATGCCTTTTACCGATGTAAAGAGCACGGACTGGTTTTATGGTGCAGTCCAGTACTCTTGGGAAAAAGGCATAATGAACGGCACAGGAGATACCACATTTTCTCCCAATGCCACTACCACCCGCGGGATGATCGTTACGATCTTGCACCGCATGGAAGGGACGCCTGCTGCGTCTGGTGTGTCCTTCACTGATGTTGCTGACAATGCATATTACACAAATGGCGTTGCGTGGGCATCTGCCAACGATATCGTTGGCGGCTACGGCAATGGGAAGTTTGGCTCTGAAGACCCCATTACCCGTGAGCAGATGGCAACCATCCTGTACCGGTATTCTGAATACAAAGGGTACGATGTTACAGGAACCGCAGACCTGTCTACGTTTACTGATGCAGACACGGTCAGTGACTATGCGACCGCTGCCATGGCTTGGGCCAACGCCGAGGGTTTGATCACCGGCATGACCGCAACAACCCTTGTTCCCCAGGGAAATGCAACGCGCGCGCAAGTGGCAACAATTTTAATGCGGTTTTGTGAAACTGTGGTAGAGGAACCCGCTTCTGCCATCTACACTGTGACCTTTGTCTGCAACTATGACAACCTGGGCACTTACACCACCCAAAAGGTCAGCAGCGGTGAGAAAGCAAAAATCCCTGCCACCCCCACCAGAAGCGGCTATACCTTTAACGGTTGGTATACGCAAGCTACCGGCGGCAGTAAGTTTGACTTTGACACTGAGATCACCAAAGATATCACGCTGTATGCACAGTGGAGCAAAACCAGCAGCGGAAGCTCCAGCGGCAACGGCGGCGGTAATGTCAATGTACCTGTTCTTCCTACGCCCTCCCCTGACAGCTATACCGTTACATTTAACTCCAACGGGGGAAGCAACGTTGTGGCACAAACAGTGAAAGATGGCGAGGTTGCCATTGAGCCTGCTGCCCCGATAAGGGACAGATTTATCTTCGATGGCTGGTATGAGGACGCAGAATGCACGGAGCTTTATGATTTTGAGCTTCTTGTGCTGGAGGACATCGAACTCTATGCCGGCTGGAGAGAGCCTGGCCCCTACAGCATCTCGTTTGATAGTGCGGGAGGAAGCGCCGTTCCCACACAGACGGTAGAGGAGAATCAGGTTGCCGTCAAGCCAGAAGATCCGGAGAGAGCCGGATACATCTTCCTCGGCTGGCTTACCGAAGAGGATGCGTATTTCGAATTTGACGAAGTCATCAATAGAAACCTTGCTTTGACTGCTGACTGGATCGAAGAAAGTGAGTTTGAGTATGTCCTCGACGATATCTTGGGCGTAAATAGTCTGGATACAATTGAGCAGACCTTGAGCGGAGACGGGAGCATAACGGGCATTGAGGTCTCCTATAAATTAAACGATGCTGGTAAGGTTACCGCAACGCAGATCATGACCGGACCCATGCTTCGTATTCCGGGCTACCTGGCTGCGGTGGATATCAATGCGCTTGGCGGAACCGTCACCGATGCCGTCATTGCGTTCCACTACGACCCGGCACAATTAGCTGCGAATGGGATTAACCCTCAGGATCTTGCAATCGTCTGGTACGATGAAGAAAACGATATTGTAGTCCTGCTTGAAAGTCAAGTGGATACGTTAAATAATATTGTTTCCGTAGAGACTGGTCACTTCAGCGAGTACGCTGTGGTGAACATAGCGGAGTGGATGGCAGCACAGACTGCCCAGCTTCCGACTATTCGAACGGATGAAACACCCTACTATAGTATTGTACTTTCAATAGATTGCTCTGGCAGTATGTCCGGCGAAAAGATGCAAAAAAGCATCGAAGCTGCACAGAACATGATTGATGTGCTTGCTGATGAAGATCGCATCACGCTGCTTGCTTTCACGAGTTCGACTCGGACGCTTCTCGACCAGGTTCAGCTTGTTTCCATCAATGAAGAAGGAGATCCTGTCGACAATAGAAACATGATCAAAGCGCAGATTGCGAGTTTATATGCATCCGGCGGGACGAATATCGAAAGCGCCCTGCAACGCGCTTTAAAGAGCAAAAGTGATGATACTCAATATCAGTCGTTCGTGATCCTTCTCTCCGATGGGCAAAGCAGTGTTTCCAATAGTGTCCTGGCCTCACTGAAAGCGAACAATCAGCGTGTTATCGCAGTTGGTATCGGAAGCGACGTTGCTCAGTCCTTGATGCAAAGAATCGCAACCGCAACAGACGGAGCCTATCTCTATTGCCAGAATGCCAGTGACTTGGCCTCTGCATTCAAAGCGTTGCAGGATGCCTATATTGGATCAACGGAAGATTCTGATGGCGATGGTCTGCCAGACCTAGTTGAAACCACGGGCATGCGCGATCAGTATGGGGAGATTTGGACAACTGATCCAAATAATCCAGACTCGGACGGTGATGGACTCAGCGATAGCGAAGAGATGGGTCTGTACCATCCTCTCGCGCAGCATCCCTATTTCCAGCGGGTTTCTCGTCCTGATCTGTACACAGTGAAAAGCGACGAGGCCTATCTGCTGATGCCCGAACACATGATGTATTCACTGGATATGGATAACAACAAGCTAAAGCTGGAAATATACGTATCCGATGGTGGATATCGGATGGTCCCGGATCTGCTGACACCTCCTGATCCTGATGACATCCCCAAGGAATACATCTACTCTCCACCCCAGAACTTGAAGGTCGAACTGAGCGGCCTGCCGGACGGCGTGGTCATCGACAGCTTGGAAACTGTAAACACTGGGTTTATCCCTGGCACACTAACGACATCTTACAAGACCACGGCGATATTGTCCTATACGAAGAGTGTTGTGCTGGAGAACGTCACATGGACCGTGACAGCTGACAACTGCAGCGAATGGTCCGGATTTGCGGAGAATGGCATTAAGGCAACATATGTGCAGAAGACGCAGTCTGTCCCTGCAACCAAGATAAACCCCAAAGAGGATACTTCCAAGGCCGAGCAAGCCCGCCAGGATCTGGCGCAGGCCGCGTTGGATATCGTGAAGACACTCTATTCGAAGGCCGAGGCCGAAACCAGCGGGATCGTCGAGGATGCACGCACCAAGGTGAAGGACATGATGCACACTACACTGTGCCATAAGGGCGACACCTTACCCGATGAAGTGTATGATGCCTTCGCAATGGCGATACTGGACTCGCTGGACAGCTCTGCGGTCGATACATACGAGACGAAGATGGATAAGCTCAGCAATCAGCTCTATGGTCAGATTAAGGCAAGTATCAAAAGCGATGAAACCACAGTGACAATTAACAAAACCCGATACACTATTTCCTATTTTATATCAACAATGAACAAACTCGGTGTCGGAACTGTGGACATTACCTGGCGCGAAAGTAGCGGGAAATCTCACTCAGCCCACCTGACATGGGAGAACGTCAGCAGCAAAGACGGATGCAAGGCTTTGGCGGATTATTGCGCAGCATTGGCGCAGTTAAACCAAGGAGTCTGGAGAGATTTTCTGTCCTATTATGTCAGCGATGCGTTCGGTTTGATGGGGATCACCACGGTCACTAAGGCAAATGTTGACAAGGTCTTCGATGCGGCGGAAAAGACAATCAAGGCGCTCTGTAACAAGGATGACGCGAATGCGCTGATTAAGGAGATGGGGGACAAGATCGGAGAACAACTCCAGAGCGGTTTGACCAATAAGTTCAAGAGCTTTATCAAGGATAATATCCCAAACGGTGACAAAATCGTCAAGTCTGCCGAACTGTATAACACAGCAAAGAAGAAATACGATGAGTTCCAGAACTTCCTGTCCTCCTCGGATTCCGAAAAGGCTGCCCAGGCTTTTAGCGCGTTTGAAAAAGCCTACGAGAAGCTGGAGGCAGAAATCAATTCTATTTGAACAAAAAAGGAGCGCCGTTCGGCGCTCCTTTTTGCGTGTCATACGCTCTGAAATTGACAACCTTCTTCAAACCATGCTATGATATTCTCACCCCACAAGGGGCAGAAGAGCACTGCACAACGGCAGGCGGTCAGTCACATCCTCCGAGAGGAGGTGGGGCTATGCCAGTTACGATTACGTTACATATCTTCGGATACACCGTAACGATCCGTATCAAGGGCAGAAACCGCCACTCTGCACAGTGACGGTTTCTAGTCTCTAAAATTGATTAGAAAATTTCCTTCGCTGGGCTGACCGCTTGTTGCAGTGCCCTTCTGTATCATTATGATACCAGCCCCACCCTCCATTGTCAAGGGCGGGGAAGAAACGAGGTTTTTCTATGTTTTCCAACTGTCTTTTCGTGGGCGCCGGCGGGGCCGCCGGGGCGGTGTGCCGGTATCTCATGGGGCTGATCCCCTGGCTCCAGCGGGGGGCTTTTCCCCTGCCCACCCTGCTCATTAACCTGCTGGGTGCCTTTCTTATCGGCCTTATCGCCCAGCGGGCCGGCGGACCAGCGGGGATGGACCCCAACCTGGTCCTTCTGCTGAAAGTAGGCTTCTGCGGGGGCTTTACCACCTTCTCCACCTTCTCCCTGGAGTCCCTCTCCCTGCTGGAGAGCGGCCGCTGGGGCCTCTTCACCCTGTACGCCGGGCTGAGCCTAGTTCTCTGCATCGCCGGCGCAGCACTGGGGAAGGCAGTGGGGTAAAAACGCCGTATCGCCCTCTCAGTCAGCTTCGCTGACAGCTCCCCCAGAGGGGGAGCCAAGAAATTACAGCAAACAAGCCGGGACTGTTTTGCGGTCCCGGCTGTTTTTTTATGTCTCCGTCAGTCCGGACAGGGCTTCGCCCAGGGTTTGATACTGGTCCAGAAGGGCGGGGGTGTCCTCCCTCACCTGGTCCCGGTTTCCGGCCCGGGCGGCCATCTCCAGGCGCTCGGCCCGGTCCCCCAGGTCCATGGCTCCGATCCACCGGGCAGCGCTCTTCATGCTGTGGACCTCGATGGCGTAGTCCTCCATCCGGTTCTCCTCCAGGACCTGGCTGATCCGCCGGACCTTGCCGTGGACCTGATCCCGGAACATCACCAGGGTCTTGCGGTAAATTTCCGCCGTGCCGCAGAAGCTCATGCCCTGGACCACGTCCACCCCCTTCAGCTCCGCCAGGTCCGGGGGCACCTGATCCCGGTTCCGGTTCCCCATGGGCCGGGCAGGGGCTTTCTGCTTGTCCTCGGGCACCCAGGTCCGCAGGGCCTGGTCCAGGGCGTCCAGCTCAATGGGCTTGGAAACGAAGTCGCTGAACCCGTTTTCCAGGAAATACTCCTTCATCCCCTTCATGGCGTTGGCGGTGAGGGCGATGATGGGCACCACGGCAAAATAGGGGTCCTTCTTGCCCATCTCCCGAATCCGCTGGGTGGCCTCCACCCCGTCCATGTCGGGCATCATGTGGTCCATGAACACCAGGTCCGGCCACACCTGGGTCATCTGCCGCAGGGCCTCCTGGCCGGAGCGGGCGGTGTAGACCTCCATCTCGTAGGGCCGCAGCAACCCCTGGCAGACCTTCAGGTTCAGGGCCTGGTCGTCCACCACCAGCACCGCCGCCTCGGGGGCGGTGAAGCTGTTGTAATACTGGTCGCTCTCCGGGCGGATATCCCCCCGGTAGGGGCCGCAGGGGGTGGGGTCCACCACCTTCTGGGGCAGGCGCACCCAGAAGTCGCTGCCCACCCCGTAGGTGCTCTCCACCCCCAGGGTGCCGTCCATCAGCTCTGCCAGCTTCTTGCAGATGGGCAGCCCCAGACCGGTGCCCTCAATGTGCCGGTTGGCCCCCCGGTCCAGGCGGCCGTAGCTGCGGAAGATGTAGGGCATGTCCTCCTGGCGGATGCCCACGCCCGTGTCCTCCATGTGGATCACCAGAGTGCCGTCCTCCACCGCAGGCTCCCAGGTGACAGTCAGGGTCACGGAGCCCTGGTTGGTGTACTTCACCGCGTTGGAACCTAAGTTCATAATAATGTGACTGATGTTCACGTCGTCCCCGAAGAGGGTGGCGGGGATATTTTCGTCCACCTGGGCCACAAACGTCAGCTTCTTCTCCTGGGCCCGCATCCGCAGGACGGTGATGGCGTCGTGGAGGGTGGAGAGAATGTGGTAGCTCTCCTGGGTGATCTCCATTTTGCCCGCCTCGATCTTGGACAGGTCCAGGATGCTGTTGATGTTTTCCAGGAGAATCCGGCCGCTGCCCCGGATGTCCCGGAGGCAGTTGTCCTTTTCCTCAGCGTTCTCCTCCCGCAGGCCCAGCTCGGACATGCCCAGGATGGCGTTGAGGGGGGTGCGGATATCGTGGCTCATGTTGGCCAAAAACTGGCTCTTGGCCTGGCTGGCGGCCTCGGCGGCCTCGGCGGTGACCCGGGCCTTCTCCTCCTCCTCCCGCAGGGTTACGGTGGCGGTTTCATCCTCGAAAATCCACAGGGTCTTGGGGGTCTCCTCCGAGTACCCCGGCATGGGCAGCACCCGCATGCAGATCCAGGTGCCGTTCTGCTTCCGGTAGGTCATCTCCGCCTGGCCCTTGTCCGCCAGGATCTTCCGCATGTTGTCATAGGAAACCAGGGCCTGGAAGGCGGGCACATAGGCCGGGTCCATCAGCTCCTGGCCGTACCGCCACAGGGTGCGGCTGAGCCGGTTGTTCTCCCGCTCCAGCAGGTCGGCAAAGTACCGGGGCACCTTGATGCTCCGGGTCTCGTCCTGGTTCATATCCACCACGTAGATGCCCTGGTAGTAGTCGGCGATGACGTGGACGAAGTCCAGCTCGTCCTCGGACTCCACCAGCTTCTTGGCCTGGAGGAAGAGGATGTGCTCCTTTTCCTCCAGCCGCCGCTTTTCCTCCAGCTCCTGCCGCTTGGCCTCGGTGACCTGGCGGATGAGCAGGTTGCATTTGATCCGGTGGGTGCTGCTGTCCCGGAACAGATAGAGCTCGGAGGAATGCCATTCATACCCCAGGGCCTGGTCCGCCCGGACCCGGTATTCCAGGGTATACTTGGTGGTGCCGGTGAAGAAGAAACTCAGCAGAGCGCTGCGCTCCATCACCCGCAGATACTCCTCCCGGTCCTTGGGGTGGATGGTAGGGGCCACCCGCTCGCGCACAAAGGTGTCATAGGAGGGCAGGGCGCTCTCCTGGTACGTTACGCTCTCGTGGGAGGGCTGGCTGCCCTCCCGGTAGGTCAGGTGGCCGTAGGACTCCCAGCCCCACAGCATCCGCCAGGTGTCCTCCTCCAGGGAGATCTCCAGGCCGGCCACGGTTCCCTCCATCATCCGGTTGAGCAGCTTGGCCGCGTCCTCCTTCCGGTGGCGCTCCTGGACCTCCTCCGTGACCCCGCGGATGGTGCCGATGGCCTCCACCTCCTCGTTGTCGGGCAGGGGGTCAATGCGCAGCTGAATCCAGGTTTCCTCCTCGTCCATGGTCTGGAACTCCACCTCGCTGTCCTGGCCCTGGGCAGCCTGCTCCAGGGCAGCCTGGAGGGCAGCCTCCCACTGGACGGAGCAGTTCAGGCGAATCAGCATCTGCTTGGGGGTGAAAAGATCCGCCCGTACCTGGCCCTTCCCCGGGCTCAGCAGCCGGAGCAGGCCGTTGGGCAGCAGCTCGAACAGCTGCACGTCCGAGCTGGGCAGGGCCACGTTCATAAGGGTGTTGCTCCGGGCCACCTCCTGGTCCAGCTTGTCCCGCACCGACCGCTCCCGGACGGTCTGGTAGAACAGGACCATGGTCCCGGCCAGGCCGTAGAGCAGCGCCAGCAGGAAGTAGGCGACGCTCCGGGGGATCATCCCCACCGTCCGGCTGACGGCGCTCTCCCGGGCAGCAGCCAGCAGGCCCCAGCCGGCAACGCCGGTGTTCTGAACGCAGAAGTAGAGGACCTGTCCTCCCTCCTCCTCCCAGGAGTTCACTGCGGTGTCCGACCGCTGCCGCTCCGCCTGGAGATTGTCGATCTGCTCCTGGGTCAGCATATTCTGGCTGTACAGGTTCTCCCCCAGGGCCTCCTGATCCCGGAAGGTGTCCAGCAGGATGGTGCCGGTTTCGGTCTCAAAGACCACAATCCCCTGCTCCTTCTCCATCAGAGCCTGAAAGGCATCCTCGCTGAGCAGGTCCTCCAGCCGCAGGGTGCCGAAGAGCAGGCGGTCGCTGCCGGGAATCTCCACATACAGATTCACCACCCAGTCCCCGTCCGGGCCGGTTTGCTGGGCGGTGCTCACCCAGAAGCTGCCGCTCTCCCCCTGGCACTGCCGGGCAGAGGGCCAGCTTGTCTCCGTCTGGCGGGTTCCGTCGCTGAGAAGCGCCGAGCCGTCAGGCAGGCGCAGGCCCAACCGGGAAAAGGGAACGCTGTCCAGCACCGCGTCCAGGATCTCCTGGGCGGCCCGTTCGCTGGACAGACCTCTGGCCCCCAGGAGCTGAGCTGCCGTTTGCAGGCGGCTGGCCACACTCTCCACCTTGCCGGTGACCCCGGAGCTGCCCCGCTGGGCAAAAGCGGACAGGCTCTCCACCGCCGCCGCCTCGCCCCGCTTGCTCAGCTCCATGCGGAGAATGAGCAGGGTGGCAACGAAGCAGGCGACCAGCAGGATCACCGTGCGCAGCAAGCTGTGTATTCTTTTTTTCTTTGCGGCGTTGGCCCGGTCCATAACGCACCTCGAATCTATTGAAATGCAACATTTTTTACTTTTTTTTAGTTTACACCATGTTTCCCCCAAACCGCAAGGGAGCGGCGCAAAAAAAGCGGTCGGGGCCCCCGCCGGGCAGGCGATCCCATTCTGCCAGGGCAGAAAAAACGGCCGGTTTCCCAGCCGTTTTTTGCGCAAATTCAAACTTACCGCGCCGACACCAGTTTCTTCAGGCCCCGGCCCAGCCCCTCCACGGTGAGCTGGTACATATCCACCACGCTGCGGACCATTTCGATGGTCTGAGCGCCGTAGTCGTACTCCCACATGGACTCGGGGATGGGGTTGAACCACACCATCTTCTCGAACCGGTTGTGGAAGCGGTTGAGCCAGGTCAGGCCGGTCTCGTTGTTGTACCGGTTGTACCAGCTGCTGCCGCCGATCCAGGTCAGCTCCGAGGGGGCCATGGAGGCATCGCCCACCACAATGACCTTGTACTCCCGGCTCAGGTTGTTGATGACCCACTGGGTCTGCACCGACTCCCCATAGGTGCACCGGGGATCGGTGTACAGCTCGGAGTACCAGCAGTTGTGGAAGTAGAAAATCTTCAGGTCCTTGAAGTTGTTGGCCCGGTTCACCGCCTGGAAGAGCTGGCTGCACAGCCGGGCGTAGGGATTCATGGACCCGCCGGAGTCGAAGAGGACCATCACCTTGATGTCGTTGGTCCGGGGACGGTCGAACTCCAGCTGGAGGTAACCGGCGTTGTTGCAGGTCTCGTCGATGGTTCGGTCCAGGTTCAGCACGTCCATGGGGCCGTCCTGGCGGGTGGTCATCTGCCGCAGGCGGCGGAAGGCCAGCTGGAAGGACCGCTGGTCCAGCACGTTGTCCTCCCGGAAGTCCCGGAATTCCCGCTCGCCGGCCACCTGGAGGGCGTGGCGGTGCTGGCTCTCGCCCCCCACCCGGATGCCGGTGGCGGCGTAGCCCGAGTGGCCCATGGTGGAGGTGCCGCCGGTGCCCACCCAGTACTGGCCGCCGTCGTGGCGCTCGTGCTGTTCCCGCAGGCGCTCCTCCAGCATCTGGCGGAGCTTCTCCAGGTCGTAGGTGGTGCGGGCGTCCACCTCGTCCTTGTCGTATTTCTTCATGTTCTTGGGGTCATGGAGCCACTCCATCAGCTCCTGAGGCACATCCTCAAAGTGCTGGACCCGGTCGAAGTACTCCAGGAAGATCTCGTCGAACTTGTCAAAGTCCGCCTCGGTCTTCACCAGGATGGCCCGGCTGACGTAGTAGAACTCCAGCAGGCTGTTGCGGCACAGCCCCCGCTCCAGAGCCTCCATCAGGGAGAGCCACTCGTTCATGGATACCTTCAGGCCCCGGGCGCGCAGGAGGTAGAATAAATCGGTAAACACGGGGTCCCCTCCTTCCGTTTTACCAGCGGTAGCCGTTCTTTACCCGGTTCTTGGCGTTCTTCACGGCGGTGAGGTCCTCGGTCTTCTTCAGGAGGATGCCGGCATAGGGCAGCTCGGCCTCGATCTTATCCGGGTCCACCCCGCCCAGGCGGAGGGCCTGGAGCCAGTCCAGCAGCTCGGAGGTGGAGGGCTTCTTGGCAACGGTGGGCAGGTCACGGACCTGGTAGAAGGCCCGCATGGCCATCTCCAGCAGGTGATCCTCAATGTTGTCGTAGTGGGCGTGGACAATGTCGGTCATCATGGCCTCGTTGGGGAAGGAAATGTAGTGGAAGATGCAGCGGCGCAGGAAGGCGTCGGGCAGCTCCTTCTCGGCGTTGGAGGTGATGATGACGATGGGGCGCTGCTTGGCCTTGATGGTCTCCTTGGTCTCGGGGATGTAGAACTCCATCTTGTCCAGCTCCCACAGCAGGTCGTTGGGGAACTCCAGGTCGGCCTTGTCGATCTCGTCGATGAGCAGGACCACCTGCTCGTCGGCGGCAAAGGCCTCGCCCAGCTTGCCCAGCTTGATGTACTTCTTGATGTCGTCCACCCCTTCGCCGCCGAACTGGCTGTCGTACAGACGCTGGACGGTGTCGTAGACATACAGGCCGTCCTGGGCCTTGGTGGTGGACTTGATGTTCCAGATGATGAGCTTCTTGTCCAGGGCCTCGCTGATGGCCTGGGCCAGCTGGGTCTTGCCGGTGCCGGGCTCGCCCTTGATGAGCAGGGGCTTTTCCAGGGCGATGGCGATGTTGACAATGCGCAGCAGGTCGGAGGACACGACGTAGGTGCTGCTTCCCTTGAATTCGTTCATGGCGTAAACTTCCTTTCTCCTTGTAACTGAATGATATACCTCGGCCCGCGGGCCGTCGTTTGTTCATTAAAATAGGTTAATTAGTGTTATTTTACCACAAAGACGGGAGAAAGTCATGGCTTTTGTGTCGTTTCCCGCAACAATTTTACCCAGCCTGTCAGGACTTTTTTTGTAGGATGGGGAAAATCCGCCCTGCCATTGACAAGTTGTCTAAAGTACATTATAATGTTTTTGATTATCACCCGGATACCGGGATCGAAAGGAGCTGCTCTTTCATGAAGAGAATCCAAACCCTGGAGACGCGGGACCTGGCCAAGAGCCTGAAGACCGGCGGCTGCGGCGAATGCCAGACCTCCTGCCAGTCTGCCTGCAAGACCTCCTGCGGCCTTGCCAATCAGCAGTGCGAGAATAGCAACCGCTAATCCGCGGCTGACGTATTGAATGTAGGAAAAGCTGCCGCCTGATCTGGGATCAAGCGGCGCTTCCTTTTTCTCCTTCTTTATCGAAACCACACAGAAACGAGAACGAACATGATTCATCAGTACAAATTAAACGGCTACAACATCGTCCTGGACGTGTACAGCGGCTCGGTCCACCTGGTGGACGAAGTGGCCTACGACATGATCGCCCTGTTCGAGACCACCCCTCATGAGGAGATCATTGCCCAGATGCTGGCCAAGTACGGCCAGCAGGAGGACGTAAACGAGGCGGAGCTGCGGGAATGTCTGTCGGACATCCAGGCCCTGAAGGACGCCGGCAAGCTCTTCTCCCAGGACCTGTGGAAGGACGTGGAGCAGGAGGCCTTCGAGCACACCAAGCCCGTCCTCAAGGCCATGTGCCTGCACGTGGCCCACACCTGCAACTTAAACTGCGACTACTGCTTTGCCAGCCAGGGCAACTACCACGGGGACCGTGCCCTCATGTCCTTTGAGGTGGGCAAGCAGGCCCTGGACTTTCTCATCGCCAGCTCCGGCAGCCGGGTGAACCTGGAGGTGGACTTCTTCGGGGGCGAGCCCCTGATGAACTGGGATGTGGTGAAGCAGCTGGTGGCCTACGCCCGCACCCAGGAGCCCATCCACCACAAGAACTTCCGCTTCACCCTCACCACCAACGGCATGCTGCTGGACGACGAGGTCACCGAGTTCTGCAACAAGGAGATGCACAACGTGGTGCTGAGCCTGGACGGCCGGAAGGAAATCCACGACCGCCTGCGGAAAAACCTGGCCGGCCTGGGCAGCTACGACATCATCGTGCCCAAGTTCCAGGAGTTTGTGAAGAAGCGGGGGGACCTGAGCTACTACATGCGGGGCACCTTCACCCACGACAACGTGGACTTCACCAAGGACATTTTCCACATGGCCGATCTGGGCTTTACTGAGCTGAGCATGGAGCCGGTGGTGAGCCCCCCGGGAGAGCCCTGGGCCCTCACTGACGAGGACCTGCCCAAGCTCTTCCAGCAATACGAAATCCTGGCCAAAGAGATGATCCAGCGGAAGAAGGAGGGCCGGCCCTTCACCTTCTACCACTACATGATCGACCTGTCCGGCGGCCCCTGCCTGCACAAGCGCATGTCCGGCTGCGGCTCAGGCACCGAGTATCTGGCGGTGACCCCCTGGGGAGAGCTCTTCCCCTGCCACCAGTTCGTCAACGACCCCGCCTACTCCATGGGCAACGTCTGGGACGGGATCACCAACCCCCAGCTGGGGGAGAAATTCCACCGGTGCAACGTGGTGGCCAACCCTGACTGCCGGGACTGCTGGGCCCGGCTCTACTGCGCCGGCGGCTGCGCCGCCAACGCCTACCACGCCAGCGGCGACATCAACGGCACCTATACCTACGGCTGCGAGCTGTTCAAAAAGCGCATCGAATGCGCCATCATGATCCAGGCAGCCGAGCAAGAATAACACAGCAAAGGAGAACGGATTGTTATGGAAGTTAAAAAAGTAACCTACAGCGGCCTGGACACCGAAGACGTGACCCAGCAGCTGGAGGACGGAAACGACAAGATGGTTGCCAAGGGCTGGATAGTCAAGCGGGAAGATATGCTCAGCTCCTCCACCGTCCGGGTGACCTACATCCGGGGCGAGATGGACGAGGACGACGAAGAGGCTATGGCTGCTCTGGAGAGCATGGAGGACTGATCCTGCTCCCGACCCCACAGACAGAGAGGATGACAACAGTATGGCAATCGGATTAATCGTAGGTATTGTGTTTATGGTCGCGGTTTTCCTCTTGGAGAACCGGAAAAAGTGAGTAAGAAGAAAAAAGGATGGGCCGGCCGGGTACTGCTGGCCCTTCTCCTTCTCCTGCTGCTTGCCGCGGCGGCGGTCCTGGGGGGCAGCGTCTATGTGGTCTGGTCCGCCCGGGCCGAAATCCTCTCCCAGGAGGAAGTTCCCCCGGCCAACCTGGACTGCATCCTGGTGCTGGGCTGCGGCGTGTACACTGACGGGACTCCCACCCCTATGCTTCGCAGCCGGATGACCCGGGCGGTGGAGCTGTACCAGGCCGGGTGGGCGGACAAGCTCCTGCTCTCCGGGGACAATAGCCGGGAGGATTACAACGAGGTGGCCGCCATGAAGACCCTGGCTCTGGAAGGGGGCGTGCCGGAGGAGGACATCGTTCTGGACCATGCGGGCTTTTCCACCTACGACAGCCTTTACCGGGCCCGGGAGGTGTTTCAGGTAAAGCGGCTGGTGATCGTCACCCAGGAGTACCACCTGAGCCGGGCTCTGTACCTGGCGGACGCCCTGGGGCTGGAGGCCTGGGGCGTGGCTGCCGCGCCCCGGAACGACGCCGGGCAGATCATGCGGGACGCCCGGGAGATTCTGGCCCGGGACAAGGCCATCCTCTGGGCCATCCTCCAGCCGGAACCCAGGTTTTTGGGAGACCCCATTCCCTTGTCATAAGCACAAAGACCACGGAGCAACCGCTCCGTGGTCTTTTTTTCTGCCCTGCCGCATAGGCTATACCACCAAAAGGAGGGAGCGCCATGACATTGGAACAGGCCAAGGTGGGACAGACCTTCACCGTCCTGCACGTCCGGGGGGAGGGAGCCCTGCGCCGGCGGCTGCTGGACCTGGGCATTCTCCCCGGCACCGTCCTTGAAATTACCGGGGCGGCTCCTCTGGGGGACCCCATCGAGCTCACCCTGCGGGGGTACACCCTCACCCTCCGCCGGGCCGACGGGGCCCTGGTGGAGGTAACCCCCGGCCGGAGGGGGAACGGACTGTGGTGACCATCGCTCTGGCAGGCGTCCCCAACGCGGGGAAAACCACCCTCTTCAACGCCCTCACCGGGGACAGGCAGCCGGTGGGCAACTGGCCCGGCGCCACCGTGGCCCGATTGGCGGGGTCCTGGCGGCGGGACCCCTCTGTGCGCATTCTGGACCTGCCGGGGGTGTGCTCCCTCTCCCCCTACACCCCCGAGGAAGCCATCACCCGAAGGGTGCTCACCGGGGAGCGGCCGGACGCCATTTTGAACCTGGTGGACGGCGCCAGCCTGGAGCGGAGCCTCTACTTAACCACCCAGCTGCTGGAGCTGGGGCTGCCCATGGTGGTGGCGGTCAACCGGCTGGATCTGTTGGAAAAACGGGGCCAGACTCTGGACCTGGAGCTGCTCTCCGCCCGGCTGGGGTGCCCGGCGGTGGCGATCTCCGCCGCCAGAGGGACCGGGGTTCATCAGGCAGCGGAGCTGGCCGCCCAGGCCGCCCGGACCGGCGCTCTGCCCAAGCCCGGACCCATCTTCTCTCCCATGGTGGAGCGGGCCCTGTCGGACCTGGACCTGCTGGCCCACGACCACCTGCCCCAAAGGGCCCGGCGCTGGTACCTGGTGAAGCTCTTTGAGGGCGACCTGTCCGTCCGGAAGGAGCTGGGGGTGGGGCTGGCCCTGGGCCAGCGGGTGGATCGGATGGTTTCCGCCTGCGAGGAGGCCGTCAACGACGACCGGGAGGAGATCATTGCCGCCGGGCGGTACGCCTTTGCCGGGCAGCTGGCCCGCCGTTGCCTCACCCGGGGGCGGGAGCGCCCCTCCCTCACCGTCCGGCTGGACAAGCTTTTGCTCCACCCCCTGCTGTCTCTGCCCCTGTTTCTGGGGACGGTCCTGGGGATGTTCTGGCTGGCTGTCCACTGGGTGGGGAGCTGGACGGACCAGTGGATGGCGGCCTTCTTCCAGCGGGCCTGCCTGCTTTTGTCCTACGCCCTGGAAAAGCTGGACTGCGCCCCCTGGCTTACCAGCCTGCTGCTGGACGGGGTGGCCGCCGGGGTGGGAACGGTGCTCACCTTCCTGCCCCAGCTGGCGGTCCTCTTTCTGTGCCTGACCTTTCTGGAGGGCTGCGGCTACCTGGCCCGTGGGGCCTACCTGCTGGACAAGGCCGCCCGGCGGTTCGGCCTGTCAGGGAAATCCGTGGTGCCCTACATCCTGGCCTGCGGCTGCGGGGTCCCCGGGGTGCTGGCCTGCCGCACCATCCGCCGGGAGAGCTGCCGCCGCCTCACGGTGATCACCGCCACCTTTCTGCCCTGCGGGGCCAAGCTGCCGGTGATCGCCCTCATGGCCGGGGTGCTGTTTCCCGGGGCCTGGTGGGCGGCTCCCCTGGCCTACCTGGCGGGGATTGCCGCCATTCTCCTCACCGGAACCCTTCTGGGGGGCACCCGCTGGTTTCCCCAGGGGGACACCCCCTTTCTCCTGGAGCTGCCCCCCTACCGGCTCCCCAATCTCCGGGACCTGGTCCAGGGAACCCTCCGGCGGTTGGGGGAGTTTTTGAAAAAGGCGGGGTCCCTCCTCCTGCTGGCCTCCGTTGCGGTGTGGTTTGCCGCCGGGTTCGGGTGGAGCGGCGGCTCCTTTCACTACCTGGCGGGGGAGGACCCGGCCTGCAGCCTGCTGGCGGCTCTGGGCACCTGGCTGGCTCCCCTCTTCCGGCCCCTGGGCTGGGGGGAGTGGCAGCCGGTGGTGGCCGCCCTCATGGGGGAGCTGGCCAAGGAGAGTATCGTTAGCACCCTGGCGGTGCTCTGCCCCCAGGGTCTGCCCCCCTGCCTGCTGAACCCGGCGGGCGGGCTGTCCTTCCTGCTCTTTAACCTGCTGTGCGCCCCCTGCCTGGCGGCCCTGGCCGCCATCCGCCAGGAGCTGGACTCCCTCCGCCACTTTCTCCTGGCGGTGCTGTGGCAGACGGGCCTTGCCTGGTTCACCGGGCTGACGGTCTACCAGGTGGGCACCCTGCTGGGCCGGGTGCTGGGAATATAAGCGCAAAAAAAGACCCGGCCGATTGGCCGGGTCCTTTTGTTTGTCTTCAGCGTTATCAAGACAGATTGGGAGTGACAATCTTTAATTAGAAGATGCCCTGCTCCATCATAGCCTCAGCAACCTTCTTGAAGCCAGCGATGTTGCCGCCAGCAACCAGGTTGTAGCCCAGGCCATACTCCTCAGCAGCCTCAGCAGAGACCTTGTGGATGTTGATCATCATCTTCTGCAGCTGAGCGTCAACCTCTTCCTCGCTCCAAACCAGGCGCTCGGAGTTCTGGGACATTTCCAGAGCGGAAACGCCAACGCCGCCGGCGTTAACAGCCTTGGAGGGAGCAACGATCATGTTGGTCTCGTTCATCAGGAAGGCCAGAGCGTCGTTGGTGGTGGGCATGTTAGCAACTTCGATGTAGTACTTAGCGCCGCAAGCAGCGATCTTCTTAGCCTGCTCCAGGTTAACGTCGTTCTGCATAGCGGAGGGCATGATGATGTCAGCCTTCACGCCCCAGGGCTTCTCGCCGGGGAAGAACTGAACGCCGAACTTGTCAGCATAGTCCTGAACCTTGTTGCGGCCGGAAGCACGCATCTCCAGCAGGTAGTCAACCTTCTCCTCGGTGCAGACGCCGTCGGGATCCAGGACGTAGCCGTCGGGGCCGGACAGGGTGATGACCTTAGCGCCCAGCTGCATAGCCTTCTTGGCGATGCCCCAGGTCACGTTGCCGAAACCAGCAGCAGCGATGGTCTTGCCCTTGATGTCCTCGCCTTCGTGCTTCAGCACTTCCAGCAGATAGTACACAGCACCGTAACCGGTAGCCTCGGGACGGATCAGGGAGCCGCCATAGGACAGGCCCTTGCCGGTCAGAACGCCGTTCTCGAAGACGCCCTTCAGGCGGCGATACTGGCCATACAGGTAGCCGATCTCACGGCCGCCGACGCCCATGTCACCAGCGGGAACGTCGATGTCGGGCCCGATGTAACGATACAGAGCAGTCATGAAGCTCTGGCAGAAGCGCATGATCTCAGCGTCGGACTTGCCAGCGGGATCGAAGTCAGCGCCGCCCTTGCCGCCGCCGATGGGCAGGCCGGTCAGGGAGTTCTTGAAGATCTGCTCAAAGCCCAGGAACTTGATGATGCCGGGGTAAACGTTGGGCTGGAAGCGCAGGCCGC
>JAEDJB010000176.1 GCA_016296565.1 Oscillospiraceae bacterium
CTGCGTTCTCGATCTTATCCTGATCGCCGAACGCTGCGCCTGCGCCCACGACCATAATGCTGAGCATCATAGCCAGGCAGAGCACCAGGCTCAGAACCTTCTTCAGGTTTCTCATAGAGGTTTGCCTCCTTTAAAAATTTTTGAACCTCTCCTCGTCTGCCATCCCGGCACACATACCGTGGCATGCCGTAGCAGTATCTGCGTCGGACGCAGAAGGGGAGCTGTCCTGGATTTACTATACGAAACTTTCTTCCATTTGTAAAGCGGACTCGGTTTTTTGTAACACAACGGTAATAAAGTTACAATTTGGTTACAATCCATTTTCGCCCTGTCCAACTGAAAACCCGCCTCGCAGTTGACAAACTGTGCGGCAGCGGATATACTATAGATGGATCTACTACAGACAAAGAGGCGCCGGTCTGGGATTGGCCCTTGTGTGATTTACGGAGCAGTAACCGCTTGGGCGCCAGCCAGGCGGTTCTTTTTTTATCCCGTTGACAAACTTCATTGCTGTTCGACAGCTCCGATGGCTGTTCGACAATCCTCGCCAACACGCCGGAGCAAAAAAAGTCAGCCGCCCGGGGAGGGTGCCCCGGACGGCTGGCTTTATGGCTCATAATACATTATAATGTCTGCTTACCGCTTACTGGTGGTCCACCTGGTACATATACTCCAGCAGATCCACGGTCTTGGCGGAGTAGCCAGCCTCGTTGTCGTACCAGGCCACCACCTTCACGAAGTGGTCGTTGAGGGAAATGCCGGCCTTGGCGTCGAAAATGGCGGTGTGGCGGTCCCCCAGGAAGTCGGTGGAGACCACAGCCTCGTCGGTGTAGTCCAGAATCCCCTTCATAGGACCCTCCGCAGCGGCCTTCATGGCGGCGCAGATCTGGTCGTAGGTGGCGGGGGTCTCCAGCTCGGCGGTCAGGTCCACCACGGAGACGTCCAGGGTGGGCACCCGCAGGGACATGCCGGTGAGCTTACCGGACAGGTCGGGGATGACCTTGCCCACGGCCTTGGCCGCGCCGGTGGTGGAGGGAATGATGTTGCCGGAAGCAGCACGGCCGCCTCTCCAGTCCTTCTTGGAGGTGCCATCCACGGTTTTCTGGCTGCCGGTGATGGAGTGAACGGTGGTCATGAGGCCTTCCTTGATGCCGAAAGCGTCGTGGAGGACCTTGGCCACGGGAGCCAGGCAGTTGGTGGTGCAGGAGGCGTTGGAAACGAAGTCCATGCTCTTGTCATAGGATGTGTTGTTCACGCCCATGACGAACATGGGGGTGTCGTCCTTGGAAGGGGCGGTGAGGAGGACCTTCTTGGCGCCGCCCTCCAGGTGGCCCTTCATCTTTGCGGCGGTGGTGAACTTGCCGGTGCTCTCGATGATATACTCCGCACCGACGGAACCCCAGGGGATCTCGTTGGGCTCCTCGCAGTGGAACACGCGGATGCGGCGGCCGTTGACGATCAGATCATCGCCCTCCCAGCTGACCTCGCCCTGGAAACGGCCGTGGACGCTGTCGTACTTTAACAAATATGCCATGTAGTCGGGGGTCTGGCTGTGACTGTTGATACCGACGAACTCGATGTCCGGGCGCTCCACACCCAGACGAAGCACTAAACGGCCAATGCGGCCAAATCCATTGATACCGACTTTCATACCCATGTCAACCAAAGTCCTTTCCCATTGTTATAATCTCTAGATTTCTGCACGCCGGATAAGAACCAGCATAGTTGGTTTTATTATACTCCAGTTTTTCCGGGGATGGAAGTCCCTGCCCGCAAAAATTCCCGGAATCAGACGACAAAATTTGACAAAATTCTTGTTATTTCTTCCAGAATTTGATAAACTAGAAACTGCCAGTTTATGATGGGAAAATTCCCGGCTCTTCCGGGTATCCTAATCCTATTTTCCAAGGAGTTGAGGCTATGGATCCGATCACTTCCCGCCTGGAGCCGCTGTTCGGCAGCTTCCCGGAGGCTGTTATATTTCTGTCCTGCGGCCAGGCCGTGTATACCAACGAAAACGGGGCTCAGCTGCTGCAAAGCGAGTCCTGCCCCATGGACCTGCTCTTCGCCATGGCGGAGCACCCCGGCGGGTCCATGGAGATCGCCCTGGGCCAGGAGAGCTACCGGGTCACCGTGTCCCCCTTCGACAGCGGCGACCTGCTGATTCTCCGTCCCCTGCCCAAGGCGGAGGAGAAAAAGCACCCCTTCTCCAACTCCGTTTACCGGATGCGGGAGTGCCTGTCCAACCTGAACGCCGTCCAGTGGCGGATGCGGCGGGTGCTGGAGGAGAAAAAAATGACCGGGGACCTGACCCAGGACCTGGCCAACCAGAGCCGCCTGATCTACCAGATGCTGCGGCTGACCCGGCAGGCGGAGCTCACCCAGGAGCTCAACGACAAGACCTTCCCCCGGGAGGAGGGCTTCGACCTGGCCCTGGTCTGCCAGGGCATGGCCGAGGAAACCTCCTGGCTGGCGGACCTGGCCGGGGTGCAGTTTACCTACGCCAGCAACGTGAAGAACCTGGCTTTCCAGGGGAGCAAGTCATTGCTGACCCAGATGCTGCTGGCCCTGGTGTCCAACGGCGTCCGTGCCGCCGGCAAGGACGGCACCGTGGAGATGAAGCTCCACGCGGAAGGGGGCCGGTGCGTCATCTCCCTGCGGGACAGCGGCGTGGGCATCCCCGAAGACCGGCTGGCCACCCTGTTTTCCGGAGAGGCCCCGGAGGAAATCCCCCGCCCCGGCGAAGGCGCGGGTCTGGGGCTGTACAACGCCCAGCGGATCGCTGCCCTTCACGGGGGCGTGCTGGTGGCCCAGAGCGGGCAGGACGGCGGGGCCAGCCTGGTGGTGTCCCTGCCCATCGTGCCCCCGGCCAGCGTCCCGGCCCGGAACAACCCCGGCTACGACAACCTGGGGGGCTACTCCCCCGTGCTCATCGAGCTGAGCGACGTGCTGCCCTGGCAGGCCTTCGTGCCCAGCAGCAAGGACGAATAAAAGCGAAAAAAAGAGCGCCCCTTGCGGGCGCTTTTTTCGCGGCCAGGCGGCTGCGCGATCCTCCAGAAAAACAAAAAACGCCCGGACCGGGCGCAGGAAGGCAAAAAAATGGTAACCCTTGACTGTTGGACGAACCTTCTCAGTCAAGGGTTACCGAGCACTCTTATTATCTAACATCAATTTAACCTCTCTTTCTGCAGCGTTCACAGAACTGACCTAGCTTTTTCTCTTAACTCTGAATTCTGTCCAAAACACTTTGTTCCATCTATATGATCCTCAAAAGTGAGGTAGCTTTCATGTTGGACAAATCTCTCAAAAAACCGGTCACAGCAAGCGGATGATTACTTGCTGGTAGCATCCCTGTACATTGGACTCACCCTTTCTGTTTCTGACTATAATATAGCACAGCT
>JAEDJB010000028.1 GCA_016296565.1 Oscillospiraceae bacterium
TATCGTCCTCAGTATACTTCATTTTTTTTCCTGGGACAAGTTGAATTTGCTTGCTGATTTACCTAAAAAATAAGCAAGTAAAGCGCCATTTCTGTCGGATTTTTTGTATCTTTAGTGCATGATTTGTGTCATCAGGTCGGCCAGGGGGAGATAGGCCAGGGGAAGAAAGACGGCGGGGAGCATATTGCCCACCTTCAGGGGGGTTTTGGGCAGGCCCAGCACGTTTAAGCCGATGCCGATGATGATGCAGCCTCCCACGGCGCTCATCTCCGTGATGACGCTCTCCTGAAGGAAGGCGGCGGCGGCTCCGGCAAGGAGGGTGATGCCCCCCTGGTAAATGAGCACCGGCAGGGCGGCGAAGGCCACCCCCACCCCCAGGGCGGTGGCCAGGCTGATGGAGGAGATGCCGTCGATCACCGACTTGGAGAGAAGGATGCCGTAGTCCCCGTGAATGCCCGCCTGGATGGAGCCCACGATGGCCATGGCCCCCACGCAGAAGAGAAGGGAGGCGGTGACGAAGCCCTGGGTGAAGGTGCTGCCCCCGCCGCTGCTGTTCTTTTCAAAGCGCCGGCGGAGCTTGTCCCCCCAGCTGTCCAGGCGGCGCTCGATGTCGATGGCCTGGCCGATGAGGGTGCCCACCGCCAGGCAGACCACCACGCAGAGGGTGTTCTCCGTGCTCACGGCGGAGGAAATGCCGATGCTGATGACGCACAGGCCGATGGCCTGGATGAGCACCGTGAGAAACCGCTCCGGCAGCTTTCCCTTCAGCAGCAGCCCCAGGCAGCTGCCCGCCAGGATCAGGGCGCAGTTGATGAGTGTGGCAAGCATAGGAATCGTCCTTTCTGGGAATACTTTTTCGATTTAAAGCGCAGTACCCTTTATAATACCCCTTGGGTCTTAGTTTGTCAAACAGGAAAACCGGCATGGGCCGCCCGGGCAGCGCATAGAATGAAAGCCCAAAGAAGGAGGTGGACCCATTGCGCTCTGTGGCCCTGCTGACCATCACGGGTATCCTGTCCCAGCTGGTGGGGTTTGTCTATCGCGTTTTTCTCACCCGGATGGCCGGGGCGGAGATCCTGGGGCTGTACCAGCTGATCCTGCCCATCTATTCGGTGCTGCTGTCCCTCACCTCGGTGGGGCTGACCACGGCGGTGTCCAACCTCTCCGCCCGGTACGAGGCTTTGGACAACCGCCGGGCGGTCTACCAGGTGCGGGGGCAGGCGGTGAAACTCTTCTTCCTGCTGGCCATCCTCCCCTGCGCCGGGCTTCTGATTTTCTCCGACGGGGCCTCGGTGTACATCCTGGGGGACGCCCGCACCCGGCTGGGGCTGATGCTCCTGGTCCCCTGCCTGCTGCTCACGGGCACGGAAAACCTCCACAAGCACTACTTTTACGGCACCGGCCGGGTCCTCCCCGCGGCGGTGACCGAGCTGCTGGAGCAGCTGCTCCGGGCGGTGCTGATCCTCACCCTGCTGTGGTACCTGCGCCCCGGCACTGCCGAGGGGGCCGTGGGAACCATCGTTCTGGGCATGGCCCTGTGCGAGGTGTGCTCCGCCCTCACCCAGCTGGTCCTCTTCCGCCTGTCCCTGGGGCCCAGGGAGAAGCTCCCTGGCCGGGACCTGGAGCCGGGCATTCTCCGGCGGCAGCTGGGGAGCATCGCCTTTCCCCTGGGCTTTGCGGCCCTCTTGGGAAACCTGATTTCCTCGGCCAACGCGGTGCTCATCCCCCGGCTGCTGGTGCAGAGCGGCATGGACCAGGGCCAGGCGGTGTCCGCCTACGGGGTCACCTTCGGCATGACCCTGCCCATGCTCATGCTGCCCACGGCCTTTCTCAGCGCCCTGGGGCTGGTGCTCACCCCCAAGCTCTCCCAGTACTCTGCCCTGGGCAAACAGGAAGCCATCCGCCGCCAGGTGCGCCGGTCAGTGGGGGCGGCCAACCTGATTCTGATTCCCGCCCTCACCCTCATGGCGGTGCTGGGCTCGGGAATCGGGGTGGCCCTGTACCAGGAGCCATCGGTGGCCGACCACCTGCCTCTGCTGGCCCTGGGGGTGCTCTTCTCCTGCTGGCAGAGTTTGTTTACCTATGTGCTCAGCGGGGTGGGCCGGCAGGGAGCCGCGGCCATGATCTCCCTGGTGTGCGACCTGCTCCAGCTGACCATCACCTGCCTCACCGTGGGGCGGCTGGGCATGGCCGGGTACGCGGCGGGGTTTGCGCTGACCTCCCTGCTGGGGGCGGTGCTCACCTGGGGGGTGGTTTCCCGGGAAACGGGGCTGAAGCTGCCGGTGTTCTCCTGGTTTGCTGCCCCCACTCTGGCCGCCTGCCTGGGGGCCTCCTGCGGGGATCTGATGGAGACGGTGCTGCTCCGGGGGGGCCTTACCGCCCTGCCCGCCGCGGCGGGGGCTATGGTTTTCGGTCTGCTTTTGTACCTGGCCGCCCTTCAGGCTATGGGGGTGGGCAGCGGACGGAGCGACGGGCTTTTGTAGTTACGCCGAGGGCAGCGCGCCGTAAGCGGGCGGCTAATAGCCGCCCCTACAAACTAACGCTGAGGGTTTTCCAAGCCCAAAGGCTCCCCTGGAGAGGGGAGCTGTCAGCGAAGCTGACTGAGAGGTGATCCCCTGAGATCATCCCCTCGGGCGCGCTGACGAGGCAGGGCGGCGGATATAGTCCTCCCTGGTCCTGCCGTACCGCTCCCGATCGGTCCTCCCAGGCGACACCTCTCCACCGCTCCGCGGTCCCCCTCCCCTTTCAAGGGGAGGTTTTTGCAGAACCCTTGCCGCCGCTTGAAAAATCCGCTACAATAAGAAAAAACCACCAAGGAGGACACCCCATGACCCATGAGGACTACATGCGCCAGGCGCTGCTTTTAGCCCAGGAGGCCTACGACGCCGGGGAGGTCCCCGTGGGCTGCGTCATTGTGAAGGACGGCCAGGTCGTGGGCCGGGGCCGCAACCGCCGGGAGGAAAAGCAGTCCGCCCTCTCCCACGCGGAGATGGAGGCCATCGCCGACGCCTGCCGCACCCTGGGGGGCTGGCGGCTGGGGGGCACCCGGCTTTATGTGACCCTGGAGCCCTGCCCCATGTGCGCCGGGGGCATCATCAGCGCCCGGATTCCGGAGATCTACTACGGGGCCAAGGACCGGGACTTCGGGGCCTGCGGCTCCATCCTGAACCTCTTCGAGGAGAACTTCCGTCACCACCCCAAAATCGTGGGCCACATCCTGGAGGAGCCCTGCGGAGACCTGCTCCGCCGGTTTTTTGGGAATATTCGCGGAAATGTCCTCAAAACGTAAAGGAATTGTAACAGGTTTGGGCCTTTTTCTGTAACATGTCTTTGGTATTATAATCCTGCAAGAGTCAAGAAAGCTTCTTTTCATTTTTTAACCTTCGGAAGACGGGGTTGGCGAGTGGTTTCCGCCAGCCCCTGTTTTCTGTTTTTCGGCCTTCTTGACAACCTTCCCACCCATCTGCTATATAATAAATGAAAGCGTTATATGCTGAGAAGCCTCGCAGAGTTTCGCCGCCGAAGCGGCGAAAGAGAATGAAATGATTTTTTCCGGCGGCATGTACGGCGGAAAAAATACTTCTCGGTCTGCAAGTGTGCGAGTTGACCGCCTTTGGCGGGCAGCGAGTGCGCGCAGCGGACCGCATCTTTGACTGTCGGAAAAGGCTTCGCCTTTTTCGACAAAGAAAGGGACCCCCGCAGGGTCCCTGTTTTGTCGAAAGCGATGAAATGGGGTGTGATGGAATGAAGCCTTCCCTTTCCGGGGGTTTGATGGCGTTGGCCGCCGTGCTCATCTGGGGGATGACCTTTGTCTCCTCCAAGGTGCTGGTGGGCCTGCTGGACCCCTACTGGTACATTGTCCTCCGCTTCCTGCTGGCCTGGGGCTGTCTGTTCCTGCTCTCCCCCCGGCCCATGGCCCTGCTGCCCAAAAAGCAGGAGTGGGACATGGTCCTCTGCGGCCTGGCGGGGGTGACCTTTTACTACCTGTTCCAGAACGTGGCTCTGATCCACAGCACCGCCTCCAACACCGGGGTCATCACCGCTTCCTCCCCCCTGTTCACCGCCCTGATCCTCTGGTTCTTCGGGCGGCGGGTGAAGCTCTCCCCCCTGTTTTTCCTGGGCTTTGTCCTGTGCATCGGGGGTGTGGCGGCCATCTCCTTTTCCGGGGGCGGCGGGGAGCTGCACCTGCTGGGGGACTCCTTCGCCCTGGCGGCGGCCCTGGCCTGGGGCGCTTACTGCGTGCTCATCACCCGGACCCAGGATTCCGGCCTGACGGATCTTCAGGTCACCCGGAAGGTCTTTTTCTGGGGGATGCTGCTGACCATTCCCCCGGCGCTGGTGATGGGAGAGCCGGTACCCCTGGCGGTATTCACCGGAGGCGGCCTTGCCTTCTGGGGAAACCTGCTGTTTGTCTCCCTGTTCTCCTCGGCTCTGTGCTATCTGCTCTGGGGCATGGCCACCGCCCGGATCGGCTCGGTGGCTGCCAGCGTGTATCTGTACCTGATCCCCGTGGTGTCAGTGATCGGCTCGGCCCTCATCCTGGATGAGCCGGTGAGCTGGGTGACCTTTGCCGCCATCGCCGCCATTCTGGTGGGCCTGGTGCTCTCCCAGAAGGGCAACCAGCCGGTATGACAGGGGGGCTATCCCCGCTGCCTCCGGTGCTCGAACCCGTGCTGGACCAGAATACCCCCACGATGAACACCAGGGCGGCCATGGTGGACCAGATGAGAACGGTGACCAGGGCGTAGACCGGCTGCTTTTTCATACTCCCTCACCCTTTCCGGGCCACCACCCGCAGACGGCGGTAGTCTGCCACCCACTCTGTTCCGTTCCACAGGGCAGGCCGGGCCAGCTCCTCCGCCCGGCGGAAGAGGGCCGGGTGCAGGTCCGCCGGGATAGCGGCCAGCTCCGAGGCGTGAAACTGGACCATCCAGTTTCCCAGTTTCGCAGGCCCTGCTCCCCGTCGCGCAGGACGGTGGGGCGGTCATAGGCATAAACCTCTTGAGGGACAAACCCGTGAGCCTCCAGCTGCCCGCGGAAGTCCTCCGGGGAGGGGAAGTTGAACTTGGGGTGGTAGACATACCCCAGCTCCGCTGCCGCCTGGGCAAACCCGGCCTCCACGGCCCCGATGTTTCCCTGGGCCCCGAACTCGCACACCAGCAGTCCCTGGGGCTTTAAAGCCCGGCGGCGTGTACGTCGGAGAACATACTTCTCAGGCCGCAAGTGTGGGGTCTGTGTGCCAAGGGCGCACAGACCCTGCGCGCAGCGGACTGCTATCCCCTCTTGTCGGAAAAGGCTTTGCCTTTTTCGACAAGCAGACCCGCCGGGGACGATCGCTGTCCCCGGCGGGTCTGTGTTTTTGTGTGGGTTACCGTTCCTCCCGGAAATAACTCAGACCCAGGCTCTCCGGGGGCTGGTTGGAGCGGCTGCGCTTCAGGCTCACGAACACCAGCACCACGGCAGTGACGATGTAGGGCACGATGTCATAGATGGAGGCGGGGATGAAGGAGATGGGGTAGTAATACCGCATGCAGGCCAGGCCGCCGAAGATGAGGGAGCACCACAGGGCCCGCTTGGGGCTCCACACGGCGAAGATCACCAGGGCCACGGCCAGCCAGCCGTAGCCGTCGATGCAGTCGTGGACCCAGGCGCCGCCCACGCCGGCGGCGGCGTTCATCACCAGGTACAGGCCGCCGAGGCCGGTGATGGCCCCGCCGATGACGGTGGCCAGATACCGGTACTTGGTGACGCTGATGCCCGCAGCGTCCGCGGTGGCGGGGCTTTCACCTACGGAGCGCAGGTTTAACCCCGTCCGGGTGCGGCCCAGGAAGTAGGCCAGGACCACCGCCAGGATCACCGCCAGGTAGACCATGAAGTTGTGGGAGAACAGGAGCTTGCCCACCACCGGCAGGTTCACCAGGGGGTCCGGGAAGACGGGGCTGTTGAACAGGCTCTTCACCGAGGTGCTCACCGACAGGAAGCCCGAGGGGTCCGCGTGGCCGATGGCCTCCCCGAAGTAGTTGCCGAAGCCGGTGCCGAACATGGTCAGAGCCAGACCGGTGACGTTCTGGTTGGCCCGGAGGGTGATGGTGAGCACCGAGAACACCAGCGCCCCCAGCCCGGCGCACACCAGGGCGCACACCAAGGCGATGAGCAGGGCCACATAGGGGTTGGTTCCCCCGGCCTTTTCGTAGTAGTAGGGACCCACGATGCCGGCGATGCCGCCCATGAACATCATGCCCTCCACGCCCAGGTTCAGGTTGCCGGACTTCTCCGTGAGAAGCTCGCCCAGCACGCCGAAGAGAAGGGGAGCTGCCGCCAGAACACCGGCGGTGAGGAAGTTAATGAGGTTATTCATGGCCTTCCCCTCCTTTCCCCGGGGCGGCGGAGCCGCTGTGCCGGAAGATCAGCCGGTAGTTGATGAAGAACTCGCAGCCCAGCATGAAGAACAGGATGATGGCCGAGAGCACGTCCGCCGCCGAGGCGGGAATCTTGAAGCTGGTCTGGATGGCGTTGGAGCCCTTGGTGAGCACCGCCAGCAGAGCGGCGATGAGGACCATGGCGAAGGGGTTCAGGTGGGCAAGCCATGCAACGATAATGGCGGTGAAGCCCACGCCGCCGGAGGTGCCGGCGTTCAGGGTGTAGTCCGCGCCGGAGACCACCAGAAAGCCCATGAGGCCCGCGATGGCGCCGGAGAGGAACATGGTGCGCATGATGATTTTGCTCACGTTCATGCCGGCGTACCGGGCGGTGCGCTGGCTCTCCCCCACCACGGAAATTTCATAGCCGTGCTTGCTGTATTTCATGTACACGAACATGCCCACGGTGAGGGCCAGCACGATGATCCAGCCCACGTGGACCCCGAAGACCTTGGGCAGCCGGGCGTTCTGGCCGAACATGGCGATGATGGGAAAGCCGGTGCCCGAGGGGTCCTTCCAGGGGCCGTTCTGCAAATAGCTTTCAATGCCCAGGGCAATGTAGTTGAGCATCAGGGTGAACAGGGTTTCGTTGGTGCCCCACCGGGCCTTGAAGAAGGCGGGGATCAGACCCCAGACGCCGCCCACCACGATGCTGGCCAGGGCCATCACCAGAAGCAGGGCGGGCTTGGGAAGGGACTCTCCCCAGTACAGGGCGAAGTAGGAGGCGCCGATGGCCCCCATCATGATCTGCCCCTCCGCGCCGATGTTCCAGAACTTCATCTTGAAGGCGGGGGCGATGGCCAGGGCGGCACCCAGCAGGGGGATGGCCACCCGGACGGTGACCCGCCGGACGGAGGGTCCCCCCAGGGAGCCGGTGAGGATCTCCTTGTACACCGCCAGGGGGTTGTGGCCCAGCACCAGGATGAACAGGGAGCCCACGGCCAGGGCCAGAACAATGGCCCCCAGGCGGATGGCCCACTTCTTTCCCCGGCTCAGGTCCTCCCGCTTGGCCATGCGGATGAGGGGCTCCCGCTGGCTGTGCTTATGCTCTGTCATGGTCGCCCACCTCCCCCGTCTGGGTCATCATGAGACCGATTTCTTCCTTGGTTACCGTGCGGCCGTCGGCAATGCCGCTGACTTTGCCGCCGCAGAGGACTAAGATCCGGTCGCACAGCTCCAGCAGCACGTCCAGGTCCTCGCCCACGTAGATCACCGCCACGCCCTTGGCCTTCTGCTCGTTGAGCAGGCGGTAGATGGTGTAGGAGGCGTTGATGTCCAGGCCCCGCACCGGATAGGCGGCCATGAGCAGGGCGGGGGCGGAGGCAATCTCCCGGCCCACCAGCACCTTCTGCACGTTGCCCCCGGAGAGCTTCCGCACGGGGGTGTTGACGCTGGGGGTGACCACCTCCAGCTTTTCCCGGATTTCCTCCGCCAGGGTGCGGAAGGGCTTGGTGTCCGGGAAGAACCGGCCGCTCTGGTTGTAGCTTTTCAGCATCATGTTGCCGGTCATGCCCATGGAACCCACGAGACCCATGCCCAGCCGGTCCTCAGGGACGAAGGCCAGGCTCACCCCCAGCTCCCGGATCTCCATGGGGGTGCGGCCCACCAGGGACTCCACCTGGTCCGGCTCCTTGGGATTGCTGTAAAGAATCTGGCCGCTGGCCACCGGGTGCAGGCCGGCGATGGCCTCGCACAGCTCCTTCTGGCCGGACCCGGCAATGCCGGCGATGCCCAGAATCTCGCCCCCCTGGGCGGAGAAGGACACCCCGTCCAGCACCTTGACCCCCTGGCCGTCCAGGCAGGTCAGGTCCTTCACCACCAGCCGCCGCTGGGGGTTCACCGGCTGGGGCCGGTCAATGTTCAGGGTCACCGCCCGGCCCACCATCATGTCGGTGAGGGCCTGGGGGTTGGTGGTGCGGGTCTCCACGGTGTCGATGTACTCTCCCTTGCGCAGGATGGACACCCGGTCGGAGATGGCCATCACCTCGTTGAGCTTGTGGGTGATGATGACGATGGACTTGCCGTCGGCCTTCATGTTCCGCAGGACGGCAAAGAGCTTTTCCGTCTCCTGGGGGGTGAGGACGGCGGTGGGCTCGTCCAGGATGAGGATGTCGGCCCCCCGGTAGAGGACCTTGATGATCTCCACCGTCTGCTTTTCCGACACGGCCATGTCGTAAATCTTCTTGTCCGGGTCCAGGTCAAAGCCGTACCGGGCGCTGATCTCCCGGATCTGCCGGGAGATGGCCTTCCGGTCAAACTTTCCCTTTTCCTTCAGGCCCAGGACAATGTTCTCCGCGGCGGTGAACACGTCCACCAGCTTGAAGTGCTGGTGGATCATGCCGATTTTCAGGTCAAAGGCGTCCCGGGGGGAGCGGATGGCGACTTCCTCTCCGTCCACCAGGATCTGGCCGCTGTCCGGGAAGTAGATCCCCGCCAGCATGTTCATGAGGGTGGTTTTCCCGCTGCCGTTTTCCCCCAGCAGGGCCAGGATCTCTCCCTTTCGGATGGACAGGCTCACGTTGTTGTTGGCCACCACGCTGCCGAAGGTTTTGGTTACGTTCCGCAGCTCCACGGCGCTCACTGACTGCAAGAGCTTCACCTCTTTCTTCTCTCGTTGTTTCTCTTTTCTCTACGTTTTCTTAAAAAGGGGATAAAAGGACACAGGAAAGCCGGCCTGGGTCCGCCGGTTTTCCCGCGCCCTTTCCCGGGAAAGGAACTCCGTGCACCCTCGCCGGAGGGGCAAGGGTGCACGGAGAATCCGGATTAAGGTTCTCAGGACAGGACGGTAATGCCGTCGATGATGTAGTCAAAGGCGGGAGCGGAGGAGCTCTCGTTCTCGGTGTAGAACTCGCCTTCAGCCAGGTTCAGCTCGTCGCCGTTGGCGTTCACGCCGTGGAGGGGGCCGGCGAAGACCTGGACAGAGCCGTCGGTGATACCGGCAGCGGCGGCCTCAATGGCCTCCTTGGTGCCCTCGGCGATGATGGCCTCGTTCAGGTCGGACAGGTAGCAGGCGTTCTCGGCATAGCTGCCGCACCAATCCTGGGCAATGGCTTCGCCGCTGAGCAGGCAGCCCAGGGCATACTCATAGTAGGAGCCCCAGTTGATGCGGGCGGAGACCAGGGCGGCGTTGGGAGCCACGGAGATCATGTCGTCGTTGTAGCCCACGGCAAAGACGCCGTTGTTCTCGGCGGTGGTGGCGGGGGCGGAGGTGTCGGAGTGCTGGGAGATCACGTCGCAGCCCTGGTCAATCAGAGCCTGGGCGTTGGTGGCTTCCTTGGTGGCGTCGGACCACTCGTTGGTGTAGTTGACCAGCATGGTCACGTCGGGGTTCACGCTCTTGGCGCCCAGATAGAAGGCGGTGTAGCCGGAGATGACCTCGGCATAGGGCTTGGCGGCCACATAGCCCAGCACGTTGGTCTCGGTTTTCAGACCAGCGGCGATGCCGGCCAGGTAGCGGGCCTCGAAGATCTTGGCGAAGTAGTTGTGGGTGTTGTCCAGGTCGTCAGAGGCGCTCTGGTAGCCGGTGGCGTGGCAGAACTGCACGTCGGGATAGTCGGGAGCGGCTTCCACCATGTACTGCTCGTGGCCGAAGGAGTCGGCAAAGATGGCCTGGCAGCCGGCGTCGATGAGCTCGCCGATGGCGTCGGCGCAGGTGGAGTCCTCGCCGATGTTGGTCTTCACCACCACCTGGGTGTCATAGTCCAGGCCCAGGGTCTCGCAGGCGGCCTGCATGCCCTCGATGTGGTTCTTGTTGTAAGCGTCGGCGGCTTCACCCACCAGGATGAGGCCAACCTTCAGGTCAGCGGCGGCGATGCCGGCGGTCTCAGCGGCTTCGCCGCCGGTTTCTTCCGTCTCGCCAGCGGTGCCGCCGCAGGCGGTCAGGCCCACAGCCAGCACGCCGGCCATGAGCAGAGCAAGAATACGCTTTTTCATTTTGGTTCCTCCTGTTTTTTTGTTTTCGCCGCGTGCCGCGGCTTCATAACGGCGGATGCCGGAATGAACATGGGATTTCCTTACTCGCAGAACTGAACGCCGGTTTCCTCGCTCATCTCCTGGATGCGCACCAGGGACTCCACCCGGACGCCCTGCTCCCGGATGCGCGCTCCTCCGGGCTGGAAGGCCTTCTCGATGACGATGCCCGCGCCCACCACCTGGGCGCCGGCCTGGCGGACGATGTCGATCAGGGCGCTGAGGGCGCTGCCGTTTGCCAGGAAGTCGTCAATGAGCAGCACCTTCTCCCCGGGCTTTAAAAACTCCTTGGAGACGAAGATGTTGTAGGGGCGCTTGCTCTGGGTGAAGGACTCCACCTGGCTGATGAACACGTCCCCGGCGATGTTCTTGGTCCGGTTCTTCTTGGCAAAGACCACCGGGACGTTCCCGAAGGCCTGGGCCGCCAGGCAGGCGATGCCGATGCCCGAGGCCTCGATGGTGAGGATCCGGTCCACCTGGCAGCCGTCGAACCGGTCCCGGAAGGCCTGTCCGATCTGGGCCAGGAAGGCCACGTCAATCTGGTGGTTCAAAAAGCTGTCTACCTTTAAAATCTCGTTGGTTCCCCGAATCTTTCCTTCCTTCTGGATCCGCTGCTTCAGCTGCTCCATGCCATGCGCCCCTTTCTCATTGTAAACCGTAAGACCCCCAAAGGGGGTCTTCTGATCGCTGTTTAGACTATGATGCTATTGTACTTGATCGCCCTTAGCCTTGCAAGAGGGGGAGCACAACAAAAAAACCACGGAAAACGCCTGGGTTTTCCATGGTTTTTTAGTGTTTTTTACGGGAGCGCAGGGGAAAGAAATCCAATTCACACGAAAATTGGGGAAAAATCACAGTTTTTCTTGACTTTTTTTGACTTCCCCGTTAAACTGAGCCTGATTGTTTTTAACCCCATGTTTTATTCTTTTATTATTGAAAAGGAGACACGAAAACGATGGATTTTCAGGCACTGTACAAGAGCAAGCTGACCACCGCGGACGAAGCCGTCAAGGTTGTCAAGTCCGGCGACTGGGTGGACTACACCTGGTGCACCAACCACCCCTATGATCTGGACATCGCCCTGGCCAAGCGCGCCAGCGAGCTGGAGGACGTGAAGGTCCGCGGCGGCGTTACCATGTGGATGCCCGAGATCGCCAAGGCCGACGACGCCGGCGAGCACTTTGCATGGCACTCCTGGCACTGCTCCGGCATCGACCGCAAGATCATCGGCAAGGGCATGGGCTGGTTCTCCCCCATGAGATACTCCGAGCTGCCCCGCTTCTATCGCGAGAACCTGGACCCCGTGGACGTGGTCATGATGCAGGTTCCCCCCATGGACGAGCACGGCAACTTCTCCCTGTCCCTGGCTCCCTCCCACCTGTATGACATGTGCGCCCGCGCCAAGTGCATCATTGTGGAAGTCAACGAGAACATGCCTCAGGTCTTCGGCCTGTTCAAGACCGAGGTCAACATCCAGGACGTGACCATGGTCGTGGAAGGCTCCAACCCCTCCATCCCCGAGCTGGGCTCCGTGCCCCCCACCGACGTGGACCGCACCGTGGCAAACCTGATCGTGCCCGAGATCCCCAACGGCGCCTGCCTGCAGCTGGGTATCGGCGGCATGCCCAACACCGTGGGCGCTCTCATCGCTGAGTCCGACCTGAAGGACCTGGGCGTTCACACCGAGATGTACGTTGACGCTTTCGTTGACATTGCCAAGGCCGGCAAGATCAACGGCAAGAACAAGACCCTGGACTATGGCCGTCAGGTCTTCGCCTTCGCCGCCGGCACCAAGAAGCTGTATGACTATGTGAACAAGAACCCCGACGTGATGGGCGCTCCCGTTGACTACACCAACGACGTGCACGTGATCTCCCAGCTGGACAAGTTCATCTCCATCAACAACATCGTGGACCTGGACCTGTTCGGCCAGGTGAACGCTGAGTCCGCCGGCATCAAGCACATCTCCGGCACCGGCGGTCAGCTGGACTTCGTCATGGGCGCTTACCTGTCCAAGGGCGGCAAGTCCTTCATCTGCCTGTCCTCCACCATGACCGACAAGAACGGCAACCTGAAGAGCCGCATCGTCCCCACCCTGACCAACGGCTCCATCTGCACCGACCCCCGTTCCACCGTTCAGTATCTGGTCACCGAGTACGGCATGATCAACCTGAAGGGCCTGAACACCTGGGAGCGCGCTGACAAGATCATCTCCATCGCTCACCCCCAGTTCCGCGACGACCTGATCAAGGACGCCGAGAAGATGGGCATCTGGAGACGCTCCAACAAGCGGTAATTTCCCCGGAAAACCAACGAGTTTCCAAACCCCCGGACGAAAGTCCGGGGGTTTTTCTGTCCGGAGGCGGCGCCTTAAGGCGGGGCCCCCTTCTCTCTGCTTTGCGGGGACCTGGGGGGTAGTGCTTCTTGCTGTTTGGGTGGGGCTGTCGCTTCCTCGTTGCAGCGCCGTACAGAAGCGCGCCCACCAGCTGGGCGCGCCTTCAGTGGGCTAGTACCCTATAACCAACCCAGAGGGTTTCTCAACGCAAAGGCTCCCCTGGAGAGGGGAGCTGTCAGCGAAGCTGACTGAGAGGTGATCCCTTGGGATGCGCGCTTCGGTCGCGCTGACGAGGCAGAGCGGTGGACAACCTTCCTGGTCCCGTCGTACCGCTCCCGATCGGTCCTCTCAGGGGGCACCTCTCCACCGCTTCGCCCTCCCCTTCAAAGGGGAGGCAGGGGCGCTCCCGCCGCCAACGCCCCACCTGCTATCCTATGCACCCTCCAAAGAAAAAATTTCCCTTCGACACCCTTCCCGACCATTCTTTTCCAGAAAATGGTAAAGTTAAGACGTTCTTAGGAAGGAGGCCAGAGAAATGCCAGTTTTGTACAAGCGTGGGCTGCTGGAGAGCACCCGGGTGACCATGATTTCCCCAGACTACATCTCCCCCAACCCCGACCAACCCCGGCGCTATTTCGACCCGGACGGAATGGCTGAGCTGGCGGACAGCATCCGTGTCCACGGCATTCTCCAGCCCCTCACCGTCCGCCGGAAAGGCGGCGGCCGCTATGAGCTCATTGCCGGGGAGCGCCGTCTCCGGGCCGCCATGATCTGCGGCCTCACCGAGGTCCCCTGCCTGGTGATGGACGTGGACCGGGAGAACTCCTGCCTGCTGTCCCTCATCGAAAATCTCCAGCGGCGGGACCTGGACTTTTGGGAAGAGGCCAAGGCCCTGGAGCGCCTCATCCAGGTCTACGGGCTCTCCCAGGAGGAGGCTGCCGCCAAGGTGGGCAAATCCCAGTCGGCGGTGGCCAACAAGCTCCGGCTGCTCCGCCTCCCGGAGCAGGCTCTGGAGCTGCTGCGGAAGAACGGCTTCACCGAGCGCCACGCCCGGGCCCTTCTTCGGCTGCCCACCCCCCAGGCCCAGAACGAGGGGGCGGCCCTGGTGGTCAAAGAGGGGTGGACGGTCTCCCGCACGGAGCAGTATGTGGAGGCGGTCCTCAAGGCCGAGGAAAAGGAGCACAAGACCCGGCGTCCTCTGTTTATCCGGGACGTGCGCTTCTTCCTGAACACCGTGGACCACGGGCTCACGGTGATGCGCTCGGCCGGGGTGGACGCCAAGTGCCACCGGGTGGAGGAAGGAGACGCCATCCTGCTGACCATCCGCATTCCCAAAACCAAAACCGGCGGCGCCAGTCCCTGATGCACCCCGCGTTTTCCTTGCACTTCCCTTTCTTTCTTTCTTTTCTCATGGATGTTTCACGTGAAACATCCATTTTTTTCTCTTTTATCCGTTCCTTTCCCGTGCAAATATGGGTTGCAAATTCCGTATAATATCGGTATAATTTACTTCTAACCTATTTGTGATCCCCCGTATTTTGCGGGATTTTGCTGAGAGGAAGAAGGGACGACGATGGCGAAAACCATAGCCTTTGTCAATCAGAAGGGCGGCGTGGGCAAGACCACCAGCTGCGTGAATTTAGGCTCCTGCCTCCACGCTGCCGGGGCCCGGGTGCTGGTGTGCGACTTCGACCCCCAGGGCAACGCCACCTCCGGCTTCGGCGTGGACAAGGGAGCGGTGTTCCCCACCATTTACGACGTGCTCATCAGCGGCGCGCCGGTGGAAAACGCCATTGTCAATACCCCCTACGCCGACGTGCTCCCCGCCAACAAAGCCCTGGCGGGGGCCTCTGTGGAGATGATCGGCCTGGACAAGCGGGAGTACCTGCTGAAGCAGGCCCTGGAAAAGGTAAGCGACCGGTACGACTTCATCCTGATCGACTGCCCGCCCTCCCTGGAGCTGCTCACCCTGAACTGCATCTGCGCGGCGGACTCGGTGCTGGTGCCCATCCAGTGCGAGTATTACGCCCTGGAGGGTCTGAGCGATCTGCTCTCCACCATCCGCATTGTCAAGAGCCGACTGAACCCCGCCATCCGTCTGGAGGGCCTGCTGCTCACCATGTACGACGGCCGAACCAACCTGTCCATGCAGGTGGCGGAGGAGGTCAAGCGTCACTTCCCCGGTCAGGTCTTTGCCACGGTGATCCCCCGGAACGTGCGTCTGTCCGAGGCCCCCAGCCACGGCAAGCCGGTGAACGCCTACGACGGCTCCTCCCGGGGGTCCGTGGCCTACAAGCGCCTGGCCGAGGAATTCCTCAAGCAGAATCCTTTGGAAAGGAAGGAATGACGAAATGGCCTTAGGAAGAGGGCTGGACGCCCTGCTGGGCGACACCGCCCTGCACACCCAGGAAGGCGGGTCGGTTACCCTGCCCATCTCCCAGGTGGAGCCGGGCCTGAACCAGCCGAGAAAACACTTTGACGAGGAGGCCCTGGCCGAACTGGCCGAGTCCATCCGTCAGCACGGCATTTTGCAGCCCCTGACGGTGCGGCGGCTGGCCTCCGGATACTATCAGATCATCGCCGGGGAGCGGCGGTGGCGGGCCGCCCGGATGGCGGGCCTCACCGAAGTTCCCGCTATGATTATCGAGGCCGACGACCGGAAGGTCATGGAGCTTGGTCTCATTGAAAACCTCCAGCGGGAGGACCTGAACCCCATGGAAGAGGCGGCGGGCTACCGCACCCTCATCCAGGACTACGGCCTGACCCAGGAGGAGGCCGCCCAGCGGGTGAGCAAGTCCCGCCCGGCGGTGGCCAACGCCATGCGCCTGCTGTCCCTCCCCCAGGAGGTCCAGTGGCTCATCGAACAGGGTAACCTGTCCGCCGGACACGGACGGGCGCTGCTGTCCCTCCCCACCCCCGAAGGGCAGATCGCTCTGGCGGAGGAGATCATGGCCAAAAAGCTCTCCGTCCGCCAGACGGAGGAGCGGGTGCGCCATCTGCTCCAGCCGGAACCCGCCCCCGCCCCGGAGAAGAAACCCTCCCAGCGCATCTACTACCAGGAGGCGGAGCGTCAGCTCACCGCCGGGCTGGGCCGGAAGGTGACCATCACCCCGGGGAGGAAAAAGGGGAAGATTGCCCTGGAATACTATGACCAGGAGGACCTGGAGGCCCTGATGCGGGCGCTGGAGACCCTGGCCGCGGGAAGGGAGGCGGAACATTGAACCCGGAAGAATCTAAGCCCACCTCCCAGGAGCCGGAGGTTCAGCAGCCAACCCAGGCGCCGGAACCGAAGCGGGCCAAAAAGCAGCCCCCCAAGCGCCTGAGCAAGAGCCGCCCGGTGACGGTCTACCTGACCGTTTTGTTTATCGTGGCCCTGCTGCTGCTGTTGCTGTCTTTCTTCATGCAGCAGCGTAACCAGCAGGCCCTGGAGGACCTTCACGCCTCCGTGTCTGCCAGCCAGGACGTCACCGAGCTGCAGCTGGCCAACCAGCAGCTGGAGTTCGAGCTGGAGCAGGCCAAGCAGGTCCAGCAGGACCTGGAGGAGAGCAAGCAGGCCCTGGAAGGCCAGGTGGAGGACCTGGAGAAGCAGAACCAGGCTCTGGAGTGGCTGCGCCAGATCGAGGCGGCCACCCGGACCTCCTACAGCAAGGCCCGGTCCCTGGTGAAGCAGTTTGACGAGGCGGGGCTGGAACAGTACCTTCCCGTGGAGTCCGTGGTGGAGGGGGAGACCTCTCCGGCGGACACCTACCGGAACATTTACGCCATGCTCTATTAAGAGCATGTTTCACGTGAAACAAGAGAAAAAGAGAATCCCTGGAATTTTATGTATGAGGTGATACACCATGCTGGATATCAAACGCATCAAGGAAGATCCTGACAAAGTCAAGGCTGGTCTCCGGGCCAAGGAAGTGAACTGCGACGCCGAGGTGGACCGCATCCTGGAGCTGGACAAGGTCCGCCGGGACATCATCTTTGCCACCGAGCAGATGAAGGCGGAGCAGAACAAGGTCTCCAAGACCATTCCCCAGCTGAAGAAGGCCGGAGAGGACACCGCTCCTGTGTTCAAGCGCATGGGCGAGCTGAAGGCAGAGATCGCCGAGAGCGACGAGAAGCTGCGCACCGTGGAGGCGGAGTACCGCACCCTGATGCTCTCCCTGCCCAACCTGCCCGACGACGACCTGAAGCCCGGCGGCAAGGAGAACAACGAGCCCCTGCGCTACTTCGGCGAGCCCCACAAGTTTGACTTTGAGCCCAAGCACCA
>JAEDJB010000177.1 GCA_016296565.1 Oscillospiraceae bacterium
ACCGACTGGAACATAAAGAAGGACACGCCAAGAGGGAGCACCAGCTCCGACAGGGGAATCTGTGCTCCGGGAGACAACCGGTCCGCCAGAGGCTGAAGGAGCCCGGCGGTGAAGTTCCAGTATTTCAGCACATACAGCAGAACAAAATTCGCCAGGCAGGCGGCCAGCACCACAGCCCGGCGATAGGGTTTGTATTTGGCGGCGACAGCCTTCTTTTCCTCCTTGGGGGCGGCGTTCTTGAGGGCGTTGAAGTGCCCCAGAAGCAGGGTGGCGGCGTAGACGGTGGCGGCAGTGTAGAACACATAGAGAATGGTCTTGCCGCCGCCCACCCAGTAGAACACCATGCTCACTGCCAGCAGGACCACCCACTGGCAGCGCTTGGGCAGGATGTAGTAGGCCAGCACCGCTCCGCCCACCAGCAGGAGGAAGGAGAGGGAGGTAAAGGACATGGGTTATTCCTTCCGGGCCTCAATAAGGGCCAGCATGGCCTGCACGGAGTTGAAGTTTTCCGGCACCAGGTCGTCCACGGAAATCTCCACGTCGAAGGCCTCCTTGATCTCAGAGACGATGGTGACGATGTCCAGGGACTCCAGAATTTCGTCGTCCACCAGGGCGGTTTCGGTTTCAAAGTCCACGCCGGGGACCGCTTCGGTCAAAATTTCCAACAGTTCTTCCAGCATTGTCAATATCCTTCTTTCTTTGGTATCACTCGGGGTCATAGCACAAAACAGCGGATCTCCGGCCGTCGGGGACAAACCCCATGGTTTCGTAGGCAGCCCGGGCGGCGGGAAAGTCCTCCCGGAGCCAGACGGTGCTTTTGGCTCCGCCGGCGGCCTGGAGGAAGGCCGCGATCAGGGGCCGCGTCAATCCCTGGCCCCGGCGGTCCGCCCGGACAGCCAGGTGGCGGATCTCGCCGCTCTTGCCGTCCTGGGAAAAATGAAGCAGGCCGGTGAGCTCTCCCGCTTCCTCCAGCACCAGCACCTGGCCCTGGGCCAGCCCTTCGGCCAGCTCCGCCTCATTGGGCAGGCAACCAGTGAGAGGGGAGAAATTCTCCCGAAGAAAGGCCAGCACGGCCTGGTTCTCCGTCGGTTCAGCGGTCCGCACCGGCAGGGCCGGGGGCTCCGGCAGTCCCGCCGGGCGGGACATGCGGATGCGCCAGAAGAGAAGGGCAAAGCCCTGGCTCTGTAAGTAGGGAACCGTCTCCTGAAGCCCGGCGTCCCGGGGGCGGAAGGCCACCTCGGTCACCGCAGGGGCGGGCAGGTCTATCCCCAGGGGAACGGTCAGGTCGCTTAAATAGAAGTTCAGCCGGTGATGATCCCCCCGGTCCCGGGCGATGAGCAGCCCCGCCGGGGTTTCCTGGGCCAGTAAGCCGCCGGACTCTGCCGCCGGGCCATATTCGGCCTGGCTCACCAGGGTGTTGGCCCGGACCCCCTTGGTCATGTGCCGGGAGGCCAGCTCAGCCAGCGCGTCATAGCGGTCAATTCTTTCCATGGAGGAACTCCTCTGCCAGCCTGGGCCGGTCAATCTTGCCGTTGGGGTTGCGGGGCATGGTCTCCAGCTGGTGATAGATGTTGGGCACCATGTACCGGGGCAGAATGGCCCGGGCGGTCTTGGCGATGGCCTTGCTGTCCTCACTGCCGGTGTAGACGCAGTGGATGCGGTCCCGCTCCCGGTCGAAGAGGCAGGCCACCTCCCGGATGGAGGGGATGCTGTTGAGCCCGGTTTCAATCTCTCCCAGCTCAATGCGGTAGCCCATGTGCTTGATCTGGCCGTCCCGCCGGGTGAGGAAGGTGAGAAGCCCCTCCTCGTCCATCACCGCCACGTCGCCGGTGCGATAGATGAGGTCGGGATAGTGGGGGTTTCTGGGGTCCTGGATAAAGGCGGCGTTGGTCTTGTCCCACTGGCCGAAGTAGCCCCGGGCCAGGCCCATGCCACGGACGCAGATCTCCCCGGGCTGGCCGGGGGGAACGGGCTGCAGGTCCTCTCCCAGGAGAAAGACCTCCTTGTTGGCGCAGGCGGTGCCGATGGGGATCATCTCTGTGTCGGCAAAAGCCCGGTGGATAGGGTACCAGGTGCAGTCCACGGTGACCTCCGTGGGGCCGTAGAGGTTAATGTATTGAACGTCGGGCAAAGCCCGCCGCCAGATGTTCAGCTGCTTGGCCTGGAGGGCCTCCCCGCCTAAAATGGCGGTGCGCAGGTGGGTGGGGACCTTCTTCTCCAGCACGCCGGAGTTGGCCACCAGGTGGAAGGCCGAGGTGGCCCAGACCAAAGCGGTGACCTTCTTTTCCTCCAGAAAGTCGATGAGGAGGGTGGGGAAAAGAAAGTCCTTCTTGGGGATGATGTGGGTGGTAGCCCCGCACTTGAGGGTGAGGTAGATATCCTTCACCGACAGGTCAAAGTAGAAAGGGGCCTGGTTGCCCATAATGTCATGTTCAGTAAAGCCGCAGGCCTCTGCCATCCACTCCACAAAGTCGATGACGCTCCGGTGGCAGATGACGATGCCCTTGGGGGCGCCGGTGGAGCCGGAGGTGAAGATGGCGTACACCGGGTCAATGTCCAGAACCCTGGCCCTGCGGGCAGCCAGCAGAGCCTCGTCTGCCGGGCAGGAAAAGCCGTCGCTGTCCAGCAGCAGAGGGCAGAAGGCGGAAAGGGCCTGGGCAGTCTCCCGGGTGCCGGCGGTATAGACCAGGGCCACCGGGTCCAGGGTCTCCAGAATGGTCTGCATCCGGGGCAGGGGCATCTGGCTGTCCACGGGGACGTAGAAGTTTCCGGCGTACAGCACCCCCATGAACGCGGTCAGGTTGGCTGCGCTGTGATCCACCAGCACCGCCACCGGCCCGTTGTGCCGGGGGCTGAGACCGGCCAGAGCAGTGCCCAGGCTCCGGGCGCAGGCCAGCATCCGGGAGAAGGAGAAGGACTCCGTCTCGTCGGAGAAGGCGGTTTTGTCCGGGAAGCGGGCGGCGGAGTGCTCCAGATATTCCAACACGTTCTTTTGCAGCATGGGAAGACACCTCCGGGGGTGTTTTTATCGAACAATTTTACCATACTCATAGACAAAGTGCAACGAAAAAATCCGAAGCCCAAAGGCTTCGGATTTTTGGTGCGCGAGGCGGGACTTGAACCCGCACGTGCGTATTGCACACTAGAACCTGAATCTAGCGAGTCTGCCAATTCCACCACTCGCGCATGTTCGCCGTCGATCGACTGCTCGCCTATAATAGCACGATCCGGGGATGTTGTCAACAACTTTTTTGAAGAGAGGGAAAAGTTTTTTGTGCTGCGATGATCCAG
>JAEDJB010000029.1 GCA_016296565.1 Oscillospiraceae bacterium
CTAGTTCTTCCGTACCAATGTCGGTCAGCAGACCCTGGACCCGGGGGTAGGGCATGGCGTAGCGCTGGGACAGATACCGCAGGGAGGCGCCCAGCTCCCCGTCGGGACCACCGGAGTGCAATAGCCTCCGATTTACATCGGGTGCTGCCCCAGGTCAAAGCGATAGATCAGGGTCACCCGCCCCGCTTCTTTATCCCAGACGCAGGTTTCCAGCACCCGGGCGGCCGCCCGGTATTTTTCTTCTGTCCCGGCGGCGGGGTCCCTCAGGGTAATCAGAGCCTGACAGAGCTGGTCCTGAAGGCTGGCTTCCTTGTCCTTGCAGGGACGCGCCAGCTCCTGGCGCAGGTGATCAGCCTTGGCGCTGAGGGCCTGCTTTTTGGTTTTGTATTCCTGGAGACTGTCTGCCCCGCAGAGGTAGGCCTCCCGCAGGCGAAGCAGCTTCCGCTCCAGTCCCGCCAGCTCCTGGGCAAGGGCGGTCTGATTTTCGTCCTCATTCTGTGGGGCAGGCTGAACCAGAAAGGGGGTCCGGCAGGCCGCGTCCCCCTGTATCCGGGTGAGGATGGCCTCCTCCAGTTCCCGGACTGGCACATGCTGGGAAGCAGGGCACTTCCCCTTGGCGTACCGCCCGCATTTCAGATAGCGGGGCTGGGAGAAGACCAGTCCGCCGCCGCAGCGGGCGCAGCGGACCAGCCCGGCCAGCCAATGCTTCCGGTCTCCCGCCGGCCGGGCGTGACGGCCGAAACGGGCAGCGTTGTCCTTTAGGCGGGCAGCGGCGGCTTCAAAGTCCTCCGGGTCCACAAGGGCCGGATGGGAGCCTGCCGTAATGGGCGGCGGGCGGTTTTCCTGTCCCTTGCCGGGCTGCCAGCGAAGCTGCCCAATGTAGGTGGGGTTTTCCAGGATGTACCGCACCCGCCGGGCGTCCAGGGGATTGCCCCGGTGGGTGCGTGCCCCCAGGTGCTGGGTCCAGCGGGCGATGGAGGAGATGGAGGCCCCGGCCAGGAACCGGCGGAAAATCTCCCGGACGATTTGTGCCTCCTGCTCCACAGGGACCAGGGTGTTGTGCCGGACCCGGTAACCAAAGGGCGGGGCGGTTTGCAGTTCGCCCCGCCGGGCCTTCTCTGTCATGCCCTTGCGGACCTCGTCGGCCAGGTTGACGGAGTAATACTCTGCCATGGCCTCCAGCATGGCCTCCAGAATGAGGCCCATCCGGTCGTCCTCCAGATGCTCGGTTATGCTGACTACCTGCACTCCGCACTGGCGGCGGAGCATGGATTTGTACACGATGCTGTCCTCCCGGCTGCGGGCGAAGCGGTCAAACCTGTGGACCAGGATGACGGAAAAGGGGGGCGGCTTTTCCTTGGCGGCGGCGATCATGGCCATAAAGGCCGGGCGGGTTTCAGCACGGCGGCCGGAGATCCCGGCGTCAACGTACACATGCTCCGGCCGGATGGACAGCTTGTGCTGGCTGGCATAGCGCTCCAGGGCCCGGCGCTGGGCTTCGGGGGAATATTCGGTCTGCTCCTCGGTGGACACCCGGATGTAGCAGGCGGCAAAGATCTCTTCCATAAAACGGCCTCCTTTCCCTTTACTCTATGCAAAGAACGCGGCAAAAAGCGGGGCCGAGCATCATAAACTCCACAGGGAGGGGATGGTGTTGGCACGGGAAATTCATGCAGAGAGCTTTGTCCGGAGAAACGGGGAACTGGTGTCTGTCGAACAGCTTAACCTCCGGGAGCGGGAAGCCATGGCGGTGTGGCTGAAGGAAACCTACCTCAACGAGCTGTTCCTGGGAAAGGGGCAGGTGCTTCCCCAGAGGGAGCAGGCACCCGGCCTGGGGCCGCCGCATAGAAAAAGAGGAGGAGGTGGGGAACCGTGAAGAATCTTCTCAGCCTGGTCAACATGAAAAGCCTGATCACCCTGGCCATGACGGCCGCGCTGATTGCCCAGCTTTTCCTGCCGGTGAATCCAAATCCGGAGGCCCAGAGCCTGTTCTGCACGGCCTACGGCGCTATCATTGCCTATTTTTTCACCAAACGGAGCACGGCCTCTTCCGGGGAGCAGCCGGGGCAGAGCAAGGAGAAACAGGAGGACAACGGGGCATAACGGAAGTCTCATTATGCGCTTCAGCCGTCTGGCGGCTGGGGCGCATTTTTCTGCTGTGTTGACAAGGGAGGGCGGAAGGTAGTATAATAAAACAAGGTTATAAAACAGTGTTTTAGAAAGGGTGGGGTCTATGCCGCCAAAACCGAAGTTTACCCGGCGGGAGATTGCCGCCGCCGCTCTGGACATCATCAAGACCGGCGGGGTGGAGGCTCTGACCGCCAGAAATCTTGGCAGCAGGCTGGGGTCCTCCGCCCGGCCCATCTTCACAGTGTTTAAAAGCATGGAGGAGGTCAAGCAGGCGGCCCGGGACCTGGCTCTGCGGGAGTTTGAGGACTCTGCCAAAGACTTTGCGTCATACACCCCCGCCTTTAAGCAGGTGGGCATGCAGATGGTGTCCTGCGCCGTCCACAAGCCGGAGCTGTACAAGCTGCTTTTCATGCAGGCGTACCCGGAGCGGCAGACCTTTGACCAGCTCATGGGAAAGCTGGGGGGCATAGCGGAGGATTGCGTGGCGGTCATCCAACGGGACTACGCCATGACAGAGGAGGAGGCCCGGCTCCTGTTTGAGCAGGTGTGGGTGCAGACCTTCGGCCTGGGCGCGCTGTGCGCCATGAAGGTGTGTACTTTTACCGAGGAGGAGATTTCGGAAAAGCTGGGCCAGGTGTTTGCCGCCGCGGTGCTGCTGATCAAATCCGGAAAGGCCGGGGAGTATTCCGGTCAGCCTGTGCGGGAGAGGGAAAAGGAGGAAGCCCATGAATCATCCCATCATTGAAATCGAACATCTCTCCAAACACTTCGGAGCGGTCCACGCGGTGCAGGATCTGAGCTTCCAGGTCCGGGAAGGGGAGCTTTTTGCCTTTCTGGGGATCAACGGCGCGGGGAAAAGCACCACCATCTCCATCCTGTGCGGGCAGCTTGCCAAGGACGCTGGAACGGTCCGCATCGGCGGCGTGAACCTGGACCGGGACCCGGACGCGGTGAAGCGCAGCTTGGGGGTGGTGTTCCAGAACTCCGTGCTGGACAAGGCCCTCAGCGTGCAGGACAACCTGGAGAGCCGGGCCGCTCTCTACGGCATCACCGGCAAGGCCTTCCGGGCGCGGCTGGCGGAGCTGGCGGAATTGCTGGACTTCGGAGATCTTCTCAAGCGCACTGTGGGTAAGCTCTCCGGCGGCCAGCGGCGGCGGATAGACATTGCCCGGGCGCTGCTGCACCAGCCGCGGCTTCTCATTCTGGATGAGCCCACCACCGGCCTGGACCCCCAGACCCGGAAGCTCCTGTGGGACGCCATCGCCCGTCTGCGGCAGGAGCAGCACATGACGGTGTTTCTCACCACCCACTACATGGAGGAGGCCGCCGACGCAGACTATGTGGTGATCCTGGACAGCGGAAAGATCGCCGCCGAGGGCACGCCTCTGGCCCTGAAAAACAGCTACACCGGGGACTTCATCACCCTTTACGGGGTGACGGAGGAGCAGGTCCGGGATCTGGGCTGCCCCTGCCAGCCCCTGCGGGACGCCTACCGCCTGGCAGTTCCGGACACCGCCGCGGCCACAGAGATGATCCTCCGGAACCCGGAGCTGTTCCGGGACTATGAGATCACAAAGGGGAAAATGGACGATGTGTTCCTGGCGGTTACAGGCAAGAAGCTGATGGGAGGCGAAGAGAAATGCGTGCGCTGAAGGCTCTGGTCAAACGGGATATGAAGCTGTTCTTCAAGGACAAGGGCATGTTTCTTACCTCCCTCATCACCCCTCTGATCCTGCTGGTGCTGTACGGCACCTTCCTGGGCAATATCTATGAGGATATTTTCGTCAGCGCTCTGGAAGCCGCCGGCGCTGTGGTTCCGGAAAAGCTCATCGGCGGCTGTGTCAGCGGGGAGCTGTCCTCCTCGCTGCTGGCGGTGTGTTGCGTCACCGTGGCCTTCTGCTCCAACATGCTCATGGTGCAGGATAAGGTCAGCGGAGCCCGGCGGGACTTAACCATCTCCCCGGTGCCCGCCAGCACCCTGGCGCTGGGCTATTACCTGTCCGCCACCGCGGCCACCCTGCTCATCTGTTACGCGGCCACCGCTATCTGCCTGGTGTACATCGGGTTGTCCGGCTGGTACCTTACGGCGGGGGATGTGCTGCGGCTGGTGCTGGATGTGTTCCTGCTGGTGCTCTTCGGCACGGCCCTGTCCAGCATCATTAACCACTTCCTCTCCAGCCAGGGGCAGATTTCGGCGGTGGGAACCATCGTCAGCGCGGGCTATGGCTTCGTCTGCGGCGCGTACATGCCAATCTCCCAGTTTTCCGACGGTTTGCAGAAGGTGATCTCCCTCCTGCCCGGCACCTACGGCACCTCTCTGCTGCGCAACCACGTCCTGCGGGGCGTCTTTGAGGAAATGGGGGAACAGGGCTTTCCTACGGAGGTGGTGGAAACCATCAAGGACTCTGTGGACTGCAATCTGTACTTCTTCGGGGACCAGGTGTCCCTTGGCTCCATGTATTTGATTCTGGGGATTGCGGTCCTGGTGCTCATCGCCGTCTACGTGCTTCTGAACGTGCTGGGCGGCAAAGGAACCCGGGCAAATGGATAAAAGGAGGAAAGCCAATGAAAACCTATGATAATTTCTTCCTGCCTGTGGAAGACATGGAACAGGCCAAAGCCTTTTATGGGGAAGTTCTGGGACTGGAGACGAAATTTGAGTTTCCGGACAGCGGCATGGCGGCCTATCGGGTGGGCCAGGAGGAACCGGCGATCATCCTGAAGGACCGGAAGAAGTTCCCGGACGCAAAAACCACCATCTGGTTTGAGGTGGAGGACGTCCGGGCCGCGTTCCGGCAGCTGCGGGAAAAAGGGCTGGTGTTCCTGTCCGAGCCTTTTAAAATCCGCACCGGCTGGGCGGCGGAGTTTGAGGATCCCTTCGGCAACCGCCTGGGCATTACCGACTATCTGGCGTGAGATGCTGTGCCGGATAGGGAAAGCCCTTGTGCCCCAAGGACTTTCCCAATGGTCGAGTGATAAATTCCGCATTTTTTCTTGACGGTTCCAGCAGGAACCTGTTATTCTCTCATCAATCCTGCAGGAACCCGGATGAACCCAAGAAAAGGAGAACGACGATGAAACAGATGTTTGTATGCCTCCTGGCGGCGCTGGCTTTTCTGATGCTGGCAGGCTGCGGCGGGGGGACCCTTTTTTCGGACAACGCAGCCGAGCAATACACCGCCGGCGGCGGTACTGTAACAGAGCCCATTAAAAATCTGGAGATCCAGTGGGTCTCCGGCAGCGTGGAAATCTGCCAGGGTACGGAAGACCAGGTGACCTTCAGCGAAACAGCGGACAGAGCGTTGTCCGACGACTTTGTCATGGGCTGGCGGCTGGACGGGGATACCCTGTATATTGACTTCTGCACGGTCAACAGCTGGACCCTGGACATCCCGGACAAGACGCTGACCGTGACCCTTCCCCAGGACCTGGTGCTGGAGTCCGTCCAGGTGACTACCACCTCCGCTGAGGTCCATGCCCCGGCGCTGCAGGCCAAAGAGGTGGAGTGCGACACCACCTCCGGCGATCTGACGGCCCAGCTGCTGGGAACGGAAACCATCCAGGTAAACACTGTGTCCGGCTCGGTGGAGGTGACCGCCCTGGATGACGCGAAGCAGGTGAAGGCAGCCACCACCTCCGGCAACGTAACCCTGACCCTGGGATACGCCGACCAGCTGGATGTGACCACCATCTCCGGCGTCACCCGGATTACCGCCGCCCAGTGCAGTCAGACAGACCTGAATTCCACCAGCGGCAATGTCACCCTGGACCTGCAGGGCGCCTCCGGCAGCTGCGAGGTCAGCACCGTCTCCGGTGAGGTGACCTTATCCCTGCCGGAAAATGCCGACGCCGCAGTGGAGTTCAGCACGGTGAGCGGCAGCTTTGACAGCACTCTTTCTATGCGCAAGGAAGGGGACCGCTACCTTTCCGGCAGCGGGCAGAACCAGTATCAGGTGAAAACCACCTCGGGCAGCCTGCGGATCGAGGCCAGGGAGGGCGGAATTCATGGCTTTGGCCAGGAGACGGAGGGTGAAACTACCCCGTCTGCGCTGACTTCGGCATGAATGGCAAAGAAAGTCGAGAGATTCTGTCTCCAGCCTGATAAACTGGGCTTCGTTGGGAGGGGAGAGAATGAAGGAGCAGATCCTGGCAGTCCAGCGGATGCAGGAGTACATCGAGGAAAACCTGGAGCAGGAGATTACCCCGGCGGCCCTTGCCCAGGTGTCCCACTTTTCGCCCTGGCACGCCCGCCGCTTGTTTCAGCAGTACACCGGTCTGACCCCGGCGGAGTATATCCGCCGCCTGCGGCTGTCCCGCTCGGCGGTGCGGCTGAAGCAGGGGGGATGCCGGGTGATCGACGCGGCCTATGACCTGGGCTTTGGCAGCGTGGACGGCTACCAGCGGGCCTTTCAGCGGGAATTTGGCTGCAACCCCGGCCAGTACGCCAGGACAAAGGTTCCCATTCCTCTCTTCATCCCTTACGGTGTTCAGTATCGGGAACAAAGAAAGGAGACTGTTTCTATGGAACAATTACAAAGCCTGTTTGTGCGGCTGGTCCGAAAGCCGGAGCGAAAGGTGACCCTCAAGCGGGGGATTCGCGCCGAGGACTATTTTTCCTACTGTGAAGAGGTGGGGTGCGACGTCTGGGGTATCCTCACCAGCATGGATGCCCTGGAGGGTGAGCCGGTGTGCCTGTGGCTGCCGGAAGCCTACCGGCGGCCCAACACCTCGGTTTATGTACAGGGCGTCGAGGTGGCGGCAGACGATCCCAGCGTGGTTCCGGAGGGGTTTGAGACCATCACCCTGCCCCCGGCGGAATACCTGATGTTCCAGGGAGAACCCTTCCGGGAGGAGGACTACAGCAGCGCCATCCTGGCCGTCCAGCACGGGATGGACCGGTATGACCCTTCCTTCCTGGGCTACCAGTGGGACGACACCGTTCCCCGCATCCAGCTGGAGCCCCGGGGAGAGCGGGGATACATCGAGCTGCGGGGCGTCCGGCCCTTATAAGCGCAAAAAAGTCTGTCATCGGCTGATGACAGACTTTTTTGTTGTATGGTCTCACGCTTTGTGATCCTCCAGCCACCGCAGCGCGGTGTAAGCGTATACGGCGCAGCCCACCGGGAGAGCCTCCTCGTCGAAGGTCACCATGGGGTGGTGCTGGGGGTAGCCGTGTCCCTTTTCCGGCTGGCCGCTGGCCAGGGCCAGCATGACCGAGGGGACCTTTTGGCTCACATAGGCAAAATCCTCGGACCCGGCAGTTTTGGACCCTGTTCCGCCGCCGCTCATGGCGTTCAGCTCAGCAACGGAAAAGGCCCGCTGCCTGCCCAACAGCTCCTTGACATAGCCCTCGCAGCAGAGGGACAAGTCCTTGTCGTTGACCAAAGTGGGGCAGCCGCTGCCGAAGGTGACGGAGGCTTCCGCACGGAAGGCGCCTGCAACCCCCTGGGCAATTTCAGTCAGACGCTGCTTGATGAAAGCCCGGGTCTCCTCATCAAAGGTGCGGAGGCTTCCACCCATCACGGCGGTGTCCGGAATGGCGTTGGCGGTGGTGCCGGCGTGGAGGGTACCGATGGTCAGCACGGCCCGTTCCCCCATGGCCAGTTCTCTGGCGTGAATCTCCTGAAGGCTCAGCAGAATGTGGGCGGCGGCGGAGAGGGGGTCGATCCCGGTGTTGGGCATGGAGCCGTGGCAGCCCTTGCCCTGGACCTTGATCTCAAAATAGTCTGCCGCCGGTGCGCTGACCCCGGGGGCGGAGACAATGACGGTGCCCGGCTGGAAGGGCATGGCTGCCATCACGTGGATCATCAGGGCTGCGTCCACCTTGGGGTTTTCCAGAAGTCCCGCCTGGATCATGTCGCTGGAACCCTCAAAGGTCTCTTCTGACGGCTGAAACATCAGCTTTACGGTGCCCGGAATCTCGTCCTCATGCTCCTTGAGCAGGCGGGCTGCCCCCAGGAGCATGGCGGTGTGCATGTCGTGGCCGCAGGCGTGCATATTTCCGGTCCGGCAGGCAAAGTCCACGCCGGACTCCTCCTGGATGGGCAGGGCGTCCATGTCCGCCCGGAGGAGAAAGACCTTGCCGGGCTGTTTTCCCCCGGCCAGAGCCACCAGGCCGGCCCGTCCGCAGGCCTCGGGCTGGTAGCCCATGGCAGTCAGCTCCCGCTTTACAAAGGAAAGGGTCCGGTCCAGCGCAAAGCCGGTTTCCGCGTTCTGGTGCAGGGTGCGGCGGGAGGAAACCAGCTGATCCCGCAGTGCTTCTGCCTCCTGCAATAATGTTTCAGGCGTCATCATTCTAACCTCCCAATGAAAAAGACAGCTTTAGCATGGCAGAAACCTTCCTTTTTATGCTTTGAAATTTCTCTGCCCGGATGGTTTATTCTACCCCTTCTTTCCGCAGAAGTAAAGAACAGAAAACATGGGACCATGCGGAAGCACAGTTCCACGCGGAAAGTGCTGAGGTTCAGATCCGGAAGCAAAAAAGACCAGAATTACCATGGCTGGTAATTCTGGTCTTTTGGCGGAGAAGGAGAGATTTGAACTCTCGCGACGCTCAACACGCCCTACTCCCTTAGCAGGGGAGCCCCTTCGGCCACTTGGGTACTTCTCCAAGTCCGGATCTAACGGTAATATAAAAATGGCGGAGAGAGTGGGATTCGAACCCACGGCCCTTTCGGGTCACCGGTTTTCAAGACCGGCTCCTTAAACCGCTCGGACATCTCTCCGTTTGCCTCGGTTAGATGCGAGAATTATAATATCACACTCCTCAGCCTTTGTCAACTGAAATTCCGGAAAAGTTTGGACAAAATTATGGAAAACTCCGGCAAGGACAGGAATGCCCAATTTTTTCATCTGTATTCCTACCGGGAAATCATGAATTTCCTGCTGCAAACCGGGTTTTCTGTGAAAAAAGGAAGAAATTTTCGACAGTGAGCCCTGAATTTGTCGGAAATTTCCTGTCATTTTTTGCGCTTTCGACAGGAAAAAGTCAAACGCCGTCGAAATACAGCGAGCGAAAATGCTTTTAATTTAAGTTGCTTAACGTTAAAATAAAGATACAAAGGGTTACAAAATAGAAGCAAAACGGAGGAGATAAAAAATGCGCGAACTACTCCTTGGTGAAGCAGACTTGACGGAGTGGGCCGGAGACCCACTGACTTGCCGGTATCAGCTTTTGATCCGGACTACGCCTCCGCCTGTATGCTGTGAGAGCTACGGGATCAGCGTAGAGATCGTACAGACAGGAGAACGTGAGGAAGTGTTGGACCTGACCGTACGTCCGGATCGGATTCAAGAGCTGGCGGAACGACTGATCGGAGGTGGTGTAACTCCCTGTGCCCTGCGGGACATTGTGGAAGACTGGCTGTGACAGAAGCTGGTGAGAGCGCATAAGCTGATTCAGAAGGATAGAGTGTAAGGGAGGACAGCTTATGTCAGACTTGACCCAACGCGTCCAGTTTTTCCTGGGGGCAAACTCTGCCGAAGGGTTTGTATCCTTGTATGAACAATGGGTGGATCAGAAACAGATCCAGGGCTTCTATGTGCTGAAGGGCGGTGCAGGCTGCGGCAAGTCCACGCTGATGTGCCAGGTAGCCCGGCAAATGGAGACGGAGGGATACTCCGTGGAATATATCCGCTGTTCCGGAGACCCAGATTCTCTGGACGGCATTTTCATTCCCCAAAAGGGTGCCGCTTTGGCAGACGGCACCTCGCCCCATGTGCTGGACCCGGCTTACACCGGGGCCACCGGCCACTACATTGACCTGGGAGCAGGCTATGACCGAAAGGCCCTCTTTCTGATGCGGGAGGAGATCATTGTCGCCGTCCAGGCCTACCAGGCCTGCTATCCCCAGGCTTACCGCTGCATCCGGGGTGCGGAAGAGAGCCTGCGGCGGGGGTGCCAGCCGCTCCACACGGAGGAGACCATGGCCAAGGTCCGGAAGCGGGCAGCGGGGATTCTGGCCCGGGAACTGAAAGGAAAGGATGATGGGATCGGCCGCAGGACCCGCCGTTTCTTAAGCGGCGTAACCTGTCAGGGACGCATCCTGTTGGAGGGTACCATCGCCACGCTGTGTCAGCGGGGCTACGAGATCCGGGATGGGTGCGGGCTCAGCGGACCGCTGCTCGGCCTTCTGGAGCAGGGCTTTTTGGAGCGGGGCTATGACGTGATTGCCTGCCCCAGCCCGGAGCGGCCCAGCCGGCTGGAGCATCTGCTGATTCCGGCTCTCTCCCTGGCCTTTGTCACCGGTTCCACGGGGCGGGAGGGATTCCGCACCATCCGGACGGAGAGCCTGGTGGAGAAAGCGGCCTGGCAGGAGGGGAGAAGCTTTCTGCGTCTGTCCAACCGTGTGGCCAAAGAGCTGCTGGACGAGGCGGTGACCCATCTGGCCCAGGCCAAGGCCCGCCACGATGAGCTGGAGGCTCTGTACCACCCCCACGTGGATTTCTCTTTGTCCGAAGAGCTTGCCCGGCAGACGGCGGAGGAGATCCTGTCCCTGCCCGACGCCCTGTCATAAGAAACCCTTGCCCTGGTCCCGGCTCCGTGCTACAATAACGAAACAACACCCGCACGGAGAAAGGGGCAGCAGAATGAATTCCTTATCCTTGGCGGAGCTGAGCATCCTGGACTGGATTGCCCAGTACTGCCATACGGACTGGCTGGATACGGTCATGCCGGTCATTTCCCAGCTGGGAAACAGCGGCGCGGTCTGGATTCTGCTGGGGCTGGGCATTCTGGTGCTGAGCCGGCGGCAAAAGTCCACAGGCTTTCAGGTCCTGTTGGCGCTGCTGCTCAGCCTGATTATTTGCAACCTGATTTTAAAAAATGGGGTGGGCCGGATCCGGCCCTTTGCCCTCAACGAAGCGGTGGAGCTTCTGATCCCGCCGCCCGGAGACCCGTCCTTTCCCTCAGGCCACACATCGGCCTCCTTTGCGGCGGTTGCAGTTCTGCTTCTCACCCGGTGGCAAGGCCGCTGGGCCGCGCTGGTTCTGGCAGGACTGATCGCCTTTTCCCGGCTGTATCTCTACGTCCACTTTCCCACGGACGTGCTGGGGGGCCTGGTGGTAGGGGTTCTCTGCGGTGTGCTGGCGGTGACCATCTGGAACCGCTGGCTGGCGTCGTCCCCTCTCGGACGGAAGCTTACCGGAACCCAAGAAAACAAAAACGCACCGTGACTGCCACGGTGCGTTTTTTCGTATGACGGCAGGGAAAATTACTTGCCCAGAGCGGCGTTCTTGTCGCAGGCAGCGATAACCGCGTCCATGAAGGCGGCGCGGACTGCCCGCTGCTCCAGGGTGCGCACCCCCTGGATGGTAGAGCCTCCGGGGCTGCACACGTCGTTTTTCAGCTGGTCGGGGTGCTTGCCAGTTTCCAGCACCATCTGGGCAGCCCCGATCATGGTCTGGGCGGCGTACTGCACCGCGTCGGGCCGGGACAGGCCGCAGGCCACGCCGCCGTCGGCCATGGCGTCCAGCACCAGGTAGAGGTAGGCGGGGCCGCAGCCGGACACGGCGGCGCCCACGTCCATCAGAGATTCCTCAATCCGATAGAGTCTGCCTGCCTTATCCATGATGCCCAGGAAGCCCTCCAGCTGCTCCTGGGACACCTGAGCGCTGGCCTCGTAGAGAACAACGCCCTGGCCCACAGCCACGGGGGTGTTGGGCATGATGCGGATGATGGGGCAGTCTGCCGCGGACATCTCCTGAAGCTGGGCGATGGTGAGCCCTGCCGCCATGGACACCAGCACGGGCTTTTCCGCCCGGGCGGCCAGGGTGGGGCGGATGGTCTCCAGCATGCCGCCCATCAGGTGGGGCTTGACCCCCAGAAAGAGGTAGCGGCTCTCCTGGGCGGCCTCCAGGTTGGTCCCGGCGGCAAAACCCAGATCCTGAGCCAGGGCCTGGGCTTTTTCCGGGCTGCGGTTCGCCAGAATGCCGTCGGAGAGGGTCTGGCTCACAGCCCGGGCGATGGCGCCGCCCATGTTGCCGGAGCCGATGAGGCCGAAGGTATATTTCATGGAAATCACTCCTGTTCTTTATGAAAGTATTCTTTCCTCTGCGGCCGTTTGTTTTTCATAGAAACACCGGAATCCAGAGAACTTGTTGCTGTCATTGTATCACAGGGGGCAGGGGGCAGGCAAGGGAAAGCCTGCCAGAAACCGCCGCTTTTTTCTCGTCAGAATGAAAAAAGGCGGGGGGAGAAATCAAAGCGGTTTTGGCTTCCTGTCCAAGGTTTTTCCGGAAAACCCAAAGTCCCTTGCATCAGCCGGAAAGGTGGGGTACAATTTGAAAAAATGATGTGCGAGGAACCCGATATGCAGTCTCCGCTTTTGCAAGAAATCAGTCTCCTCAGCCGGAAGGATACCGACTGCGTCAAGTGGGACGCCCTGCCGGAAAACTTCGGCCAGGAGGATCTGTTGCCCCTGTGGGTGGCGGACATGGACTTTAAGACGCCCCAGTGCGTTCGCCAGGCGCTCCGTCAGGCGGTGGACCAGGGGGCCTTTGGCTATTATCGGATTCCGGACCAGTATTATGACAGCATCCTTTCCTGGGAAAAGACCCGCCACGGAACCCAGCTGGAGCGCAGCTGGCTGCGCAATACCTCCGGGGTGGTGTCCGGCCTGTTTCATCTGATCCGGGCCCTGACCCAGCCGGGAGATGGCGTCCTGCTTCAAACTCCGGTATACTACCCCTTCTTCCGGGTGGTCCGCCACACCGGCTGCCGGCTGGTGTGCTGCCCCCTGCGGGAGGAAAACGGCGTTTACTCCGTGGACCTGGAGGACTTTGACCGAACCCTTCGGGACAATGACGTGAAGATCTTTCTCCTCTGTTCCCCCCACAACCCGGTAGGCCGGGTCTGGACCCGGGAGGAGCTTACAGGGATGCTGAACTGCTGCCGCCGGCACCACGTCCAGGTGGTGGCGGATGAGATTCACCACGACCTGATTCTGCCTGGTCACACGCACATCTCCGCTGCAAGTCTGTGGGAGGGGGAGGACAAGCCCATCACCTTCTTCTCTGCCAGCAAGACCTTCAACCTGGCGGGGATGAAAAACTCCGTCCTGGTGATCCCCCAGAAGAAGCTGCGGGACCAGTTCGACCAGTTTGAAAAGGAGCTGGGCACAGGACCCGGCAGCACCCTGGACTATGTGGCCGCTGCCGCCGCGTTCTCCGAGGGCGGTCCCTGGCTGGACGCAGTCTTGGAGGAAATCCAGGGCAACTACCAGCTCATGAAGGACACCCTGTCCCGGTTCCCGGGGGTTACCGTTTCCCCACTGGAGGGCACCTATCTGATGTGGGTGGATTTCAAGGGCGTGATCTCCCAGGCGCAGCTTCGTGAATTCGTCCAGGAGAAGTGCCGGATTGCCCCGGACTATGGCCACTGGTTCTACCCGGACAAGAACGAGGACGTTCACATCCGTCTCAACCTGGCGGCTCCCCGCCAAACCATCCAGCAGGCGGCCCGCCAGCTGGAACAAGCATTGGAAGATGTCCTGAAAGCCTGACAGACTTTTATGGCATGAGATAATATGGAATTATTTTTTGAAAAGAAAGGAAGTACCAGCATGGAAATTCTGCACACTGACAAAGCTCCCGCCGCCATCGGCCCCTATTCCCAGGCAATTGAGGCCGGTGGATTCGTCTTTACCTCCGGCCAGCTGGGAATTATCCCCGATACGGGCGCACTGGCCCACAGTCTAGCCGCCCAGACCGTTCAGGCCCTGGAGAACCTGACCTCCGTCCTGAAGTCCGCCGGGCTTACGCTCAATGACGTGGTCAAGACCACCTGCTATCTGACGAATATGGAGGATTTCTCCCTGTTCAACGAGATCTATGCCCAGTACTTCGGAGACCATAAGCCTGCCCGTTCCTGCTTCGCCGTTGCACGGCTGCCCAAGGACGGCCTGGTAGAGATTGAGGTCATCGCCGCAAAGTAAGGCGGCCGAATTGGATAGATTCTGAGAGGACCGCCCGCAGTCGGCGGTTCTCTTTTTTGCCCCAAGGGCGTTCGGAGAAAGGGGGAGGTCTGTGAAGCTGCTTCATCTGTCGGACCTGCACATTGGAAAGCGGGTCAACGAGTTTTCCATGCTGGAGGACCAACGTTATATATTAAAGGAATTGGAGGACCTGGCGGTCCGGGAACAGGTGGACGGGGTTCTGCTGGCCGGGGACCTGTATGACAAGCCGGTGCCCCCCACCGAGGCGGTGAGCCTGTTGGACGGGTTTCTCACGGCCCTGGCCCAGCGGAAAATCCCCGTCTTTGCCATCAGCGGCAACCACGACTCCCCGGAGCGCCTGAGTTTCGGCACCCGTCTCATGGCAGGGGAGGGGATTCACCTGGCCGCTCTTTACCAGGGGGCGGAGGAGCCGGAGGTGCTCTGGGACGAGCACGGTCCGGTGTACCTCTACCTGCTGCCCTATTTGAAGCCGGCCCGGCTCCGCCATGTGTATCCGGAGGCAGAGGTGACCACCTATGAGCAGGCGGTGGAGTGGGCCATCCGGAAGTGGAACGTTGACCCAGCCCAGCGCAATGTGCTGGTGGCCCACCAGTTTGTGGTAGGCGGGACCACCTGCGAGTCAGAGGAGCTGTCCGTAGGGGGCCTGGACCAGGTGAGTGCGGAGATATTTCAGCCCTTTGACTATGTGGCTCTGGGGCATCTCCACGGACCCCAGACCATCGGCCGGGAGACCCTGCGGTACTGCGGCACACCGTTAAAATACTCCTTCTCCGAAAGCCGCCACCAGAAATCCGCCTGCCTGGTAGAGCTGGGGGAGAAGGGGATTGTCTCCGTGCGCACGGTGCCCCTGCACCCTCTCCGGGACATGCGAGAGATCCGTGGCAGCTATGAGCAGGTCACCGCCCGGTCCTTTTATGAAGGAGCCAACACAGAGGACTATCTGCATATCATTCTGACGGATGAGGAGGACGTACCTGAGGCCATGGGCCGCCTGCGGAGCATCTATCCCAACCTGATGAAGCTGACCTACGACAATCTCCGCACCCGTACCAGCCAGGAGGTCCTGGGGGTGGAAAAGCCGGAGGAGAAGTCCCCCCTGGAGCTCTTCCGGGACTTTTACCAGCTGCAGAACAACCAGCCCATGCGCCCTGAGCAGGAGGCCCTGCTCACCGGCCTGATGGAAGAAATCTGGGAGGGAGAGCCATGAGACCCATGAAATTAACCCTGTCCGCCTTTGGCCCCTACGGGGACCAGGTGGAGGTGGACTTTTCCCAGCTGGGCCAGAAGGACCTGTACCTCATCACCGGGGACACCGGGGCGGGGAAGACCAGCCTGTTTGACGCCATCACCTTCGCCCTGTACGGGGAGGCCAGCGGCTCCAACCGGGAGGCGGCCATGTTCCGCAGCAGCTACGCCCAGCCGGGGACCCCCACCTTTGTGGAGCTGACCTTCCGGTGCGGCCACCAGGAATACACCGTCCGGCGGAACCCGGAGTACCTGCGTCCAGCCAAGCGGGGAGAAAAGCTGGTGACGGAGAAGGCGGACGCCCTGCTGACCTATTCCGACGGCCGTCCGCCGGTCACCGGCACCCGGGAGGTGACCCGGGCCGTGTGCGCCGTAATCGGGCTGGACCGGGCGCAGTTTGCCCGGGTGGCCATGATCGCCCAGGGGGAGTTTCTGAATCTCCTGCTGGCCAAGACTGAGGAGCGCAGCAAAATTTTCAGGGAGATTTTCCACACCGGCCCCTACCAGCAGCTTCAGGAGGCCCTGAAGCGGGAGGCCGCCCAGGGGAAGGAGGCATATGAAACCCTCAGCCGCAGCATCCGCCAGCACATCGACAGCGTCCGTCCCCCGGAGGAAAGCCTGGAGGCCTGGCAGGAAGCGGCGGAAAAGGAGGAGGTCCTGCCCCTGCTTGACCGTTTCCTGGAGCAGGATGCCGCCGGGCTGGAGGAATCTCTCCTCCTGGAGCAGGCCCTGCGCCAGGAGGGGGAGACCCTGGACCGGCGGATCGGCCAGGAGGAGAGCATCGCCCGGACCCGCCTGGAGTGGGAAACTGCCCGGCAGCAGCTGCCTGAGCTCATCGCCCGGCTTGACGAGCTCAGGAACACCTGGGAGACCGCCCGGCAGGAGGAAGAGCCTCTTCGGTTTCTGCAGGTAGAAATTGAAACCCGCAAGGGACAGCTCTCTGCCTATGACCAGCGGGAGGAGCTGGACCGCCAGCGCAAAGACGCCCAAAGCCGCAAAGATCAGGCAGAGCAGTCGGCCCGGGAAGCCCGGGAGCAGGCCCAGGACCTGGAGCATCAGTTGGCAGACCTTCGCCGGGACCGGGACAGCCTGGAGGGTCTGGACCAGCGGGCGGAAGGGCTGCAAAGACAGCGTGAGACCCTGGACCGCCGTAACAAAGATCTGGAGAGGCTCCGGGACCTGCTGGCCCGGCACAAGACCCTTGAGGAGGACTGGCAGCAGGCGCTGGAGCAATACCGGGCCGCTGCGGACCGGGCCCAGGCGCTTCGCCAGGCCAGCTCCCGGAC
>JAEDJB010000030.1 GCA_016296565.1 Oscillospiraceae bacterium
AATACCAGTGTGTCTACCATTTTTCTGTTCTGGGAGGCGTTTCCATTGAACCGTGATTTCGCCCTGGGCTGTGTGTGCATCGCCCTGGCTACCATGATTTTCTCCACCATGGAGGTTCTCCTCAAGCTCCCCGCCGTGGCCGGGGCCTTCCACCCCCTCCAGATCACCATGGAGCGGTTTCTGGTGGGTGGCCTGTGCCTGATCCCTGTGGCGGCCCATGCCCTGAAAAAGCGGGGGATGCGGCTCACCGCCGCCGACCTGCGGTACTTTGCCCTCACCGGCCTGCTGAATGTCCCTCTGGGCATGGTGTTCTACCAGCTGGCCATCACCTGCGGCCAGGCCAACATCGTGGCGGTGATCTTCTCCGGCAATCCCATCTTCGTTACCATGCTGGCCTTCCTGATTCTCCACGAGGCCATCCACTGGAACAACATCCTGGCTCTGGTCTTTGAGATCCTGGGGATTCTGGCCATCATGAACCCCTTCGGCGGCGGCGAGTTCAGCGTCAAGAGCATCCTGCTCACCATTCTGGCCGCCCTTTTCTTCGCCCTGTACGCGGTGATGGGGAAGAAAAAGACTGCCCAGGTGGGCAGCATCGTGGTCACCTGCTGCAGCTTTCTTTTCGGCGCGGTGGAGCTGTTCCTGCTCCTCCTGCTGGGCCACACCGGCCCGGGCCGGGCCTTTTTCGGGGCCGTGGGGCTGGAGCTTTTCCAGGACGTTCCCTTCCTTCAGGGCATCAACCTCACCACCCTGCCTTACTTCCTGTTCATCGGCATCGTCAACTGCGCTGCGGGCTATGTGTTCCACATGCTGGCCATCGAAAAGACCAGCGCCACCCACGGCAGCCTGGTGTTTTTCTTTAAACCCATCCTGGCACCCATCGTGGCCCTGGTGGTGCTGGGGGAGGCCATCACCAGCCCCATCATCCTGGGCATCCTCATGTTCCTCACCGGCAGCCTGCTGGGAATCCTGCCCGAGGCCCTGCGGGTGCGGAAAGCCAGCCTCGCCCTGGAGGACGCCGCCCCCCGGCCATAACCATCCCACAAAGGAGGTCCCCCTATGTTCACCCCCATTGATCTGTCCACCTGGCCCCGACGGGAGCATTTTCACTACTACCGCAATATCCTGCCCTGCGGCTACTCCGTCACCGTCCAGCTGGACCTGACCCGCTTTCAGGCCATGCTCCGGGACCAGGGTCTGAAATTTTACCCCAGCTTCATCTGGTGCGTGTCCCATGCCATCCTGTCCCACCCGGCCTTCCGCATGGGGGTGGACCAGGAGGGCAACCCCGGCACCCACGACGTGCTCCACCCCAATTACACCATCTTCCACCCGGACGACCACACCTTCTCCGACCTGTGGACGGAGCACAGCGAGGACTTCTCCCAGTTTTACCATGACTTCCAGGCGGACCATGCGGCCTACGGAGACAACCACGGCATCAAGGCCAAGCCCGGCCAGCCCGCTAACTTTTACTGCATCTCCTGCGCCCCCTGGCTGGACTTCACCGGCTACTCGTCTACGGTGTCCGGTGGCCAGCCCAACCTGTTTCCGGTGATTACCTGCGGCCAGATGGTCCGGGAGGGGGACAAGACCCGGATGGCCATGGCCATCAACATCTCCCACGCCGCCGCTGACGGCTGGCACACCGCCCAGTTTGTCCGGGACCTGCAGGACCTGCTGGACACCATCACCCTTCATCTGGAACCGAGGTAAGCCATGAACGATTTGCTGAAACAGGAGTTTGACGCCAAAACCATCACCGCCGATCAGGCGGCCGCCCTGGTGCAGAGCGGCCAGAACGTGTACATCGGCTGCTGCACCAGCTACGCCCGGGCCGTTGCCGACGCCTTGGCCGCCCGGTCCCAGGAGCTGGAGAGGGTCACCATCGGCTGCTCCAACATCATTCCCCCCATGTCCTTTCTGGACTGCGCCAACCCGGACGCTTTCCACATCTCCACTTACTTCGTCGGGTATGAGGACCGCCGGGCCCTGTGGTCCGGCCGGGCGGACTACACCTCCGTTCATCTGGGCCAGGTGGACCAGTGGTGCCGCCACACCTTCCACCCGGACATCGCCTTTTTTGACGTGTCCCTCCCCGACGAGGAGGGGTACATGAGCTTCGGTGCTTCCGGCTGCTGCATGCACCCCTTCATCCAGGAGGAGACGGATAACATCGTGCTGCACATCAACCGGTTTGCCCCCTACGTTTCGGGGGAGCGGACCAAAATCCATATCTCCCAGGCAAAGTACGTGGTCTGGGCGGACGTGGAGAAGGAGACCGTCCCTGGCGGCCCCATGGAGGCAGACAAGGAGACCGCCGCCATGTCCCGGTTCCTGCTGGACCAGATCCCCGACGGCGCCTGCATCCAGCTGGGCATCGGCGGGGTGGCCAACGCCGTGGGCTACGGACTTATGGACAAGAACGACCTGGGCTGCCACACGGAGATGATGTCCGACTCCATCATGGCCCTCATGAAGGCCGGGGTCATCAACAACAGCCGGCCCAAGTTCATCCCCCACCGCACCGTGGTGGGCTTTGCCTTCGGATCCAGAGAGCTGTACGAATTTCTGGACCACAACGAGGACATGTACTTTGCCCCCTTCCCGGTGGTGAACAGCCCCATCAACATCGCCAAAAACGACAACATGATCTCCATCAACACCGCCATGTCCATCGACCTTTTCGGCCAGGTGGCGGCGGAGGGGATGGGCGGTCGTCAGTTCAGTGGCACCGGCGGCCAGGGGGATTACGTCCGGGGGGCCCAGATGGCCAAGGGGGGCAAGTCCTTCCTGGCTTTCAAGTCCACCCTGGGGACAAGCCCCGACGGTGCCCCAAAAAGCCGCATCGTGCCCTATTTCCCCCCGGCCACCATCGTCACCACCCCCCGGTCCGACGTGGAGTATGTGGTGACGGAGTATGGCATGGTGAATCTGAAGCACCTGACCGTCCGGGACCGGGCCAAAGCGCTCATCGACATTGCCCACCCCGACTGCCGGGGCGAGCTCGCCGCCCAGGCAAAGAAGCTGGGGCTCATCTAAGAAGGATTCTGTATCTAAGGAGGATTCTATGAAACTTGCAGTAACCTACGACAACGGCCAGGTGTTCCAGCACTTTGGCAAGACCTCTCAGTTTAAAATCTACGACATCACCCCCGAGGGGAAGGTGGGCTTCTCCATGGTCACCAGCACCGGCGGCCAGGGCCACGGCGCTCTGGCGGGCTTTCTGCGGATGCTGGGCATCAGCGCGGTGATCTGCGGGGGCATCGGCCCCGGAGCCCAGTCTGCTCTGGCGGAGCTGGGGATCACGGTGATTCCCGGCGTGGTGGGGGACGCGGACCAGGCGGTCCAGGACTTTGTGGACGGCAAGCTGGTGTCCAACACGGAGGCCCTGTGCAGCCACCATCCCAGCGGCGACGTGGGCTTCGGCTGCGGCCACCACACCTGCGGCGGCAGCTGCCAGAGCTGAAACCACAGAAAATCCCCCGGACGAGCTGTCCGGGGGATTTTTTTGTGGCTTGGGTCAGCGGGTGAAGGAAATTGCGGCGTTCTCCCAGCCGGAGAGGAGGGGGTCGCCGGCGGTGTGGGTGACGGTGATGGCGTCCCCCGACCGCTGGATGGCGAAGGTGCCCCAGACGCTGCGGGCGTCTCCGGTGAGCTCAAAGAGCACGTCTCCGGGACGGTAGGAGCCGGTGGCGCTGTCGGAGATGATGTAGAAGGTCCCGCTGAAGGTCTCCCCGCCGCTGGTGAAGGTCATGGTGCCGTCCTCAGCGAAGGACAGCTGGCCGGGCAGCTCTGCGGAGGTCCAGTCGCCCAGGAAGTCTGCCTGGGTCTTGCCGTAACCGATGGAGTCATACCGGCTGAAATCGTAGAGAACCGGCTCCGACGGCAGGTCCACCCGGCCGTCGCACAGGCTCAGGAAGGGGTTAAAGGAGCTGGTCTGCCCGTCGGCCCTTGTGAGGGTCACCAGCAGGTTGGGCATAATGTCGCTGATGTTGCAGACCAGAAGCACCGGCTCCCCGGTCTGGCTTTCGTAGAGGGTTTCTCCGGCCTCCCCCAGGTACTGGTTGCTCTCGTCCATCACAAAGGCCTGAACGGTGAGGGGGGCGTCGGCCTGGACGGGAACCAGGCAGTAGACCTCGTACCCGGCGGCACGCACGGTGTGGGCCTCGTCTATGTCCCCCAGGAAGGGGTAGTCCTCCGGAAGGTCGCAGCCGGAGAGGAAGTCAGCCATGGCTTCCCCCTCAGAAAGGCTTCCCAGGAAGGCGATGGCGGCGTCTGCCCCGGCGCTTTGGGCTTCCTCCCGGAGTTGGGAGAGGGAAGGGGCCTCCTGGACCGGCTCAGAGGCAGGAGCAGGGTCCGGCTGAGGCTCCGGGTTGGGCTGAGGCTCCTCCCCGCCGCAGGCGGTGAGGCCCAGGGCCAGCAGCAGGCTCAGGCTAAGGGAAATGAGGGATCGGTGTTTCATAGAGAGGCCTCCTTTTGGCGGGGGTTATGCTTCCAGACGCAGGCTGGAAACCATATCCTGGACGTCCTGGTTCCAGACCGCCTCCCGGCTACTCCCGGCAAAGTACAGGCAGGCGGCGTAGAAATCCTTGCCGTCCCGGCCAAGATTCTTGCCGAAGGCCACCAGTACCTCACTGTGCCAGCCGTCCTCTCCCTGGTAGAGGATGGCCTGGGCGTCGTACCCGGCGGCAATGAGCTGGAAGGACTCAAAATTCTGGCAGTCCTGGCCGTTGCTCCTGGCCTCGGCCACCTCCTGCCAGGAAGTGACCTGGTCCTTGCTGTCCAGCCGGGTGACCCAGACCTGCAGGCCGTCGTCGGAAACCAGGTCGGTGAGCCCGTCTTCGGCGGGGTGGAGCAGGGCAGTGGGGTAGGTGACGGAGTACAGGCCGCCGCAGGAGAAACGGGCAGTGTCCGGGATGGCCTCAGCCTCGGTTTCAGCATCACCGGCGGCCTGGTCCGGGGACACGATGTCTGATTCCTGGGCAGACTCAAAGGTGCCCTCCTTGCAGAACACGCAGGCGGTGCCCATCAGGTCGATGGTGAGCCGCCCCCCCTCCAGGGTGCCGGTGGCCACGGTCTCGCCGCCCATGGTCATGGTGAAGGTGGTGCCGGAGAGGGACCACAGGCCCTCGTCAGGCTCTTCGCTGAGAAAAACGGTGGCCCTGCCCTGGGACGCCAGCTGAATCCACTGGCCGTCAGGGTTCAGGCTCATGCCGTCTATTTCCATGGATGTGCAGAGATATTTGCCCAGGTTGGGGTCGCTGGAGTCGGCGTCCCCAGACTGGGAGGCGGTGCTGCCGCAGGCGGCCAGCAAAAGGGCGGCGGCCAGGGTCAGCAGGAAAAGGGAAACTTTTTTCATGGGGATGCTTCCTTTGGGGGAACGGGATTACTGGGCCTCAGTGGGCTTTTCAAAGACGCAGGTCATACCCTGCAGGTCCACCCGGATGGTGTTGTTTTCCAGGGTGCCGGAGGCCACAGACTGGCCGTCTAAGGACAGGGAGAAGGCGGAGCCCTCCAGGGTGTATTCGGCGTTGTAGGTCTGGCTCATCATGTAGAGGACGGCCTTGCCGTCGGCCTGCAGCTCGATCCATTCGTCGCCGCCGCCCAGGTCAACGTCTCCCATTACGATGGAGGTGCAGGTGTACTTGCCCAGGTTCTCTTCAGCGGAGCTGCCGCAGGCGCACAGGGTCAGGGCCATGAGCAGAGCCAGGCACAGAGCGGTGAGTTTTTTCATGGGGTAATCTCTCCTTGTGTTTTTTTGGCGCAGAAGATTATAAAAATCAGTTTTTATTATACCCCCAATGGGGAAAAGCCGCAAGCCCGGAAGGCGAAAAAAGGCCTCCGGCCGAAGCCGGAGGCCTTGGTATTTAAGTTAAAAACTTAAATTAGTTGGCACCCTTGGGGTTCATGGGATCGGTACGATCCTCAATCCAATACTTGCCGATGGGATCCTGAGAAGCGTCCTTGTTGACGTTGTGGGCGATCATCAGGGTCTGGTTGCGGTTCTCAACCTGCAGAGCGTTGTCGAAGCCAGCAGCGTCGACGTTGGCACGCATAGCTTCCTTGGTCAGGCGGACAGCCATGGGATCCTTGGCAGCGATCACGCGGGCCAGCTCCAGGCCAGCGGGAACCAGAGCAGCACGATCCTCAACAACCTTGGACACCAGGCCCAGGTTCCAAGCTTCGTCAGCGCTGATGAAGTTGCCGGTCAGCATCATCTCGTATGCACGGCCGGTGCCGATCAGACGGGGCAGGAAGTAGGAGGAGGACATGTCGCAGCCGCCGATACCAACGTTAGCATAGAAGCAGGAGAAACGAGCGGTCTTGGTGCAGACACGGATGTCGGAGCACATAGCCAGGGAGAAGCCGCCGCCAGCGGAAACGTTGTCGATCAGGGTGATCCAGGGCTGAGGAGTCTTGGCGATGTACCACTCCAGCTCACCCAGCTTGACCTGATAGTGATAGAAACCGGGGACGGTCTGCTCATACTCGTCCAGACCCTGCTTGACGTCCAGACCAGCGCAGAAGCCCTTGGCCTCGTCGCCGCCATACAGCAGGACGACGCGGATGTTGTAGTACTCGTCGACCAGCCACTGGGACAGGTTGATCAGGTCGCTGACCAGGCCGTGGGACAGAGCGTTGTAAGCCTTGGGACGGTTCAGGGTGACCTTCAGAATGTTGGGCTCGACCAGCTCGAGCAGAAGATTCTCATAAGAGGGCAGCTCTCTGGCTGCGGGATACACAGGCTTCATGATAAAATCCTCCATAGTATTATTTGGCCTTTTAAAGGGGCCATGGGACCTATTTTACCTACGCCAACCGGCCCATACGGGCCGGTTGACGGAAGCGACGATCAAAAAGATCAGTAAATTCCCGGCAAAGGATTAGTTGGTGTTGCCGTTGGCAGCAACATACATGCCGTGGATCAGGTACTGAATGTCGCCGGAGCCCTCGATGTTGGGAGCAACAGCAGCGTCGCGGACGAAGCGCTCTGCCTGATACTCGTCGCAGACACCATAAGCGCCCATAGCGTTGACAGCCATGGTAGCAACCTTGGTAGCGGTCTCAGCGGCATAGCCCTTAGCCTGAGCGGTACGGGCCTGAACAGCGCGCATGGTGGGCACGTCGTCGGGCTCGAAGTGGTTGTGGTCGCAGTAGTCAGCAGCTTCCAGCAGCAGCAGCTCAGCGGTGTGAGCATAGGTCAGCATGGTGGACAGACGCAGCTGAGTGGTGGGGAACTTGGTGATGGACTTGCCGCGGTGCAGCTTCTCCTGGCAGTACTTCAGAGCGATGTCTGCAGCGCCCAGAGCGGTGCCGACGAACACGGCGGTGAAGCCCAGCTTACCATAAGCGGTGGTGCCCAGCAGCTGAGTGAAGCCGTCGCCGGGCTTGCCCAGGAACTGGTCCTCGGTGACAACGATGTCGTCCATGAAGATATCATAGACTTCGGAGCCGCGATAGCCGATCTTCTCCCAGGGAGAGGAGATGGAGTAGCCTTCGCAGAACTTGTCAATGACCAGGCCGGTGACCAGGTCCTTGCCGGACTCCTCGTCCTTCAGCAGGGCGAACAGAACGCAGGGGCCGTCATAACCAGCGTTGGAGATGAAGCGCTTCACGCCGTTCAGCTTGTAGGTGCCGTCAGCCTGCTTCTCCAGACGGGTCTTCAGCATCTTGGGGTCAGAACCGGTTTCGGGCTCGGTGAAAGCGAAGGAGACGGTCTGCTCGCCGCGGCAGCAGGGAGCCAGATACTTCAGCTTCTGCTCGTGGTTGGCATACAGGTCCAGAGCCTCCAGGCCCAGGATGTACACGTCCAGGCACTTGCCGACGGAGGGAGAAACGCGGCTCAGTTCCTTGATGACGATGGCCTGCTCCACGTGGCCCATACCCAGGCCGTCATACTCCTCGGGGAAGCTGATGCCGATGAAGCCGCACTCAGCCAGCTGCTGGTGAATGTCGTGGGGCAGCTGGGGATGCTTCTGGCCATTGCTGACCTCGACCATCTCGCCTTCTTCAATCTCTTCGATGCGGGGAGCCAGAACAGTCTCAGCAAAGTCCTTGGCAAGGTCGTGGATCATCTGCTGGTCTTCGTTCAGTTTGAATTCCATGATAGTATTCCTCCTGTGAATTATTTCTTACATAACAGGCGTTTTTTCGCATTGCCTGGGCATGAGAAGAATGCCCGCGGCAATTTCTCCTTACGGGGCAACTTCTACAGATGTATTATAACATAAGAAAACAGAGGGCACATGCCATAGATTGATTATTTTTGGAGGTATATATACTTAATCCACACTATTCTTTCCGAGGGAATCTGTGGCGGAACTTATCAAAATGTTATAAAAATTGACCGGAAGAAGTGCACAGAATCTACAAAAACGAGGGAATCTCCGGTGCTGCCGCCAAAGATACCTTTTGAAAGAAAGGGAACGGAAGGTGCATTTTCCGTAAAAAATACCATGGATATCCAGGAGAAGAGGGGAAAAATTGTGAAAATTTTTAAATCAGCCCTTGACGGAACCGGGTTCTTCCTGTAAGATAGGGGGCGTCCGGATGAAAATGGCGGGGTTTGCGGATTTGCGAACTGCTCCGCCGCCGGTTTTTATTTTCCGATGAAAAAGTCTCTCGTTTCCGAAAGGCTGTTATTATACTTCCCAAGAGGGAACTTTTATTCACTATTGTATTTTGTAAGGAGTTGCTAAATCATGGAAGTTAAGACTGTTGGCGTGTACGGCGCCGGTATGATGGGCAGAGGCATCGCACAGGTTGCTCTGGAGGGCGGCTACGACGTGGTCCTCTACAACCACAGAACCCCCACCCTGGAAAAGGGTCTGGCCGGCATCAAGAAGAACTTTGACAAGAAGATCAGCAAGGGCAAGATCACCGCTGAGCAGGCTGAGGGCTGGCTGGGCCACCTGAAGACCACCACCGACCTGAACGATCTGGCCGACGTGGACATCGTCTTTGAGGCAATGGTTGAGGACATGGAGCTGAAGAAGGACGCCTTCGCCAAGATGGCTCCCGTCATCAAGCCCGAGGCCATTTTCGTCTCCAACACTTCCTCTCTCTCCATCACCGAGCTGGCCGCCGCTTCCCAGCGCCCCGAGAAGTTCCTGGGTATGCACTTCTTCAGCCCCGTGCCCGCCATGAAGCTGGTGGAGATCATCAACGCCTATGACACCTCCGAGGACACCATCGAGACCGGCAAGGCCTGCGCCAAGGGCTTCGGCAAGGAGTTCGTCACCGTTTCCGACGTGCCCATGTTCATCGCCAACCGGGTTATGTGCCCCATGATGAACGAGGCCGCCATCCTGGCCGGCGAGAACGTCTGCTCCTACGAGGACATCGACAAGGCCTGCGAGCTGGGCTACAATCTGCCCATGGGTCCCCTGAAGCTGGCTGACGCCATCGGCATCGACGTGATGATCAACGTCATGGAGTCCCTGTATCAGGAGACCGCCGACTCCAAGTATCGTCCCGCTCACCTGTACAAGGTCCTCTACCGGGCCGGCCGTCTGGGCCGCAAGTCCGGCAAGGGCTTCTATGACTACACCAAGTAAGAAACCCTTCCCTGGTACATACACCGCCGCCTCATCCGAGGCGGCGGTTTTTTTCTGCCTGCGGGGAATCCCGTTGTTTCCCGGGGCAAAGTGTGGTATCATAATACGAATCTTCTATTCAATATATATGATATCAAATGTGAGGAGGCGGCGCATATGCGGATCGCCAACACAGTCAACGACTCCATTGTGGACGGACCCGGCCTGCGGCTGGCCGTGTTCACCCAGGGGTGCCCCCACCACTGCCCCGGCTGCCACAACCCGGACACCCACGATTTTCAGGGGGGCCGGGAGGTGCCGGTGGAGGAGCTCATGGCCCTCATGGGCAAGAATCCCCTGGTGGAGGGGCTGACCCTTTCGGGGGGTGAGCCCTTCGCCCAGGCTGCCGACTGCGCCAGGCTTGCCCAGGCCGCCCATGCCGCCGGCTGGACGGTGTGGACTTACTCGGGCTATACCTTTGAGGCTATCCTGGCCAAAAACGACCCGGCCTGGCGGGCTCTGCTGGAGCAGACCGACGTGCTGGTGGACGGGCCCTTTGTGGAACAGGAGAAGTCCTATGAGCTTCGCTTCCGGGGCAGCCGGAACCAGCGGCTGATCCGGGTGAAGGAGAGCCTGGCCCAGGGGCGGGTGGTTCTCTGGACCCAGGAGGACCCCCTGGCCAAGTTTACCGTCCCTGAATCATAAGGAGACCGAGCCATGACCATTGACCAGATGAAAACCTATTTCCAGAGCCGGGAGCTGGGCGTCCAGGGGGCTGTGGGGGAGTACGCCATCCTGGTGCCCCTGGTGGAGCAGGCGGGCAAGCTCTGCCTGCTCTTTGAAACCCGAGCGGAGACCCTGGTGGGCCACCAGCCGGGGGAGGTCTGCTTTCCCGGCGGCCGGCGGGAGCCGGGAGAGACCCCGGTGGACACCGCCCTGCGGGAGACCTGGGAGGAGATCGGCATCCCGCCGTCGGAGGTGGAGATTTTGGCCCCCCTGGACGTGATCCAGGACATCAGCGACCGGGTGGTCTACCCCTTCCTGGGGAAAATCAGCCCGGCGGCAGCGGCCCATCTGAAGGCCAGCCAGGCGGAGGTGAAGAACGTCTTTTTCGTGCCCCTGGACTTTCTGCGCACCTACCCGGAGGAGGTCTACCGCTACCGGGTCCGGGCTCAGGTGGACGACAGCTTCCCCTATGACCGGATCGGCTTTCCCCACGATTACCCCTGGCGCAGCGGCTGGATGGACGTGCCCATCTACGAATACCAGGGCCACTTCATCTGGGGCATGACCGGCCGGACGGTGCGGTGGCTGCTGGCCCATCTGAACCGCCTGGAAGAGCAGCTGGAGGAGTGACCATGGAATCCACGGAATACCTGGGCAGCTACCGGCTGACCCAGTCGGACGACTGCTTCAAGCTGGGCCGGGACAGCGTGCTGCTGTCCGGGTTCTGCACTTTGCGCCGGGGCTGGCAGGTGTGCGACTTGGGCTGCGGGGTGGGGACCCTCCTGCTCCTGTTGTCCCAGCGGGAAGAAAGCTTAACCCGCACCGGCATTGAGCTGGACCCCAAGGCGGCGGAGCTGGCCCGGCGCAATCTCCTGGCCAACGGCCTGTCCGGCCAGGTGCTCACCGGGGACCTGCGGGACCGGACCCTGGTTCCGGGGGACCGGTTCCACCTGGTGATCTCCAACCCCCCCTACTTCCGGGCAGGCTCGGGGAAGTCCGGGGGAAAAGCCCGGATGGACGAGACCTGCTCCGTGGAGGAGCTGTGCCAGACGGCGGGCCGCCTGACCCGCACGGGGGGACGGTTCGCCCTGGTCTACCGGCCCGAGCGGCTGGCAGAGCTCTTCGCCGCCCTGGACCGGGCAAGGCTCACCCCCAAGCGGATGCAGCTGCTGGCCTACGACCGGAGCAAGCCCCCTTACGCCGTGCTGGTGGAGTCCGTCAAAGACGGCGGCCCGGGCCTGGACATTCTGCCGGTGCAGTATCAGGAGATATAAACAGCCCTCCGCCGGAAGGCGTCCCAGCGGTCCTGGCAGGACCCTGCACCGATGAATTGATAAAGATTAAGGAGGCTGCCCCTATGGCAGGTACATTATATTTAGTCGCCACCCCCATCGGAAACCTGGGGGATCTCTCCGTCCGGGCGGCGGAGACCCTGGAAACGGTGGACTTTATCGCCGCCGAGGACACCCGGGTGACGGTGAAGCTACTGAACCACCTGGGCATCAAAAAGCCCATGGTAAGCTACCACCGCCACAACGCGGACACCCGGGGGGACGAGCTCACCGGCCGCCTGCTGGCGGGGGAGAGTTGCGCCCTGGTCACCGACGCGGGCACCCCTGCCATCAGCGACCCCGGGGAGGAGCTGGTGGCCCAGTGCGCGGCCCAGGACATCCCCGTGGTGCCCATCCCTGGCCCCTGCGCCTTGGTCAGCGCCCTGGCGGTGTCCGGCCTGCCCACCGGGCGGTTTACCTTTGAGGGCTTTCTGGCCATGAACAAGAAAAACCGCCGGACCCACTTGGACTCTCTGCGGCAGGAGACCCGCACCATGGTCTTTCACGAGGCACCCCACAAGCTCTCCGCTACCCTCCGGGACCTGGAGGAGACCTTCGGCCCGGACCGGCGGATCAGCCTCTGCCGGGAACTGACCAAGCTCCACGAGCAGGTGTGGCGGACCACCCTGGGCCAGGCGGCGGAGCACTACGCCCAGAACCCCGCCAAGGGGGAGTTCGTGCTGGTGGTGGAGGGAGCGGCCCCCGTCCAGGTGGAAGCATACACCCTGGATGACGGCCTGGCCATGGCGGCCCGGCTCCAGGCGGAAGGGGCCTCCACCCGGGACGCGGTGAAGCAGGCGGCCGCTGCCTGCGGCCTGTCCCGCAAGGCGCTGTACGACCTGGTGGTGTCCCGAAAGTAAGGGAAAGCTGGAAAAAAGGAGCCAGGAGAACCTGCGGACAGATCCCTTTTCTAACAAAAACTGACAAATACAAAAGGTATAGTGCTACAGACTGTCGAACCGCGTCGAATTTCCAGATAAAAAATCCGGGCACATCTCCCCCAAGAGATGTGCCCGGATTTTGATTGTGTGGAGGATACGTTGCAGAAATTACTTCTGCAGCAACTCTTTGAGGCAGTGCGCGCAGATATTCTTGCCCTTGAAGACGGTGATATCCTTGGCGCTGTCACAGAAGATGCAGGCGGGCTGATACTTTTTCAGCATGATGGAGGACCCATCGACGTAAATCTCCAGAGAATCCTTTTCAGCGATGTTAAGTGTGCGACGCAGTTCGATGGGTAAAACGATTCGTCCCAGCTCGTCTACCCGGCGGACAATTCCTGTGGATTTCATTGTGTGAAGCACTTCCTTTCCCGGTTGGCTGTTTTTCCCTTTCCTTGTTCTCTGGTCTGGCGACAAAAACAAGCCAAATTCTATGAAAAGTTCATAGAAACATCTTGATTATAACAAAATGTATTTAGAAGTCAATCGAAAAATGTCGGTTGCCCACAAAAAGGGGGGAGAATCGCGGGGTCTTTTTTCCAGTTTTCCCGCGTAGGCTTGGAGAGAAACGCTGGAAACAAAGGAGGACGGACCCATGGCGATGACGGTGATTTGGACGGGGATGACGGCCATCTCCCTTCTGTGCGCCCTGGCTTTCGGCCGGGGGGAGGCCCTGGCGGCGGCGGCCCTGGACGGGGCGGCCCAGGCCATCCAGCTGGGGCTGAGCATGGCGGGGGTGCTGTGCCTGTGGATGGGGGTGATGGAGGTGATGAGCCAGGCGGGGCTGGCGGAGAAGCTGGCACGGCTGCTGCACCCGGTGCTCCGGCGGCTTTTTCCCGATTTTTCCAGGGACCAGGGAGTGATGGACACCATTGCCGCCAACGTGTCGGCCAACCTCCTGGGCCTGGGCAACGCCGCCACTCCTTTGGGGCTGGAGGCCGCCCGGCGGATGAGCCGCCGCACCCCCGGGGTGGCGGGGGACAGCCTGTGCATGCTGGTGGTGTGCAACACCGCCTCCATCCAGCTGATTCCCACCACGGTAGCGGCGGTGCGCATGGCCGCCGGATGCCGGACTCCCTTTGACATTTTGCCGGCGGTGTGGGTGACCTCCCTGCTGTCGGTGCTCACGGGGATCACCGCGGCCAGGCTCTGCGCCCGCCTCTGGCGAAGCTGAGAGGGCGGCGGGATGAAGCTGTTTCTGGATCTGCTGGTGCCGGGGATCATCGCCGGGGTGTCCTGCTACGGCATGGCGAAACGGGTGGACGTGTACAGCGCCCTGCTCCAGGGGGCGGCCAAGGGGCTGGAGATTCTGTGGAAGATTCTCCCCGCCCTGGTAACCCTGCTGACGGTGGTGGCCATGCTCCGGGCCTCGGGGGCGCTGGAGCTGCTGGCTCAGGTGCTCTCCCCGGCGATGAATGTCCTGGGCATCCCGTCGGAGACGGTGGCCCTCATGCTGGTGCGGCCCATCAGCGGCAGCGCCGCTTTGGGGGTGGGGTCGGAGCTTATCACCACCTATGGCCCGGACTCCCTGGTGGGCCGCACCGCCGCGGTGATGCTGGGGTCCACGGAGACCACCTTCTATACCATCGCCGTGTACTTCGGGGCGGCGGGGATCAAAAAGACCCGCTACGCCGTCCCTGCCGCCCTGTGCGCGGACCTGGCCGGGTTCTTTTTTGCCTCTCTCACCGTCCGCCTGTTCTTCGGCGCCGGTTGAGAAGGGCGGGAAAGTGTGGTACACTACTCTTAAAAGAACCCAGCCGAAAGGAGGCCCGCCCCATGGAAAAACTCACCCTGCACACCCCTCTCACCTCCTTGCCCGGGGTGGGTCCCGCCCGGGGGCAGGCCCTGGACAAGCTGGGGCTGCGCACCGTTGCCGACCTGCTGGCCTATTTCCCCCGGGACTACGAGGACCGGACCCTCCGGGAGAGCATCGCAGCCTGCCCCCTGGAGGAGCCGGTGTGCTTCTCCGCCTTGGTGGCGGAGCCCTTCCGCACCAGCTACGTCCGCCGGGGCATGGAGCTGACCAAGGGCCGTGTGGTGGATGGCACCGGCCAGGTGGAGGTCACCTTCTTTAACCAGAGCTACGTCCGAAACGCCCTGGCGCCCGGGGAGACCTACTGCTTTTACGGCAAGCTCACCGGGACCGGCCGCCGTCTCCAGATGATCAACCCCGTTTTCGAGAGGGAAGGGGAGGGGAGAGTTACCGGGGGCATCGTTCCCGTCTACCCCCTCACCGCCGGGATCACCGCCAAGCGCCTGACCAGCTGGCAGCGCCTGGCCGCCCAGTGCGTGCCCCAGATCCAGGAGACCCTGCCGGAAGACCTGCGCCGGACCTACCGGCTGGCCCCGGCGGAGTTCTCCTACCGGGCCATCCACTTCCCCCAGTCCTGGGAGGACCTGGCCAAGGCCCGGCGGCGGCTGATGTTTGAGGAGCTGTTCTGCCTGAACCTGGGGCTGACCCTGATCCGGGGCCGCCGGGGAGAGCAGACTGCCGTCCCCTTCCTGCGCCAGGACCTGGACGCCTTCCTCTCCGGCCTGCCCTTCACCCTGACGGAGGCCCAGCTGCGCTCGGCCCGGGAGGCGGCGGCGGACCTGAAGCAGCCCGTCCCCATGAACCGCCTGCTCCAGGGGGACGTGGGCTCGGGCAAGACGGTGGTGGCCGCCGCCTGCGCCTATCTGGCCTGGGCCAACGGCTGCCAGACTGCCCTCATGGCCCCCACGGAGCTGCTGGCCCAGCAGCATGTGAAAACCCTCTCCGACCTGCTGGGGCACACGGGGATGCGGGTTTCCCTTCTCACCGGCTCCATGACCGCCGCCCAGAAGCGGGCCTGCCGGGAGAAGCTGGCAGCGGGGGAGATTGACCTCATCGTAGGCACCCATGCCCTGCTCAGCGAGCCGGTTGCTTTCCGCCGTCTGGCCCTGGTAATCACCGACGAGCAGCACCGGTTCGGGGTGGACCAGCGGGCGGCTCTCTCCGCAAAAAGCGGGGGAGAGGAGCGCCCCCACGTGCTGGTGATGTCCGCCACCCCCATCCCCCGGACCCTGGCCCTCATGATCTACGGGGACCTGGACCTGTCGGTGATCGACCAGCTGCCCCCGGGGCGCACCCCGGTGGACACCATGCTCATCGGGGGGGACAAGCGCCAGCGGCTCTACGGCTTCGTGCGCAAGCAGGTGGGCCTGGGGCGGCAGGTGTACCTGGTCTGCCCGGCGGTGGACCAGGAGGACCCGGCGGGCATGAAGGCCGCCGAACAGTACGGCCGCCAGCTCCAGCGGGAGGTGTTCCCCGACCTGCGGGTGGCCATCGTCCACGGCAAGCTGAAGGCCAAGGAAAAGCAGCAGGTGATGGAGGACTTCGCCGCCGGGCGCACCGACGTGCTGGTGTCCACCACGGTGATCGAGGTGGGGGTGGACGTGCCCAACGCCTCCCTCATGATCGTGGAGGACGCGGACCGGTTCGGTCTCAGCCAGCTCCACCAGCTCCGGGGCCGGGTGGGCCGGGGAAAGCACCAGTCCTACTGCGTGCTGATCTCGGATAATCGGAACGAGCAGACCCGGAAGCGGCTGAAAACCCTCTGCGCTACCACCGACGGCTTCGCCATCGCCGAGGAGGATTTGAAGCTCCGTGGCCCCGGCGACTTTTTCGGCGCCCGGCAGCACGGCCTGCCCCAGCTGAAGCTGGCCAGTCTGGAAGGGGACATGCGGTTATTGCACGAGGCCCAGGACGCCGCCCGGGCGGTCCTGTCCCAGGACCCGGACCTGAAAAACCACACCCCCCTCCGCCAGCGGGTGGAGCAGCTCTTCCGGGAGAACGGGGATATTTTTAACTGAACCAGTCGCTCTTGCCTCCCCCTCTGGGGGAGGTGGATTCGGGCCCGCAGGCCCGAAGACGGAGAGGGCGACACGGCGTGGATTGCCCAGTTGTGCTTCCAGAGAATAGCGAACCCCGGCGCTCACACAGGAGCGCCGGGGTTTTTCATACAATGGGTGTGTCCGACAGCAGCACCCG
>JAEDJB010000178.1 GCA_016296565.1 Oscillospiraceae bacterium
CTTTGGTGGACGATACAGGACTTGAACCTGTGACCTCCCGCACGTCAAGCGGATGCTCATACCAGCTGAGCTAATCGTCCGTTTTCAGTTTGTGTTCCCTGCGGAACGAGTGTTATTCTATCGCATCCCCCGGCTTTTGTCAATAGTTTTTTGAAAAAATTTCTCGTTTTTTTGTTTTTGCCCCAAATCCGGGGTCCGCCGGTTCGATTGACAAGGGGTAGTCTGTCTCCTATAATAAGCCCATAGAATTTTACCCCAACCCCGGCCAGGAGGCGAGAACCCATGATCGACCTGAACAACATCATGCGCTACCACGAGAACAACCGGATCGAGGCCAAGAAGGCCGCCGGCGGGTTTCCCCACAGCCTGTGGGAGACCTACTCCGCCTTTGCCAACACCATCGGCGGCCTCATCCTGCTGGGGGTGGAGGAATCCCGGGATAAGCAGCTCACCGTCACCGGGGTGCCTGACGCCAAGGGCTATGTGGAAACCGTTTGGCGCACCGTCCGGGACCCGGCCAAGGTCAGCGCCAATGTGCTCTCGGAGGAGGACGTGGCGGTGCACACCATCGACGGCAAGGAGGTCCTGGTGATCTCCGTGCCCCGGGCAAACCGCCGCCAGCGGCCGGTGTACATCGGTGACAGCCCCTTCACCGGCTCCTACCGCCGGGACGGGGAGGGGGACTACCATTGCTCTGCCGACGAGGTCCGGGCCATGCTCCGGGACCGGGACGACGCCCCGGCGGACCTGGCTGTGCTGGAGGGCCGCTCCCCTCAGGACCTGTCCCAGGAGACCCTGCGCCAGTTCCGGCTGCTCATGGCAATGCGCCGGCCGGAGCACCCCTGGAATTTCCTCCCGGACGACCAGTTTCTCCCCGCCGCCGGGGTGCTGGGCCGGGGGAAGGATGGAACGAGCCTGCACCCCACCCTGGCCGGTCTGCTCCTGCTGGGGCGGCGGAGCGCTCTGAAAGAAGTGTTTCCCCAGCTGAAGCTGGAGTACCGGGAGACGGACACCGGCTTCCGGCTGACCACCAGCCAGCCGGGTCCCCCGGAAAACCTGTTTGAATTTTACACCCTGGTCTCCCGGCGGCTCACCGCCGTCTCTTCCCTGCTGGCGGAGGAAAACCGGGATGAGCTGGCTGCCGCCATGCGGGAGGCCGTCCTCAACGCCATTCTCCATGCGGACTACTTCAGCCGGGGTGGTCTTACCATCCAGCGCACGGACACCGCCCTCCAGGTCACCAACGGGGGCCTGCTGCGGGTCTCCCCTGACGAGGCCCGGGCGGGAGGAACCGCCGACCCCAGAAACGTGGTGCTCACCCGGCTGTTCTCCCTGGTGAAGCTGGGCTCCGGGGCAGGCAAGGGTCTGAAAGGCATCTATGCCGTCTGGGCCCAGCAGGGGTGGAGCGCCCCGGTGCTGTCCGAGGGCTTCAAGGCGGGGATCACCAGCCTGTCCCTGCCCCTGCCCCAGCGGAGCTTCAGCGGCGAGGAGGTGACCCGGCAGCAGATTGCGGAGTATCTCACCGATCAGGTCACCGCCACGGCGGAGAAGCTGGAGAACGCTTTGGGCCTTACTGCCCAGCAGGTGCGCCAGGCCCTGGATGATTTGCTGGACCGGGCGCTGATTGTGGAGAGCGAGGAGGGCTACCGCCTGCGAGCGTAGGACGCCTGGCCTGCGGCCCTTTGCCGGAACGCCGGCAAAAAGCGCGCCCACCAGCTGGGCGCGCCATCCAGTGGTCGGTTGCCGCAGCCAAAGGCTCCCCTTGAGAGGGGAGCTGTCAGCGAAGCTGACTGAGAGGTGCTCCCCTGAGATCATCCCCTCGGGAGCGCTGAAAAGGAACCGCAGCCGGAGCGGGTTTTCCTCTTATTTTATTGCGGTCCGCTCTGTTCCTTTAAAATGGGCTGTAAGTGCATCAGTAGATCCACCTTGCTGCTGACCTCAAACTTTTTATAAATGTTGGCGATGTGGGTGCGTACGGTGTAGATGCTGATGTGCAGTTCCTCGGCGATCTGCTCGTTTTTCATGCCGGAGGCCAGGTAGTAGACAATCCGCCGTTCCTGCTGGGTGAGGCTGTTGTAGGGGTGGTCCAGGTTTTTGGGGATCTGCTTGGTCTGGCAGGTCACCAGCATCAGGTGCCAGGTCTGGATCAGCCCCGCCGGGGAAGAGGACAGGAAGGTGGTGTGGTAGAAGGTGATGTCCTCCGCCAGGGAGGTGATGCTCTGGCTGCTGCCCCCCTGGGTGCTCAGACGCTCGCTGATTTCGTTAATCATGGTTTGAACCTCCCGGAACTGGGGGTCCCCCTGGTAGTTGCTGCGGAGGAAGTGGCCCTGGTTGTGGCGGTACTGCTCCCAGAAGATCTGGCTGATCTCCTTGGCGGCGCTGTTGCACTGAACCACGGTCATGTCCTGATTCAGCAGGATGGCCCCCTGCTTCAGGTCCTGGAAGAACAGGTGGAAGCTGTCCAGAAAGCGCCCCTCGCCGCTGTGGCGGAGATAGTTCTGGTAGTTGGCCTCCACCAGCACTGCCAGGTACTCCAGCAGGCTACGCTCCTCCTGGAGGAAAGGCCCCTCCTCTTTGGAGCGGAACAGGCCCATGGAGCCGATGACCCGGTCCCCCTGGTAGAAGAAGAGCACCGCCTGGTAGTACAGGTCCTCACCCGCCATGTGGATGCCGTAGGGGGTGCGCTCGTACTCCTCAAAGGGCATCAGGTCGTCGGTGTAGATCACCCGGCGTCCCTTCAGGTGGGGGGGCAGGCTGGAGTAGCGGAAGATATCGTCCTTGTACACCCGCTCCTTATAGTCGTACATGGGGCCGTAGCGGATGCCGTAGGTGATGTAGCTGTTCAGGTTCCACAGCCGGCGGGGAGTGCTGCCGGGGAGGGCCGGGAAGCTGGCGGGCAGGAAAATGCTCCGCCGGAAGCCGAAGTGCTTATCAAACAGGGACAAAACCTTTTTGGGCAGAATTTCGTTGCCTTTGGCCAGGTCCAGGGAAAAGGCCATCGCCGCGTCGTGCCATTTTTCCGGGATTTGATGCATAGGACGCCTCCTTTTTTTCTGGTGCAAAGGGTTTTTGGAGGAAATGAAGTAAAAATTGCACGGCTCCTGGCCCCTTTGGCCAGGGTTTTCCCCTATTATACATAGTTTGCATGAAAAGAGCAATAGTTTCTCCTGCATAAGTACCAGAAAAATTTTGTGCATATTTCTGCCGAT
>JAEDJB010000179.1 GCA_016296565.1 Oscillospiraceae bacterium
TCCAGCTCCTCCAGCTCTGCCAGCCACAGGGCGGCGGAGGCGTCCGAGGGCATCCGCCAGTCCCCTCTGGGGGAGAGGGTGACGGAACCCACCTTGGGTCCGTCCGGCAGGCAAGAGCGCTTGAACTGCTGGGCGAAGAACCGGCGGTAGAAGTTGTTCAGCCAGGTTAAAATCGTGGCGCGGTCGTAGGTATCCTCCAGGGCGTACCGGGCCAGCCGATAAACCTTCCGGGGAGAAAAGCCCCAGCGGACGGCGTAGTACAGGAAGAAGTCGTGCAGCTCGTAGGGGCCTACCAGGTCCTCGGTTTTCTGGGCGATCTCCCCCTCCTTGGGGGGCAGCAGCTCCGGGGAGACGGGGGTGTCCAGAATGTCCCGCAGCACGGCGGTGAGGCGGCTGTCCCGCGCCTGGGCCTCGTCAGCGGCGAAGGCCACCAGATGGCGCACCAGGGTCTTGGGGATGCCGGCGTTCACGGCGTACATGGACATGTGGTCCCCGTTGTAGGTGGCCCAGCCCAGGGCCAGCTCGCTTAAGTCGCCGGTGCCGATGACCAGACCGCCGGTCTGGTTGGCCAAGTCCATGAGGACCTGGGTCCGCTCCCGGGCCTGGCCGTTTTCAAAGGTGACAGAGAAATCGTCCATGGCCTGGCCGATATCCCGGAAGTGGACCTGGACCGCCGGGCCGATGTCGATGATTTTTAAGGTCGCCCCCACCCGTTCAGCCAGCACCTCGGCGTTGGATTTGGTGCGGCTGGTGGTGCCGAAGCAGGGCATGGTGACCGACAGGATGTCCTTCCGGTCCCGCCCCAGCAGGTCGAAGGCCCGGGCGGTGATCAGCAGGGCAAGGGTGGAGTCCAGCCCCCCGGAAAGGCCCACCACGGCGGTCTTGGCCCCGGTGTGGGCCAGGCGCTTTTTCAGCCCCAGGGCGGCCAGGGTCAGGATCTCCTGGCACCGGGCGGCCCGGTCCCCGTGGTCGGCGGGAACGAAGGGATTCTTGGGCACCGGCCGGGTGAGGACGGTTTCTCCCGTCTCCAGAGAAAAGGAGATCGTGGTAAAGTGAGCGGAATCCGCCGGATAGGTAGACATGCGCTGGCGCTCATGGGCCAGCTTCTGCAGGTCCAGCTCCGAGAGGGTCAGCCCCGTTTCGAACCGGCGTTCCGCCAGGATCACGCCGTTTTCCGCCACCAGGCTGTGCCCAGCGTAGATCAGGTCGGTGGAGGACTCCCCCCAGCCGGCGTCGGCGTAGACATAGCCGCAGACCAGGCGGCCGGAGGTGGCGGTGAGAAGGGTCCGGCGGTAGGCGTCCTTGCAGACAGTCTCGTCGCTGGCGGAGGGGTTCAGAATCAGGGTAGCACCTCCCTGGGCCAGCCGGGTGGAGGGGGTGTCCGCCACCCACAGATCCTCGCAGATCTCGATTCCTACGGTAAGCCCGGGGAGGCTCTCGCAGGAAAAGAGCAGGCTGGGGGACAGGGTGGTGCTCTGCCCGGCGAAGGTGAGGGGCACATTGGCTTCTCCCAGCTCCCGGCCGGAGGCAAACCACCGGGCCTCGTAAAACTCGGTGTAGTTGGGCAGGTTGAGCTTGGGGACCAGCCCCAGCAGCTGTCCCCGGTTCAGCACGGCGGCGCAGTTAAAGAGCTTGCAGCGGTGCCGCACCGGCAGACCCACAACCAGGAGCATGTCCGTTCCGGCGGTTTCCGCCAGCAGGCGCGCCAATGCGTCCTCCGCCCCTTGCAGAAGGGCGTCCTGGAGGAACAGGTCCCCGCAGGTGTAGCCCGTGAGGCACAGCTCAGGCAGGCACAGAACCTTGACCCCCTGGGACTCCCCCTGACGGATCAGTTCCAGGCAGGACCGGGCATTGAAGGTGCAGTCCGCCACTTTAAGGGCCGGGGTACCGGCAGCAATTTTGATGAATCCGTCCCGCATTGCTGGTTACTCCTCGTCGCCGTCCATATAATAGTAGTCGGTGAAGGTCCCGGAGACGGTGGTGCCGTCGGCCTGGGTGCCGGTGTAGGTAAAGGTGAAGCCCAGCAGGGGGTAGGTGTTGCCGTTGGCGTCGGTGTAGGTCCTGGTGGCGGCGGCCGTGGCGGCATCCTCGTCATAGGTGATCTCAATGTAGCCGAAGCCCCCGGCGCTGTAGCCGATGGAGGCCAGGTATTTGCTCACCCCTTCGGGGGTGGTCACCTGGAGGGTCTGGCAGGACAGGCCGTTGACGGTGACCTTGTCGATTTTAAAGGAGGTAAAGGTGGCGGAGCTGCCCTTCACCGGGTAGAACAGGAAGGAGGCGAAATCCCCCTGGAAGGAAACGGCGTCATAGTCCCAGACCACCACATTGCTGTTCTGGATGGCTCCGCTGTTCAGCAGATACTGGAGCAGGGTCTGGTCGCTGCCCTTCATCTGGGCGTACAGGGCGTTGGCGGAGACCACCGCGGCGTCTCCCCGGAGGAAGCTGGTGCCGGCGGTGTAGTCGCCCTCGGTGATGCCCAGCTTGTCGGTGAGCAGCCAGGGGGTGCTCCAGGTGAAGTCAACGCCGTCCTGATAGCCCAGGGCGCGGAGGAGGAAGGTCAGGTACTGGGCGGTGGTCACCTGGCTGCTGGAGCCGAAGTGGGTGGCATCGATGCCGTAAGCCAGCCCATTGGTCTTGGCGTAGCCCACATAGGGCTGGGCCCAGGTAGGCACGTCAGTGAAGGGGGTGGACCAGGTCTTGGCGAGGGCCTCTTCCTCCTTGCCCAGCAGCCGGACCAGCATGGTGACGGCCTCAGCCCGGGTGGGAGCCCGCTCCAGGGCGAAGTCCACGGAGCCGTCAGGGTTGGTGCCCACGCCCCGGAAGAGATTTAAGTTGTACAGCAGCTGGGCGGAGCTCTGGTCCTGCCCCGGCTGGGCGGCCAGAGCGGTGACCGACAGGCTCAAGGCCAGAGTCAGGGCCAGCAGGAGGGATACAATTCGTTTCATAGGGATTCCTTTCTTATGCCAGGCCCGCGAAGGGGCCAAAGAACGAATGGACAGATACAGTTATTATACCATAGGAAGGGAAGATGTCAAATCACAGGGATAGTCACAGAAGATCCGGGTCCGGAAACAGATCCTGGGCCAGCAGATCGTCCCGGGCTTCCGCCAGGCGAAGCTGCTCCTCCTCCGCCCGGGCCAGGAGGGCGGACAAGTCCTGGGCCAGGGCCTGCTG
>JAEDJB010000180.1 GCA_016296565.1 Oscillospiraceae bacterium
TTACACCTGCTCCACCAGGGTGCGGATTTTACAGGCGTGGTCCCACTCCTCCCTGGCGTGCTCCAGGAAGAGCTGCCGCAGGCAGGGGTCTGCCGTTGCCTCCGCCCCGGCCAGATAGGCGGCCATGGACTCCTGCTCCACGCCGAACCGGCGGCGCAGAGCCCCTAAGTAGGCCGTGGGCGGGGCGGCGTTCTCCCCTTCCGGCCAGTACCGGACCCCGGAGATCAGAAAATAGGCCGCCGAGAGCCGCTTGGCGTGGCGCTTTTCGTCGCTGGCCATGGCCAGGAACACCCGGGCCGGGGCACCTCCCGTCCGCCGGGCCAGCAGCTGGTACTCCTTCCAGTCCGAAATCTCCCGGCGGATCATCTCCTGGAGCAGGGGTTCGCAGTCCCGGCAGTTTTCCCCCAGAAATCCCATGGCCCGCCGGTCGGGAAAGTCCCCCTGGGGATGATCCCGGCACTGCTCCCCCGCCCCGGCGGGCAGGGCGGCCTGCCCCGGCGGCGTCTCCCGGGACGGTGGAGTCAGCGCCGGCTGGTCCTTCTCCCAGGTGATGGGGCAGCTGTCCTCCCGGCCCTCCATCACCCGCTTCCATACCCGCTGAAAGACCTCCTTCCGGTCCTCCGGCATGCCCGCGCAGAGCTGGGCCTCCCGTGTTTCTTCCATGGCAGATACCTCCTTTTTCGTTTCTCCATCCTATGCGCCGGGGGCCGGATCGGTCCGCGGCGCAACTTTCGGGGAAGAATTTTCCCGCCGTATACAAATATTCTTGACAGGGAGCGGATTGCCCATTAAAATAAAATCAGTATAAATATGCGGACAGAGAGGCAAGCCCCCGGCTTGGCCGGGGACTCCGGGACCTTCTCTGTCCGCTTCCTGCGGGACAGCCCGGTTTGGGCCGGGACTTGCGTTCCCGCAATTTTATGCGAAATTTTACAGAAATGGAGGTGTGTCCCGACAGTATGCTGCCCTATATCCTGACCGGCGTGATCGTTTTTGTGGTCGCGTTTGTGATAGGTGCTCCCTTGGGCGTGCTCTACCGCAAGAAGGTTGCGGAAAAGGAAATTATCAGCGCGGAAGAGGAAGCCAAGCGGATCATCAACGAGGCCATCAAGAGCGCTGAAAACAAGAAGCGAGAAGCCCTGGTGGAAGCCAAGGAAAAAATTCTGGCGGAACGAACCAACCACGAGAGAGAAGTGAAAGAACGCCGCTCCGAGCTGCAGGAGCAGGAACGCCGTCTCCAGCAGAAGGAAGAGACGCTGGAGCGGAAGCTGGAAAACGTGGAGCGGAAGGAGGAATCCTACGCTGCCCGTCTGGCAAACCTGGAGGAGTCCAGAGCAAAGGTAGCCAAGCTCCAGGCGGAGCAGATGGAGACCCTGGAACGGATCTCCGGCTACACCGCAGAGGAAGCCAAGGCCTACCTGATCGCCAAGCTGGAGACCGAGTGCACCCACGAGGCCGCCATGAAGATCAAGGAGATCGAAGCCCGATTCAAGGAAGAAGCCGACGCCAAGGCCAAGGAAATCGTCGGCCTTGCCATCCAGCGCTGCGCCGCTGACCATGTGGCCGAGGCCACCGTGTCCGTGGTGCCCCTGCCCAACGACGAAATGAAGGGCCGGATCATCGGCCGGGAGGGCCGGAACATCCGCACCCTGGAAACCCTCACCGGCGTGGACCTGATCATCGACGACACCCCGGAGGCCATCACCGTCTCCTGTTTTGACCCCGTCCGCCGGGAAATCGCCCGGCTGGCCCTGGAAAAACTCATCCTGGACGGCCGCATCCACCCCGCCCGCATCGAGGAAATGGTGGAGATTGCCAAGCGGGAAGTGGACGCCACCATCAAGGCCGAAGGCGAGCGGGCCGTGCTGGAAACCAACGTCATGGGCCTGCACCCCGAGCTCATCAAGCTCATCGGCCGCATGAGATACCGCACCAGCTACGGCCAGAACGTGTACAACCACTCCATCGAGGTGGCCCAGCTGGCCGGCCTCATGGCCGCCGAGATCGGCGAGGACGTGGCCACCGCCAAGCGGGCCGGCCTGCTTCACGACCTGGGCAAGGCTGTGGACCATGAGGTGGAGGGCTCCCACGTCACCATCGGCGTGGAACTGGCCCGGAAGTACAAGGAGAGCAAGGACGTGGTCCATGCCATCCACGCTCACCATAACGACGTAGAACCGCAGACCGTCATCGCCTGCCTGGTGCAGGCGGCCGACGCCATTTCCGCCGCCCGACCCGGCGCCCGGCGGGAAAACCTGGAAAACTACATCAAGCGCCTGGAAAAGCTGGAGGAAGTCACCTCTTCCTTCCGCGGTGTGGAAAAGTCCTACGCCATCCAGGCTGGCCGCGAGGTGCGCATCATCGTCAAGCCCGAGCTGGTCAGCGAGGACGAAATGGTCCTGCTGGCCCGGGACATCGCCAAGCGCATCGAAAACGAGCTGGAATACCCCGGCCAGATCAAAGTCCATCTGCTGCGGGAAGTCAAGATCGTGGAATACGCCAAATGAGCACGAAAAAACAGTCTCCGGAATTCCGGAGACTGTTTTGTTGCCTCAGAGTCTATTTTTATCGTCTTTTCTCTTGACAAATCGGTTTATATGCGGTAAACTACCATTAGACGACAACCTATAGACCGAAAGGAGCGCTGACCATGTCTGACTACACCTTAGGAGCCATTGAGGCCCGCTTTGCCGGCCTCATCTGGGACAACGAGCCCATTCCCTCCGGCCAGCTGGTGAAGCTGTGCGAGAAGGCGCTGAACTGGAAGAAATCCACCACCTACACGGTCCTGCGCCGGCTGTGCCAACGAGGATTGTTCGAGAACAAGGACGGCCTGGTGACCAGCCGCCTGTCCCGGGAGGAGTTTGCCGCCCGGCAGAGCGAGGCCTTTGTGGAAGAGGCCTTCGGCGGTTCCCTGCCCCGGTTTCTGGCGGCCTTCACCCGGCGAAAGCCCCTGAGCCAGGAGGAGCTGGCCGCCCTGGAGGCTCTCATCGCCGACAGCCGAAGGGGGTGAGGGCATGACTGTGTGGCTGCACACCTTCTTTTCCGCCCTGCTGTCCATGAGCCTGGCCGCCTGCCCGGTGATCCTGGCGGTGCTGCTGGCCCGGCTGCCCCTGGGGCGGGTGTC
>JAEDJB010000031.1 GCA_016296565.1 Oscillospiraceae bacterium
CTCTGGGGCAGAACCGAATTCGAGTGCCGTCTGTCCTGGGATCTGTCCTATGGTTTGAGCGGGGTTGCGCTGGAGCAGGCCTGTGCAGAAGCAATGTCCTACTACCTGTTCAGCGCGTACAAACCCTGGGATATGTACACGGAGGATGACGGCAATCCGGACAGCGTATACGGTAAGGTCAAGCTTGCGTATGACGTACCGGAGTATGATCTGGAAGCCAGACTGGGCGCCTGGAGCTATGTTGTGGAGAATCCCCCTCCCCAGGGCGGCTTTACAGACTTTGACGAAGAAAGAGCATACGCAAAAAAAGTACATGACTATGTAGCGTGTAAGGTAACCTACAACCCCATTGGCTATGAACCGGACCTTCCGGTAACCCAGACAAGGTACGAAATCTTCCAGGAAGCATACAATGTGCTTGGTGAGAATCAGGATACCGCTGTCTGCGCCGGGTATGCCCGGGCGTTTGCGCTGATCTGCCAGTATGCCGGCATTAACTGCGCATGGGTGTGGGGCAACGAAACGGAAGAAGGCAGCCACGCGTGGAACGTGATTTATCCCTGCGATGGCAGTGAGCCCGTGCTGGTGGATGTGACCTGGGATGACGGGCTAAGCCTGGATGTTGTCGGACAGACCGAGGTGGACGACTCCTATTTTTACATTCCCCTTTCCTCGGAATATGAACATACGGCGGACGAAAACATGGCAAGATTCATCCAATATATCAATAAAACTCCTGCATAAATGCGCGGATGCTGATTTCTGTCCGACTGCTATCTGAAAAAGGAGAGAAAAGATGAAAGACCGGACGAAAATTTTGCCTCTTGTATTGGCGCTGGCTATGTGCCTGAGCCTGACGGCCTGCGGCGTCTTCGTGGACAATCCGTTTTTCCCCGACGACGACATTGGCGGCGACGACTGGCGCGTGACCGGCGTTTCCCGCGACGGCGGTACCATCACCCGCGACGGAGAGGACACCTTTGTGCTGGTGTGCATCCATAAGACGGACGCAACGTTTTATTACGACGAACAGGATCAGACGTTGTTTGACTATGTGGAGTATCCGGTCACCATTATGGGCGACCCGTGGGAGGCGTTTCAGGGCACCGACTTTGATGACCTGAACGGCGACGGCAACAGTGACGTGACCATACAGTTCAATGACGGCGGCTATGCGCTTCTGATGGTCTGGTACTGGGACGCGGAGAGCGGACAGTTTATGTTTCAGCCGGAGGAATCTCAGCTGGGTGACTATGGCGAGGAGAACGGGGCTTGGGTGCTGACGGCCGGTGAGCTGCCCTTTGCCAATGTGGAAGCCCTGCAAGCCCAAACCAACGAGGACGGCACCTATTACTGCGCAGATATGGCGGAGGATGGGCTGATCAAGGTGGTCAACACGGCGCAGCCCCGGGATTTTTCGGCTGAGGATACGGAGGCCTATCTGACTGACTGCGCCCTGGCCTTGGGGGAGGCGGACGCCGACCGCTTGGTGAGCGTTGAGAAAAGTGATGTGTACACCTTGCAGATGACCTTCCCTGTATATCTGGTGACCTATACCGCAGGCGAGAACGAGGACACCCGTGAATGGACCGTATTTGCCATGGAGACAGATCTCTATACGTATCTCTACGGCTTCTCCGTTGCGATTGATTCGGCTGATGAGCTGCGGCCCGCTTGTGAGGACGTTTTCGCAAGCTTGAACCTGTCTAAACCAGCCTGAGAAAGGATAAGGAGGAAATATGATGAAAAAGAAACTGACCAGCTTTTTACTGGCGCTGACCCTGCTGCTGGGTCTGAGCCTTACGGCCTGCGGTGGAGATTCGGGAGATAACGGTTCGGGCGGTAATGTTCCGGCCAATGAGGACACGGGATATGATCCCAGCGTGTACGAGGGCACCTGGCAGGGCGACGGGGATAACCTGTATGGCGCCTGCATCATAGAGTTTGACGCGGAGGGCAACTGGCTGTTTTATATCAACGGCGATCTGAGGGACGACGGTGACCTTCAGTATGACCCGGAGAGGGAAGTCATCTGTGTCCGCAGCAGCCGGGGCGGTGCCATAGAAGGCGGCAGTGTCGAGCTGGAGAACGGCCGGCTTTACATCGACAGCTGCGGCTACTTCGACTACTTCGTTGGAAATTGGATGGAAGAGTACTGGGACAGCGAACCTGAAAATGGAGATTCTGCTTACTACGGGGACTACGATTATAACGAGGACTACAATTATAATGAGGATTACGATTACAACGGGGATTACGGGGTATACCACCGGGATATCTCGGACTTCCGGGGGACTTGGTATCTCGACAACGACCTTGCGGCGGAAATCTTCATTGTAATCGACAGTGATGGATACTGGCGTTACTACGAGCGCACACCCGGTGACCCCGAAGCCACGGAAATGGACCACGGCATCCTCTGCTGCTCCGAAGATGAAAGCGGTGTCTTTTACGCGGATTCTGGCATGTATGACGAGCTGAGCTTCCGGGTGTATGAGCTGGATGAAGACATTTTTCTCTGGGACGATACATTCACGTTTTACCGGTTAGAGTGGTAAAAGAAAGGAGAGAAGAATGATGCGTCTGTTGAAAAAGAGATTTGCGCTTCTGCTGGCAGTGGTTCTCTGCCTGGGCCTGACGGCCTGCGGCGGTGAAGAAACGCCAGAAATTACAGAAACGCCAGAAGCTGCGCAGCCCAGCGACAGGGAGCCTGTCACGGACTGGGCGCTTCTCGACGGGATGTGGAGCATTGATAACTCGACCATTCTCTACATAGACAGTGAAAGCGGATATTACGCGTTCTGGGAAGAATACACCGGCCGCAGCGGACAGGGCGCTTTGTTTGAGGAAGACGGCATACCGACGATGGAATTCAACGGTGGCCTTTACGAGTTTTTCCTGCGCGACGACGGCATCATGCAGCCGAGCATGGATGGTGACAGTGAGGGCTATGACCTCTCTGGCTATACCTTCAGCCGGAACGACGAAGTGGATGTCATGATATGGGACGACAGCACCTGGGACGGCGTGTGGCAGAATGCCCTGGGCGAAACCATCGTCATTGACACCTCCCGCGGCCAGTATATTGCCGCCTCGCCGGACTATTATTTCTGGGGGACGGCCGGCAACAATTACGATGGCATGGGTTATTACCTGGACGACGAGGGGGAGCGGGCCTATCTCTGCCCCGGCAGCGACGGCGACAGCTTCAGGCTGCTGGGATCAGGCTATGAATACCGCTACACCGACGCCGGCTATTGGGACGGCGTGTTCTACCGCGACGGGGATATCGAGGCCTATGCCGACCTCTCCCAGGCGGAGTTCATTGACCCGGATGGATTCATGTGGTATTTTGACGGGGTGAGCAAATTCGGGCTCAGATATTCTTATGAGCTCCGGGATGACGGCCTGGCGTATTACTGCGACGACGGTCAGCTTTTCGCTGCCGGCTGGATCCCCGAGCAGCCCTATGACCCGGCTGAAGACTGGGGCGAGGACTGGATGGACAACTGGGACAAGTGAGAATGACGGCGAGTAAGAAAAAGACCCGCTGCGGCCGATTTTGAAAGGCTGAGCGCGGCGGCTCCGGAACGGGCTGTGCCTTCAGGGACATTCCGCAGAACCTGCTTTGCAGAGTGGGATTGAGAAAGGAAGATGAAGTTATGATTCCGGCAATTGTTATTCTGGTTGTAGTTCTGGTCATTGTCATCTGGTGTATCAGCACGGTCAATGGCTTCAAGAAAAAAGAAATCCGTGTGCAGGAGGGACTTTCCGGCGTGGAGGTGGCGCTGACCAAGCGCTGCGATATGCTCACCAAAATGCTGGACACCGCCAAAGGCTACATGGCCCATGAAAACGAGCTCTTCGCCAAGGTCGTTGAGCTGCGCCGCGGCATGAGCGTTGCTGAGATGAACGCCGCGGCCCAGCAGATGGACACCCTGAGCGGGAAGTTTTTCGCCGTTGCAGAGGGCTATCCGGATCTGCGCTCCAGCGATGTTTTTGTGGAGCTCCAGCGGGGAATCCGCGACGCAGAGGAGCATTTGCAGGCAGCGCGGCGGCTGTATAACACCAGCGTAACTTCCTATAATACGGCAATCGCCATGTTCCCGGCCAAGCTTCTGGCGGGTCCGCGCCAGCCGAAGGAATTCTTTGTTGCGGAGGCAAGCAAGCGCGAGGACGTCAAAATGTCGTTCTGATACTAGTTCAGTGTGCATAGCACACGGGATTTTTGATTCAATTTTTTAATCAAGAATCAGTATGGGAAAGGGAACGATGATTGTGGAAGAAAAGCAGATGACGACGAATGAGCAGTTGGAGGCTGAGCTCCAATCCCTGCGCAGCAAGGCAACGGTTGCCAAGATTGTGACTTACGGCTGCGGCGCGGCGGCGATCCTTGGCTTTATCACAGGATTGATCCCTGTGGGAATTGTCTTTATTGTGCTTGCGCTGGTAGGTGGATACCAGCTGGAAAAGAACAGCAGCAGGCTCAAAAAGATCCTCAGCGACAATGTCATCAGCAGTGTGCTGAAGGAGGCGCTGGGCGATGCTGTGGAATATAACCCGTGGGGCAAAATTAACCCTGGCAGCATGGTGTTTCCGTTTTCCTATAACTGCGCGGATGGCAGCGATCATATCAAGGCAGCCTACAATGGGCTGAACATTGAACTGGGCGACATCGAGCTGATCGAAGAGACAGAGTACACCGACAACGAAACCGGACAAACAGAAAAGACCAGAAATACACAATTTAAGGGGCAGTGGCTTACCTGCGACTTTGGCAAGGAACTTGCCGGCGAAGTATATATCTCGGAGCGGACAAAGAAAACCCGCAGAAGTCTGAAGAGCAATGTCACGATGGATAACGAGCAGTTTGGCACGCGCTTCTGTGTCAAAGCGGATCATCCGCAGGAAGCGTACTATATCCTCACACCGCATATGATGGAATATATTTCCTCCATGGCGGACAAGAGCGGCGGCACAGTCTATCTGTCTTTCCTGCGGAATGGGAAGATGCACGTTGCGGTCCAGACCGGGCGCGACTTCTTTGAGCTTGGGAAAAGCAATGCTGATGTGGGAGCGCTGCGCCAGAAGTTTTTGGGTGAGCTGCGCTGGTTCACCGATATTGTCGACACGCTGCGCGTGGAGGATACCCTCTATAAAAAGGTGTGAAGTTACAAAGAGCGCCGCATGGTTAAGATCTTCTTGCCATGCGGCGCTTGCGTTTGTCCCGGCCAGTACCGGCAATGGTAAGTCAGGGTACCGTAACTGCCGGAAGGATAGACCTCCGAATTGCAAATCTGCACAGGGTGAATTATAATGAAACAGGACTTTATACGGGAGAAAGACCTGTGAGGACAATCCATCCCCCAAAATCATTCCGTACCAAACGAACAGGCAGAGCTGCTGAAAAGAAGGAGAAACCACCATGGAAATTCTGGTCATCAACGGCAGTCCCAAGGGAAAGCACTCCGTCACCCTGCAGACGGTGAATTATCTGCAAATTCTCCACCCGGAGCATCATTTCACGGTGCTTCCGGTGGGGCAGACCATCAAAGCGCTGGAAAAGGATTTTTCTCCTGCGGCAGAAGCCATTGAAAAGGCAGAGGTTCTGCTGTTTTCCTACCCGGTCTATACGTTTCTTGCGCCCAGCCAGCTTCACCGGTTTGTTGAGCTGTTAAAGCAGTCAGGCGTCCGGCTGTCCGGGAAATATGCCACCCAGCTGTCCACCTCCAAGCATTTCTACGACATGACCGCCCATGGCTATATCCGGGAGAACTGCGGCGATCTGGGGCTGCGGTATATCCCCGGCCTGTCTGCGGATATGGAGGACCTGACCACGAAAAAGGGGCAGAAGGAAGCGGAGGCGTTCTTCCGCTTTTTGTGCTGGTCGGTGGAAAACGGCATCTATGAGGAAGCCCCGGAAAGCAGGAGAAAGGCAGAGTCTCTGCCCGTCAGCGTTCCGGAGGCGTCTGCCGAGGAAAAGACCGGGGACGTGGTGATTGTGGCGGATCTGGAGGGACATGACAGCCAGCTTCCAAAGATGATCGACCGGTTTTGTGCGGTTCTCCCCAGAAAGACCCGGGTGGTCAACATTCGGGACTATCCCTTCCGGGGCGGCTGTCTGGGTTGCCTCAGCTGCGCGGGGTCGGGCAAATGTATTTACAAGGATCACTTTGATGACTATCTGCGCCGTGAGATTCAAACCGCGGACGCCATTGTCTATGCCTTCCGCATCCGGGATCACTCCATGGGCGCCCGGTTCAAGATGTACGACGACCGGCAGTTCTGCAACGGGCACCGCGCGGTGACAATCGGGATGCCGGTGGGCTATCTTGTCAGCGGCGATCTGGACCGGGAGTCCAATCTCAAAACCGTTCTCGAAGCGCGGGCACAGGTTGGCTCCAATTACCTGGCGGGAATTGCCACGGACACCAAAAATCCGGATGGGGCCATTGACCGGCTCTGCGCCAGGCTGACCTATGCTCTGGAGCAAGCCTATCTGCCGCCCCAGAATTTCTATGGCGTCGGCGGCATGAAGGTGTTCCGGGATCTTATCTGGCTCATGCAGGGCATGATGAAGGCCGACCACAAATTCTACAAGGAACACAAGCAGTATGATTTTCCACAGAAGCAGTGGCCGAAAATGCTGGCCATGTATGCTGTAGGCGCCATGATGTCCAGCAAGAAGCTGAAAGCCAAAATGGGCGGCACACTGAACGACGGCATGCTCATGGCCTATCGCAAGGTGCTGGATCAGGCGGGCAAACGGGCGAACAAAGATTGAGGACAAAGGACCCAGGCGGCAGCGCCCCACCAGATGAGGTAGCCGAGAAACACCGTGTCGTAGGATTCCCGGTTTTCTGCGGCGGGACACCAGCGCAACATCCTGAAGGGAGGGATCGCTGTGCTCCCGGCTGCCCCGGCTGGCTTCATCCCTCCGGTTCGGGTCCTCCGGGGTGTAGGGTTCTCCCGGGAGGAACTGTCCGGAGCGCTGTATGGAAGGATAGGATCCTGGCGCTCTGCGAAGCGTTTATGGGCCCTGACAGTGTAAAGGATTCAAAGAAGGGAGAACAGGAACCATGAGGATACGAAATGGTTTGCTCAGCGCGTTGTTTTTGTGCTGCCTGCTCGGGGCGGCAGGCTGTGGAGAGGAAACGGAAAGCTATGCCGGCACCTGGGCCGTGGAAGAATTCGGGTGGATCAGCGGCGGCGAGGTGATGGAGGTTTCCGTGGACGACGGAACGATGACAGTCAGCTATACGGCCGTTCAGCCGGCGCCCGATGGCGGCTCTCAGCGCTTCACCGGGGCCGTTCCTCTTTCTGAGATGGAGGACGGCTACGTTTCCCTTAACTTTGTGGGGGAGGACGATCCCAACTGCACCGGGACGATGAACCTGCAGTTCAGCGGCGACCGGGTTTACCGGGAAATCAAGAATCTGAACAGCACAGACGCCGCCCCGCTCCTTGAAAACGGGACCGTGACGCTGGCCCGCATGGAGGACGCCTTTGAGCGGCTGGAGTATACGGAGGAGGAGTATGACGCCTGGTACGCGGAGACCTTCCCGGATAAAGGGAAGGCGGAAAAGAGCAGCCAGGAGATCGTGGAGGCGATGAAGGAGACGGAGGACTTCACCTGGAACTGGTTCTATGACAATATCTACACCGACAAGGGCGACACGGTGCTGGCGGAGTATCTGGGCGGCTCGGAGTGGACCTACGAGCGGGTGATCTACCCGGGCATTTCTTCCCTGCAGGATGTCAGAGATTTGACAAAGCAGTACTATACCGCGGACGTGGCGGAGCAGGTGATCTCCTATAAATGCTGGCTGGAAGCAAACGGCAGTCTTTATGTGTCCGCCACGGAGGGCATAGGGGGCGGCGGTCCCAACATCGTGGAGGTGGCCATCCAGCAGACCAGCAGCACCTGCTATACCATTACCCTCTATGAATATCTGGAGGGGGAACTCCTATGGGATCCTTATGATATTCACTACCAGTACATTGACGGGTATTGGGTGTTTGACTCTCTCCTGGTGCCGGGTGCTACGATCCGTGTGATTTAAAGGGCTTCAGCGGGCTTTTGGCAAGACCCTCAGTTTTCCTTCATCAGGGTTTCCGCGGCCACGCAGGCCAGAAGGATGCCGGCGCCCAGCACCCCTGCCGGAGAGAGAGTCTCCCCCAGAATCAGGCGGGAGAACAGGGCGGTCATCACCGGACCGGTGCACTGGAGAAGGGCCACGGTCCGGGAAGAGATATGCCCCAGAGCGGCGTTCTGAAGCAGGTAGCCGGCCACGGTGCACAGGATGGCCATGTAGACGATAATGGCCCACTCAGTCCCCCCGGCGGACCCCAGATGAATCCCGCCCTCAAAGAGGAAGGTAAAGACCAGGGCCAGCAGGGCTGACATACCCGCCTGGACGGTGGTGAGGGTGACTGGGTCCACGTTGTTCAGCGCTTTTTCCCCAAAGACCAGGGAGCCGGCCAGGAGAAGGGCAGACAGCAGGCCGAAAAGCTCGCCCAGACCGAAGCCGGAAAGACCGCCCTGGCCGCAGAGAAGGTACAGTCCCACCACCACCAGCAGGAGGATGGGGATGTGCCGGGGGCCGAACTTCCGGCGAAAGACCACCAGGGCCAGCAGCGGGGTCATCACCGTGGACAGGGACCGCAGAAAGGCGGTGGCCGTTGCGGTGGTGAGGACGATGGCCGCGTTGGAGACCACATAGCCGCCTGCAATGCACAGACTGGGCAGGAGCCAGTCCTTCACCGAGCAGGCCCGCAGCCCCTGAAGAATACGCTTGTGAAAGAGCAGAACCAGAAAGACAAAGGAAATCAGGTACCGAACGGAGAGCAGGGAGTACAGCGGGACCGTTTCGTAGGCGGCTTTGGAGATGGGGTCGCCAATCCCGTAAAGGATACTCTGCAAAAGGATGAACCCGCAGGGCAGCCACCGGAGGGTGACGCCTTTTTTCGCCGGTAAGGTGGTTCGTTTGTTCAGGGTGCTGGAATGGGTCATGTGTGGTCGCTCCTGTCTGGGATGAGCGAGGTTCTGGCGCCTCGTCTCATCGGTGTCCTGTTTTTCTTTGTATGCTATCATTGATTCTGCATACATTCAAGGGTATAATTGTATGCATTACAATGTTGAGGAGAAACCCGATGCCGATCAATTCCTTTCTGAATTATCCCATGTCCTGGAAGCCTGACCGGGCTCAGTTAAAGCGGCCCATCTACCTTTCGCTGGCCGATCAGCTGGAAAAAGAAATTGCCGGGGGCTTTCTGCGCCCTGGCACAAAGCTGCCGCCCCAAAGAGAACTGGCGGATTTTCTGGACATCAATTTTACAACGGTGACGCGGGCCTACCGGCTGTGCGAATTAAAGGGACTTCTCTATGCCGTGACTGGCAGCGGAACCTTTGTGGCGCCCAGCGCGGCCCAGTCGGTGACGTTATCTACCGAGAACCTGGTGAAGGAAACCATCGACCTGGGCTTTGTCAGTTCCTTTGAGTCATGCAATGACATGCTTACGGACACCATCTCAACGGTTGTGAAAAAACGGCAGCTTTCCGAACTGCTGGACTTTGCCCATCCAACCGGGATGCCCCACCAGAAAGCGGCCGGCGCCAACTGGCTGGAGGGGGTCGGCGTTCACACGGACCCGGAGCATCTGGCCATCGTGTCCGGTACACAAAACGGTCTGGCCCTGACCCTTCTGGCCCTGTTTGAGCCGGGGGACCGGATCGCCGTTGACACTTATACCTACGCCAACTTTATCGAGCTGGCTAAGCTGTACCACCTTCAGCTGGTTCCGATCCCCGGCGATGGGGAGGGGATGCTGGCGGAGGAGCTGGAAGCCCGGCACAAGCTGAACGGAATCCAGGGGGTCTTTCTCATGCCGTCCTGCTGCAACCCCACCACCACCGTGATTTCCGAGGAGAGAAAACAGGCGCTGGCGGAGGTCATCCGCAAAAGCGGCATGATCCTCATTGAGGACGATATCCACGTTTTCTTTACCGCCGGGGTGGTGCCGGCCTATCAGGGGCCCATCCAGCGGTTTGTTCCGGAGCAGACCATTTACTTAAGCAGCACCTCCAAGCCAATCTGCTCCGGTCTGCGGGTGGCCTACCTGGTCTATCCCGACCGGTTTCGGGAGGCCATTCAGAAAGCGATCTTCAATGTGAATGTGAAAACATCATCCCTGGATGTGGAAATCATCACGGAAGCCATCCTCTCCGGGAAAGCGGCGGAGATTGTCAGGCGCAAGCGGCAGCTGGCACAGGAGCGCAACGCCAGGTTCGAGGCGGTCTTTCCTGAGGGCAGGGAAACCGGCAACCCATTCAGCTTTTACCGCTGGCTTCCCATTCCGGACAAACGCCCGGGGGCCGAGGTAGAGGGGAAGCTTCAGGAAAACGGCATCCGGGTGTACCACTCTGACCGGTTCCTGACCGGCAAACGGGAGAAAACCGCTTATGTACGCGTGGCGCTTTCTACCCCGGTTACCCTTGAACATCTGAACCGGGGCCTGGAGATCCTGAAACGCGCGCTGGAACCCTGAGCATAGCTTGGTGACCTCCTGGCGTCACAAGGGAAACTGTTTGAATTTTTATACAGTATTCTTCTGATGTTTGTGTAAAACATGCGTTTTCAATGTATGAATTTTCTGTTAAACTGTCGGTACCCCAATCTTAACTGAAGGAGACGATACCCATGTTCAACACCAAGAAAACCCTGGCGCTGCTTCTGGCGCTGGCCTGCAGCCTGACGCTGGCAAGCTGCGGCTCTGCCCAGGAAGAAGCCCCTGCGGAGGAACCCGCAGCTGAGACCGAGACCGCTGACGCTCCCGTCATTGGCATCACCTGGGCCTATACCGACACCGAGGACCCCGATGTGATCGCCGAGTACGAGGGTTATGCCGCTGTGATTGAGGAAGCAGGCGGCGTCGCCGTCAACCTGGCCCAGGTTACCACCACCTCTGTGGGCTATGACGAAAACGGCGTGATCCTGCCCGAATATGTGGACGAGAACGGCATGCTCCTGCAGGAGTACGCAGACCTGGTGAAGGCCTGTGACTATGCTTCCACCAATGTGGAGGAGGTTATGGACGGCATCGACGGCGTCTTCTTCATCGGCGGCGAGGACATCAGCCCCTCCCTCTATGCGGAGCCTGTGGCCCTGGCCAACAACGGCGAGGAGATCAATGCCACCCGCGATATCTCTGACTATACCCTCATGGCTTACTGCATTGATAACGACATTCCCACCCTGGCTGCCTGCCGCGGCGAGCAGATGATGGGCATCGTCTCTGGCTGCACCTTCATCCAGGATCTCCCCGATTATTATGAGGCCCAGGGCGTGGAAGGCTACGAAGAAGTCTACGATGGTGGCCACAGAATGGCGCCTGGCATGGAGAACCGCACCTACGCACGCCACGCTGTGGACATTCTGGATAACTCCAAGTGGCTGGGCGACATTGTCGGCGCAGACACCCTGGAAAACGTCTCCTCCTGGCACCACCAGAACGTGGGCAGCGTGGAAGGTACGAACCTGACTGTGGTGGCTACCGCAACCCTCAACGACGTCACGCTGGTGGAGGCCATCGAGCGTCAGGACAAGACCTTCTGCCTGGGTGTCCAGTTCCATCCCGAAAACGACTGCGCTCTGGCTCTGTACGAGGGCGACACCGAGGCTGCCCTGTGCGACCTGGACACCTGCCTCAACTTCTTCCGCACCCTGGTGAGCTACGCAGCCCAGTAATTCCCGTTTCCCCATCCCGGAAAAAGCAGAACGAAAGGCCCTGCCGCAAGCTGAACTGCGGCAGGGCCTTTTTGGATGAAAGGGAGCGAATACAATTACGTTTCGTCCAGCACTGCGAACACGCCGTGCTTCAGTTCTTCCTGGCTCATGCCCCTGCGCTGGCCGCCGGAGGATGGCTTCTTATAGACAAAACAGAGGAAATTGCGGGCGTTATTTTGTGCGCAAATGCTGTCAAATTTTATTGAATTGAGAGGAAAAAGGGAGTAAGATAACTCTTGAGAGAGAAGGGAACGCGGCAGGTCCCCATGGCGATCCAGGCTCATTGGCCTGGATTTTTTGCGGCCGGAACGGACCTGCCCGGTGCGGGGTGTTGAGATGGTCTTTGCGAGTATGCTGTTCGTGTTCTTCTTTTTGACCGCGAACCTGATTTCACAGCTGGTGCTGAAAACCGCCAGGGGGAAGAATATCGCTATGCTGGTGTTCTCCCTGATTTTTTACAGCTGGTCCGGCCCGAGGTATCTGTTCCTGCTGCTGGGGATGGTCCTCATCTGCTGGCTGGGTGCTCTGGGCATCCAGCGCAGCCAGGAGGGGCGGAGGAGGAAACAGTATCTGATCCTCACCGTGGCTTTGTGCCTGGTGATCCTGGGTATTTTCAAGTATACGGGCTTTTTCCTGGGGACGTTCCAGAGTCTGTTCGGCGTGCCGGAGACCATCCCCACCATCGTTCTGCCCATCGGCATTTCTTTTTACACCTTCCAGCTCATATCCTATGTGGTGGACGTGTACCGGGGGCAGGTCCGGGCCCAGGAGAAGTACTGGGTGCTGCTGCTCTACGCCAGCCTGTTCCACCAGTGCATCGCCGGTCCCATCGTCCGGTACCAGGATATCCACCAGGATATCATCCGCCGGCGGGCCACCCTGGGAGAGATCAGCCGGGGCATCAGCCGCTTCACTGTTGGCCTGGCCAAGAAGGCCATCCTGGCCAACGGCTGCGCCGCCATTGCCGACGCCTTTTTTGAGGTGGGGCCGGAGGAGCTGGCGGCAGTGCCCGCCCTGGGCATTCTCCTGGCGGCCTTTGCCTTTACCCTTCAGATTTACCTGGACTTCTCCGCCTACTCGGACATGGCCATCGGCATGGGTCTCATGTGCGGGTTCCACTACAAGGAGAACTTCAACTATCCCTACCTGTCCCAGTCCATCGGGGAGTTCTGGCGGCGGTGGCACATCTCCCTGGGAAGCTTCTTCCGGGACTATGTGTACATCCCCCTGGGGGGCAACCGGTGCCCGGTGCCCCGGCAGATCCTGAACCTGTTTGTGGTGTGGTTTCTCACCGGCCTGTGGCACGGGGCCAGCTGGAACTTCGTCCTGTGGGGGCTGTACTTCGGCCTGCTCATCGGGCTGGAGCGCTTCCTGCTGGGGGAAAAGCTGGCGCGGGTGCCCGGGGCGGTAAAGACCCCGGTGGTGTTTCTGCTGGTGCTCTTCAGCTGGATTCTCTTTAAGTTTACGGACTTTTCCATGCTGGCCATCGCCCTCAAGGGCCTGTTCGGCCTCAACGGCAACGGCCTTATGGGCGTGGACGTGAGCCTGGCCTTCAAGAACAACATCTTCTTCCTGATTTTTTCCGCCGTGGCGGCAACGCCTTTTGGCAAGACCCTGCGCACCATGCTGAAAAACCTCTCCCGCCGGAACCAGGTCTGGTTCTGGATCAACGGGGTGTGGGAGGCGCTGCACCCGGTGCTTCTGCTGATCCTCTCCGCCATGGCTCTGGCGGGGGACAGCTACAATCCGTTCCTGTACTTCCAGTTCTGAGAGGGGGGAAACTGCAATGAGCCTTACCAAATCCAAGCGCAAGCAGGCCAACGGCCTGATCCGGGGCGTAAAGATCCTGGCCTTCGGCCTGGTGCTGGCGGTCATGGGCTTCATCGGCCTGCTGTGGTTTCTCCGGCCGGATACCTCGGTCATCGAGAAGCGGACGTTGACAGAGTTTCCCACCATCACCTGGAGTACCTTCTGGGACGGCAGCTTTTTTAAAGCGGTGGACACCTGGTATGCCGACACCTACCCTCTGCGGGAGCGCCTCATCTCCGGCAGCCAGAGCCTGGAAAACCACTACGGCCTCCGGTCTGACCAGATTGTGGGCGAGGCCCTGGTGGCAGACGACATTCCCGACCCGGACGCCGCCGGGGAGGAGGTCCAGGCGGCGGAGCCGGAGGAAATCCTACCGGACGGGACCGTAACGGAAATCGGGGAGATGCAGGGCCAGATCTACATCACCAACAACTGCGGCTACGGCCTGTACTACTTCACCCAGTCCCCCGCCGATCAATTTGCCGCCACCATGAACCAGATCTACGCAAACGTGAAGGACAAGGTAAACCTGTACGTGATGATCTGCCCCATCAGCGCCGGGGTCATGCTGGACCAGGCGGTGCTGGAGGACATGGGGTGCAGCAGCGAGAAGGACGCCATCGACTACATCTACGGCAAGATGGATCCGGGCATCCACACGGTCTCCGCCTTTGACAACCTGAAAAAGCACAACGCGGAGTATATTTATTTCCACACGGATCACCACTGGACCGCCCTGGGGGCCTACTACGCCTACCAGGCCTTCTGCCAGGAAAAGGGGATCGAAGCCCACAACGTCGCAGACTATGAAACCATGGAGTTTCCCGGCTTCCTGGGGACCTTCTGCTCCAGCAGCAACAATTCCCCGGCTCTTCAGGCAAACCCCGACACGGTAGTGGCCTACATCCCCAAGGGGACCAACGCCATGACCATGCACTACACCAACGGCTCGGTGGTGGACTGGTTCATTGTCAACGACGTGTCCGGCTACGCCAAGTCCGAGCTGTACGCCACCTTCGTAGGAGGCGACCGGCCCTTCTCCTACGCCCACAACCCCACCATCACCGACGGCAGCGCCGTGATGGTCATCAAGGACTCCTACGGAAACGCCTTTATCCCCTGGCTGGTGGACCATTACGAGTACATCTACTGGGTGGACGCCCGATACACCAGCAACACCATCTCCCAGATGGTCCGGGACTATAACATCCAGGACGTGATTTACGAGGTGCAGATTTACAACAGCTCCACTGCTAACATGCTGGGAAAATACGCGGCCATCGGCCAGTGACACAAATCCCGAAAAAAGACCTTCGCCCACCGGGCGAAGGTCTTTTTTGCTGCGCAGTCGGGGAAGTCCCTGACCCGTGTGACGGCAATCCGGGGATTTCGCGGGGGTGGCAGGCTATGATAGGCGGAGCGCGCGAAGACGCTGGAACACCCAGACGGAGGCCAGGGATAGCAGGCACACCACCAGGTAGTGGATCAGGCTGTTCTCCACCAGAAGCGCTGTGCGGCCCAGCACCTTGGCCGCCCCGTGCACGACGGCGATGGCAGCCGGGTGGATGAGATAGATTCCCGTGGACAGGCCTCGCCAGGCGGGCGCAGGGGGACGACGGCTGGTGAGCAGAAGCTGATATAAGCAGACCATGCACACCGGCAGAAGCAGGTACATGCTGTCATGCCGGGGAAAGTCCAGGCGCCGCAGGAGGAAGGCCTCTCCCGTCATGGCGGCAAAGGAGAAAAGAAACCCTGCGGCCCAGGGCCGGACCCGGTCCGGCGGCTCCCGATGGCCCAGATAAGCCCCCAGCAGAAGAAACAGCGGGGCGAAAAACAGGCCGTTGCGGGTGTAGGAAAAAAGCTGGAACATCCCCTCATACCCCTGCCGGAGAAGGGGACAGAACCCGGTGAGACCGAAGTAGCTGTCCCCCAGCAGCCCCAGCAGGTATAGTACCCCCGCCCCGGCGAAGAGCCCCTTTTTGCCCAGCCGGTCCAGGCACAGGACCAGCAGGAGCCCCAAGGCGCAGGCGGGAAAGTACCACAGGTGATAAAAGGTCCCGTCAAAGACCAGCAGCCGCAGCAGGCCCCCCAGGGTCAGGCCCTGGTAGTGGCCGGCGTACCACCCCAGAGGGAGGTAGAGCAGAATGGCCAGGGCATACAGCAGCAACAGCTTTTTTACCGTCCGGTAAACCCGGGTTCTGTCCCCGACCCCGAAGAGGGAGCCGGAGAGGACAAAGTGGCCGGTGACCATGAAGAAGAAGGGCACCGCCAGTCGCCCCGCCACCCGGGTGAGAAAAACGTCCCCGGTGAGGGTGAAGGAAGCCAGGGGAGAGGTGTG
>JAEDJB010000181.1 GCA_016296565.1 Oscillospiraceae bacterium
CATCCCTGTACATTGGACTCACCCTTTCTGTTTCTGACTATAATATAGCACAGCTTCCCGGAATTTTCAAGCCGACAAGTTGTTCAAATTGCACGAGGCAAAATGGTGCAAAACGGAGATTTTGGTGGTTTTCCCCCTCCCGGCTTTGACTTTCCCTGGTGTCCTTTGGTATAATAAATTTATTGCCGGTCTAAAACCCGGCGGCAAATTGATTGATACTGGAGACTGCTGTTTGAAACGAAACAACACCTTGGAGACTGCGGCCTGACCCGGGAGGCCGCATCATTCCGCCCTCCCGCAAACAACAAAAACTGTTTCAGGAGGAATCACCATGCAACCTTATCGTATCCGAACCGAAACCCCCGCCGACTATCGCGCCGTGGAAAACCTGACCCGGGAGGCGTTCTGGAATGTCTACCGCCCCGGCTGCCTGGAGCACTATGTGCTGCACCTGTTCCGTAACCAGCCGGACTTCATCCCTGAGCTGGACCTGGTGATGGAGGCAGAGGGAGAGCTAATCGGTCACGTGATGTACGCCCGTTCCGCCATCCAGACTGACGACGGCCGGACCCTTCCCATCATGACCTTCGGCCCCATCAGCATCGCCCCCCAGTGGAAACGCCAGGGCTATGGCACCGTTCTTCTGCGCCATTCCATGAAGCTGGCCCGGGAGATGGGCGCCGGCGCGCTGGCTATCACCGGCAACCTGGGCTTTTACGGCAAGAGCGGCTTCGTGGTCGCCAAGACCCGGGGCATTCGGTACGCGGACGATCCCGACGCGGATTACTTCCTCGTCGCCGAGCTGGAGCCTGGCTTTTTAACCGGCGTCTCCGGCACCTACCGGGACCCGGAGGCCTACTTTGTGGACGAGACCGAGGCAGACCGTTTTGACGCCTCCTTCCCGCCCAAGGAGAAGTTAAGACTCCCCAGGCAGATCTTCTGATCGTAGAAAAAATCCCTGCTGACCCATCCGGTCAGCAGGGATTTTTCTTTGGGATGTCCTCCGCCGGGTCGTAGTCCGGGTCCTGGAGGACCTTTTCCGTTAAGGTGGCCAGCAGCTCGGCGGCCTCCTCCTCCTCCATGGCCTGGAACCGCTCCAGGGTCAGGGCGTGGAGGGGCTTGCGCAGGGCCCGGGTGAGCTTGGAGTCCGCCCGGGTGCGGAGGGTGCCCTGGTGAATCCCCCGGGCAACGGCTGCCAGCAGCCCGTGGAGGCCCTCCAGCTGGAACACCCGGGTGAAGGGCAGAGCCTCCCAGCGGGTGTAGCACAGGGGCCGCCGGTCGCTGGCGGCGCTGATGAAAAAGACCCGGTCTCCCTCGATAATGATCTTCTTCACGATCTCATGGGGCTTCTCCTTCCCCGGCCGGCCCTTGGGCTGGAGGGGGAAGGGATAGCGCAGCAGATCGATCTCCCGGCCGGTCTCCTCCAGGTAGCGGCGGATCTCCTGGTGGAGCTGGGTGTCCTCCGGGGCCATCACCGGGGCACGCTGGAGCAGGAGAGGCACCGCCCGGCCATCCTCCAGCTGGCGGGACCGGCGGAGGGTCTCCCGGGCCAGACCGCAGAAGGCCCGCCGGTAGTAGTCCCGGTAGGGCAGCACCCAGGGGGCCTGTCCCGTCTTTTCCAAAAAGGGGCCGGTGAAGAGAGTCAGGGCCTCCATGCACAGCCCCAGGCCCGCCGGGTCCTGGAGGGGGCAGATCCGCAGCTGGTCCAGGGCGGCGATGAGCCGGTCCTCGTCCACGTCCAGGGCGTAGCGGGGGTTGAGCCGGTAGGCCCCGGCGCCGTACTGCACCAGGCCACCCTTTCCGTCCAGGCCCAGGGGGATCAGGGCCTCCCGCAGACGGCTGAGGCGCACCCGACCGGCGTTCTCTCCCCCGGCCTCCGGCCAGAGGGCGGCAAGCTCCTCCTGCCGCACCTCCCGGCCCCGGTTCACCAGCAGGTATTTCAGCAGCATCCAGGGCTTGGACTGCCGGGAGGGGTTCTCCTCCATCCGGCCCAGGTGGTTTTCCAGCGTCACCGCCCCGAAGAGGGTGACGCGAAGCTGGTATTTTTCAGTGATGGGCATGGGAGGTCCCTCCTGTTCCTTGGTGATAGCCGGCGTGGCGGTCCTTTCGTGGGTAGAGAACAAGCCCCCGGGCCGAGGCCCGGGGGGCTTGTTGTGATTTGACACAATTCAATGCAGTTCGCAGTTAAAATGCGTCAGCACTGTCCAAGATCAAGTCAAGATATTACTCTTAGAAAATGATGCTGGTCAGTTCCTTATCAGCATTAGCAACAAAGTTGATCACATCGCCAACCTCGATACCCATAGCGGTCTCGGGAGCATCTGCGGAGACTGCGATGTAGGTGGTGTCAGCGGTCACGAAGTAGGTGGTGCCGCCGATGGTCAGCTGCAGCTTGCCGTTGACGGTTGCGGCTGCGGTGACAGTGCCAGTGGTCAGAGGATGATAATCCTTGATGTCGACCAGGGTGTCGCCGTCAACGATCAGCTTGAACATACCGCCGTCCTTCAGGCATGCGTACAGTCTCTGGAACTTCAGGTTGTTCTGCAGCACGGAAGCGTCGGTGGTCAGGGTCTTCTCGCCGTCAGCGGTGATCACGTCCACGGAGATGACATACTTGCCGTCCTCGTTCACGGTGCGGATTGCATCGCCATCGACATAGGCCAGAATGGTCTTCTCAACGGGGTTGTTCTCAACCATGACATAGCCCAGGTCCACGGTAGCGATTCTCTTCTCGGTGGTGATCACGGGGCTCTTGAAGGTAGCGCCGGTGAATGCCCAGCCGGAGATGTTCTTAGCGTCCAGATCGGAACCCTTGACGACCTGATAGGTGTCCAGGTAGCGGTTGTAGACAAAGATGGGAGCATCGTCCTCAACGACGAAGGAGTCTGCAGGGTTGAAGAAGTTCTTGAATGCCACGCCGGCGGTAGTATCAACAACCATGTCACTCAGGCCATGGTTTTCGATACGGTTGAAGCCGGGATACCATCTGCCTGCACTGTTCAGAGTTGCACCGTCGATATAGGCCTGGCCGAAGTCAAAGATGCTGGTCCAGTTGGTAGCGGTGGAGAAGCAGGGAACTGCTGCCAG
>JAEDJB010000182.1 GCA_016296565.1 Oscillospiraceae bacterium
AGCCCCTCGCCGGTTCAACCGGTGAGGGGCTGTCGGTTTATTGTGCCTGGGCCAGAAAGTTCTCCAGCGCGGCCTTCACATCCTGGTTCCCGTCGCAGATCAGCAGCACGGCGTACTGATCCTGGGTGAACACCAGGGCCTTTTCCGCCCGGCTCACCTGGTCGGGGGTGTACTGCCGGAAGAGGGTCAGCCGCTGCTCCAGGTGGGCCCGGAGGGTTTCGGCGGCCTCCTCCGCGTCCGCCGGGTCCTTCACGGCAATGACGGCGATCTCGTCCGCCTTCCCTTCGGCAGAGTAGGAGAGGAGGAAATCCTCCACCTTGTCATAAGAAAAGTCGGACACATAGGTAAACAGCTTCTGGGCGTCCTCCACTTTACCGGTGATGGAGCGCATCTCCGGCAGGGAGGGGTCCGCTGCCAGCAGAGCCGTCTGCAGGGCCTCCATGTCGGCAGTCTGGGCAGCCGCAGGGGCTTCGTTCCCGCCACAGCCGCACAGGGCCAGAGCCAGAAGCCCTGCCAGAAGCAGAGAGAGCAGGTAGCGTGTCTTCATGGCTTATCCCACCGCCTCTGCCGGAACTTCTTCGGTGAATTCCATGGCTTCTTCCATGGCGTCCTCCACGCTCTCCCAGTCCACCTCTGTGCCGAAGGCCTGATTGATGGCGTCCTCGATCTTCTGCTGGTCCTCCTCGGAGATGTCCGGGGCGGGGGCTTCCTGCTCAAAACCGCTGATGTAGACCGCCAGAACATATTCGCTGCCGCTGACATGGAGCCAGTTCCAGTGCATCCACAGGGGACCGTAGTCCCCGGTGTCCACGAAGCTCTGAATGCTGCTGAGCATAGCCTCCACAATCTGGGCGTGGGGCTCGTCGATGGCGTCAAAGCCGATGGCGGTGCAGCTCTGCTGGTCCTCCAGCGCCTGCCGCAGCAGGGCGGGGATCTGGTAGATGTCCTCCACCGTCTGCTTGTTCTGGACGGCGTAGTTATACTGCAGGCCCGTGGCGGCGGGGAAGAACTCCCGGTCCCAGTCGTGGCCCTGGGAAGCCATGTCGTCGTTCATATTGAAGTTTGCATAGCTGGGGTCTCCCTGGTCGGAGTAGATGTCCACGTGGTACCACTCGCCGTCCAGCTTCACCAGGTTCCAGGAGTGGTACTGCTCGGTGTTGTGCACCACCATGCACTCAATGTCCAGCATCTGCATGAACAGGCGGAAGGTGGTGGCGTAGCCCACGCAGACGGCGTTGTGGTATTTCAGCACCCCGTAGGGGTTGTCGCAGTCCTCGCTGGTCTGGGGGATCACCTGGAGCACCCCGGTGTCGTAGGAAAGGGCGGTGGTCATCCAGTCGTAGACCGCCTTTTCCTTTTCATAGGGGGTCATGTCCTCAGTGATGATCTCGTCCAGCGCGGCAGAGGCCATTTCCAGGGTCTCCTGGTCCTTGTCGCTGAGGCCGGAGGTGCTGCCGGAGCGGTACGCGTCGGAGATGTTTTTGGTGGAGCGGATCCAGAATTCCCCGTTCATGATGGGCACATCGTCCTCCTGAGTCTGCCCGGTGGTGAGCCCGGCGGCGGATTTCAGCTCATTCACCGCCCGGACAGTGACCAGACTGGCGGCGGCGCTGAAAACCACGCCCACCACCAGCACCGCAGCCAGAATGACGGCGATTATTTTCTTCTTTTCTGTTGTCATAGAAAACCTCTCTTTCTTGCCTTCTGATCAGGTTCGTGCAAACTATATAAAAGCCAGACAGCAAAGTCAAGGGATTTAATAGAAACTTAATAGAGGTTACGAGAAGTTTCACCGTTCTGTTACTGCTGTGTTATTTTTGGGCAGGAAAGTACAAAAAGGACCGTGGATGAAATCCACGGTCCGGATCGGCAGGAAGATTACTTCTTTGGTGCGCTCAGGGTGTTCAGGTCGTAAGGGGTGGTCTGATAGACGTAGTAGTTCAGCCAGTTGGTGTAAATCAGCTGGCCGGCGGACCGCCACCGGACCACGGGAGTCTGGGTGGGATCGTCGTTGGGGAAGTAGTGCTTGGGCACGTCAATGTCCAGGCCCTTGTCCACATCCCGCTGGTACTCCAGGGCCAGGGTGTTCCGGTCGTACTCCAGGTGGCCCAGCAGGAAGAACTGGCGGCTGTCCTCGGTTTTCACCGCGAAGACGCCGGCCTCCTCGGAGACGGCCAGCACCTCCAGGTCGGGGACCTTGCGGATGTCCTCCTCCAGCACCTCAGTGTAGCGGGAGTGGGGGGCATAGAACCAGTCGTCAAAGCCCCGGAAGAGGGGAGAGGAGGGTTTCAGTACCCTGTGGTCAAAAACGCCGAAGAGCTTTTTCTCCAGGGAATACTTGGGAACCCCGTGGTGGTAGTACAGCCCCGCCTGGGCGCCCCAGCAGATGTGCATGGTGGAGTGGACGTGGGTTTTGGACCAGTCCATGATCCGGCACAGCTCCTCCCAGTAGTCCACCTTTTCAAAGTCCAGGTTTTCCACCGGCGCGCCGGTGATTACCAGGCCGTCGTAATACTTGTCCTTGATCTGGTCAAAGGAGGTGTAGAAGGACTCCAGGTGGCTGTGGTCCACGTTCTGGGCGGTGTGGCTCACCGTCTGGAGCAGTTCCACCTGAATCTGCAGGGGGGTGTTGGAAAACTTCCGCAGCAGCTGGGTCTCGGTGACGATCTTGGTGGGCATCAGGTTCAGAATCAGAATCTTTAAGGGACGGATATCCTGGTGCATTGCCCGGTACTCCGTCATCACAAAGATGTTTTCGCCTTCCAGGGTAAAGCGGGCGGGCAGAGAATCAGGGATTTTAATCGGCATAGCAGAACCTCATTTCGCGAAAATGTAAAAACAAGCGCAAAGGCTTGCGTAAGTTCTTTGAATTCTCTTATTATAACTTATGAAAGGGAAGAACGCAATGGGTGAAATCCTACCGAAACAATGGCTGGGGCTGTGGAAAAGTCCCGGGGAAATGTCCTGTTTGAGGGGGGCTGTCCACCGGAAGAACCAGAAATGTGGAAAAAATCGAAAAAACTTGAAAATAGGTGTTGACAAACGGGATCACAGGTGGTATTCTATCAAAGCTGTCGCGAGCGAC
>JAEDJB010000032.1 GCA_016296565.1 Oscillospiraceae bacterium
TCGTTCTGCTGGTGACCCATGGGGCCACCGGCCTGTCCGTGGCTTCCGTGGGTGTGATTGCCGGAGGTCTCACCCTCCTCACCTCCTATCGGGGGCCCAAAAGCCTGCTGTCCCGTTTGGATTGGCGGACCCTGCTGTTTTTTGCCGGGCTTTTTGTCATGCGCGCGGGCAAGGAAATCTGGCTATGTCAGGCTTTGGTTTGGACAGGCCAGGCAGCCTGACTGGTTTGAAAATTGGTCTGAACAAATGAAAGAGAACTGGATATTGTTTCAACCGTGCTTTCGTTTTATAATGATGTGCAAAAATCGACAAAGGGGGGGATTCTGTGGATCCATTTGCCCAGCCTATGGACTGCCTTCGATCCTTTGACCCGGAGATGGCAGATCTGGCCTGCGCCGAGTATCAACGTCAATTGAGCACCCTGAACCTGATCGTCTCGGAAAACTATGCCTCCCCCTATGCCCTGGCCCTGGAGGGAAGCATCCTGGCAAACAAGAACGCCGGAGGATATCCGGACAGCCGCGGCGTGGGCGGATGCCAGGTGGTAAACGCCATCGAGAACCTGGCCATGGAGCGGATCAAACAGCTCTTCGGCTGTGACCATGTAAACCTCCAGGCTATGAGCGCCACCATCGCCAATCTGGCGGTTCTCCAGGCCTTGCTCCAGCCGGGAGATACGATCCTGGCGCTGGGGACAGAGCTGGGCGGCCACATGAGCCATGGAGCCGCTGAGAATCTCTCGGGCATGACCTATCAGGTGGTGACCTACGGGTTTGACCCCGCCACGGAGCAGATTGATCTGGCCCAGGTGGAAGCACTGGCAAAAGCCCACCGGCCGAAGCTCATTATCTGCGGGTCCGGGGCGTATCCCCGAAAGACCCCTTACCGGGAATTTGGCGCCATCGCCAAGTCCGTGGGGGCTTATCTGTTGGCGGACATCGCCCACCCGGCGGGCCTGATTGCTGCGGGCCTGCTGGAAAGCCCTGTGCCCTATGCCGATGTGGTCACCACCACCACCCACAAAACCTGGCGGGGACCCCGGGGCTGCGGGGTGATTCTGTGCCGGAAGGAACTGGCCGGGGCCATTGACCGGGCGGTCTCTCCGGGCATCCAGGGCAGCCCCAAAATGGACATGATCGCCGCTCGGGCGGTGCTGGCCAAAGAGGCTATGACCCCCGCTTTCCGGGCCTACCAGCGCCAGACCCTGGTCAACGCCCAGGCCTTGGCCGATGAACTGAGCAAAGAGGGCTTCCGCTTGGTCTCCGGCGGGACGGATACCCATTTGATTCTGGTGGATGTGCGCAGCCACATCGCAAGCGGAAAGGAGGCTGACCGGGTTCTGTCTTCCGTGGGCCTGGTGGTGAACAAAGAGCCCCTGCCCTTTGATCCTCTGCCTCCGGATCTCACCAGCGGCATCCGCATCGGCACCCCGGCGCTGACCACCCGGGGCCTGAAGGAACCTCAGTTCCGCCAGATCGCCCGGTGGCTGTCCCAGGCTTTGAAGTCTGCCCGCGACCCGGCCGGGCTTGCGCAGATCCGCCGGGAGACGGAAACCTTAGCCAAACAATACCCCCTCTTTGCAGAGGAATGGCTCCCAAGAGAAACCAGAGAAACGAGTGTGAGAAACCCATGAAAGAAACCAAATCCCCCCTGACCCAAACGGAAACCGTCGCCTTTTATGGAGGCAGCTTCGGCGGCGCATTTCCCATGATCCTGCTGTTCATCACCCTGGCCGTCCTGTCGGTGCTGGGGTACAGCAGCGGCAAGAGCTTCTGGGCTGCCGCGTTCCTGTCCCTGATGGTGGGATTCCTGCTGATTAAGGACAAGCGCCAGTACCAGCAGATCCTGATCGACGGCCTGTCCGACCAATCCCTGGCCATGGTGCTGCTGACCTTCTTCGTCTCCGGCGTGATGTCTGTGCTGCTGACCATCGGCGGCCTGTGCGACGGGCTGGTCTATCTGGCTGTGGCCACCCATGTGCCCGCCGCCATCCTGCCCCTGTGCATCTTCTTCCTGTGCGTGCTGGTGTCCAGCTCCACCGGCACAACCAGCGGCACCGTGGCCGCTGCCACCCCGGTGCTTTTGCCTCTGGCTGTGACCCTGGGCTGTGACCCCGCCCTGGTCATGGGCGCGATTATCAGCGGCGGTTACTTTGGCGACAACCTGGCGCCTGTCAGCGACACCACCATCGCATCGGCCGCAACCCAGGAGTGTGAGATCATTGACGTGGTCCGCTCCCGGTTTAAGTATTCTGTCATTGCCGGCGCCATTTCCGCCGTCCTCTTCCTGTGGCAGGGCTTCCGCACCACCCAGACTATCACCAACGCCGAGGCACTGGACCCCAGCAGCCTGCTGGGCCTGGTGCTGCTGGTCTGCCCGGTGCTGCTGGTGATTATGATGCTCAAGGGGAAAAACTTCATCTATGCGTTGATGTTCAACACCATCCTGGCCGCCCTGCTGTGCCTGGTCACAGGCAAGCTCTCCTTCTCCCTCTTCTTCGACGCGGAGGGCGTGGTGGCTCAGGGCCTGGGCAACTGCATGAACGCTGCGGTGCTGTGCATGCTTATCTTCATGGTGATCCAGATCCTGAAGGTCAGCGGCGTCTTTGCCAGGATCTCTGCTGTGGCTGTGGCCAAGTGCCGCACCTACAAGCAGGCTGAGGGCATCGTGGGCTTTCTGGCTATGCTGGGCGCTGCCATGATGGGCGGCGGTACCTACTCCATCCTCCTCTCCGGTGGCCTGGCCCGGAACCTGCTGAAAAACTTCCAGGTGGCCCGCACCCGGGGCGCCAACATTCTGGATGGCCTGGCCTGCGGTACTGCTGGTCTGCTGCCCTATGGCGGCGCGGTGCTGTACGCTGTCTCTTGCGCTGCTGCCACGGGCATGGTGGGCAGTGAGTTTACGGCGTTCTCCTTCATCCCTTATAACTACCACTGCATGCTCCTGATTGCCGTATACTGGATTTCCATTATCATCGGCTTTGGCAAAAAGTTTGAAAAAGACGAAGCCATCTGAAGAATGGAGCATGGTCAATCAAAGGGACCAGCAAAACGAAAAAGCCAAAGGACGGAAAAGAAGAGGGCAAAGCCCTCTTCTTTTTTGCTCAAGCGAATCCTGCGTTGGCCTTGAACCGCTCCCATTGCCGAATCCAAAGACTGGGAAATAGTGATTGCTATTTTGAAAACTTCGCTTTATAATAAATAATAATAAACACTTAGTATCATCAATGATAGCGCGATGACGGTGAAGAAATGGGGATGGCGCATGTTAACACCAATTAAAAAGAACAGGGTGTATGAAGGCGTTGCCCAGCAGATCAAAGAGCAGATTGAGAAGGGAATCTGGAAGGAAGGGGAGCGAATTCAGAGCGAACTGGAGTTGGCGAAAACCTTTCAGGTCAGCCGGGGTTCCATCCGGGAGGCCATAAAATCCCTCCAGATGGCCGGTCTGCTGGAAGCCCACAGCGGGCAGGGGACCTTTGTCGCAGCAAATGCTTGTGAAAAAATCAGGGCCAGCCGGTTAAACGAAAAGCTGAACAGCGCGGAGCACTTTGACGATGTGCTGGAGTGCCGTCATCTTATTGAGGTCCACGCCTGCGGCGTGGCGGCAGCCTGCTGCACGGAAGAGGACCTGCGATATCTCCGGGAGAATTATGAGCAGATCATACAGTATACGCTCCAGGGAGACGCAGAGAACGTGAACCGGTGCGGCATGGAGTTCCACGCCTACATTGTCAATATGATGCACAATGAAATTATTTCGGATTTTTATCAGTCCATCATGCAGGTCTTGCTGGATGAGCGGCGAGAGTATTTTGAGAACTGGTTTCAGTTGGAGATCTCCGAGTCCCATTACGATCATATGGAGTTGATTCAGGCCTTGGAGGTCCATGATTCGGTTCGGGCCCAGCAAATCATGAGCCGGCATCTGGACCGGAAAAAGAGAGGAAAAAAAGAGGCAAATTAAAGTTCATTCAGGAAAAAATATCCCTTGGTATGGTAATACCAGGGGATATCTTTTTTTGGAATAAACAGGGAATTTTTGATGTGAAAAATAAACAAGCCCGGCAGATGAGAGACGGGGGGTGGTAAACCGTATTGCTGAATTTTGTCGAGAGAAGGTTAAAATGAAGAAAAAGGATTGCTTTCTGTCTGTAAAGTGGTAAAATCCAAAGCATAAAAGGTCAAGCTGTCCGACAATTCTACAGGTCGAGAGGATGAGAGAAAACCGGACGACGGCCAAGGAAAGCATCGAGAGGAGGAGTCAAGTTGGCGATCATACGAAAAATCCACACCTGTATATACGGACTCCTGCGCGGGATCGGATTTGTGCTGACCCTGTCAGTGCCGGCCATCATGCTGGTCCAGGTGATCCTGCGCTATGTGTTCAAGGCTCCGCTGATGGGAACGGAGGAGCTTTTGCAGTTTCCCACGATTTGGATGTATATGCTGGGTGCGGCCATGGCTTCCATTACGCGCACACACATCGAGTGCGGCGTGCTGGCTGTCTATGTGAAGAGCCCCCGGGTCCTGGCGGCGGTGGGCGTGTTTAAGAATCTGGTCACCGTTGTGGTGGGTGTTTGGCTGACCAGGTGGTGCGCCTGGTATGCCCTCTATTCTCTGGATAAGGCGAAGGTTTCCGCCCTGCTGCACATCCCTCAGTTTGTAGGGGACAGCGCCCTGTTTGTGGGTGTGCTGCTGATGACCATTTATGCAGTGGCCGATCTGGTTCTCTCCCTTGGTCAGGTGAAAGCGGCCTTCTCCGGGGGCTCGGAACCGTCGCTGTGAGAAAGACGAGAGAAAGGAGATGACCTGATATGATAACAATGGTAGCGATCTGTGTGCTGCTGCTGATTGTTCTTCTGATTTGCGGCGTAGCATTGCCCTTCTGCTTCGGCGCCGCGCTGATGTTTATGGCCTTTACAGGCGGGGTCCTGATGAAGAGCATGCTCCTTTGGGACTACACCCAGATCATCAGCACCACCCTGCTGGCCAGCCCGCTGTTCATTCTGGCCGGGACCTACATGGGTGGTAGCGGCATTGCCACAAAGCTGCTGGACTTTGTGGATTCCTTTGTGGGCCGCATCCGCGGTGGCCTTGGGGTGGTGTCGGTGGTCTCCTGCGCCATCATCGGGGCCATTTCCGGCAGCGGCTTCACCGGCGTGGCAGCCACCGGACCGGTGATTATCCCCCGCATGACCCAGCAGGGGTATCCCCGGGGCTACGCCACGGCGCTGGTGACCGTTTCCTCGGTGCTGGGCCTGCTGATCCCACCCTCGGGGATCATGATCCTCTACGGCTGGCAGACGGGGACCTCCATCCTGGCCTGCTTTATGGCCACGGTGGGACCGGGTGTTCTGATCGCCCTGCTCTTCTGCATCATCAATATGATCTGGACCCGGAAGTTCGACTTGCATCTGGAAGCCCCCATGCCGGTGCCCGACCGGATGAAGCTGGCCGGTAAGCGGGGCGTCATTGCCCTGCCGGCTCTGCTGATGCCAGTGATTATTCTGGGCGGCATTTACGGCGGTGTGTTCACCCCCACTGAGGCTGCGGCTGTGGCGGCGATTTACTCCATCCCCATCGGTCTGTTTGTCTACCGAACCATGACCCTGAAGTCCTTCTATAAGATGACCCTGGACTCCCTGGGCTCGATCGGCGCCATCATGGCCATGATTGTCTTCTGCCTGATGCTCAGCCAGACCTTCGTGACCCTGCGGGTGCCGGAGAAGATTATTGAGGTTTTGACGGGTGTCACCGACAGCCGCGTTCTGATGCTGATCATCCTGAACCTCTTCCTGTTTGTGGTGGGTATGATCGTCAACGACGCCACGGGCATGCTGCTCTGCGCCCCCATCCTGCTTCCCCTGGCTCTGGAGCTGGGGGTGGACGCCGTGCAGTTCTCCGCCATCATGGGCGTGAACCTGGCCATGGGCGGCATCACCCCTCCTTATGCCAGCATCCTGTATCTGGGCATGCGGGTGGGCAACTGCCCCTTCAACGAGATCCTGAAGCCCGCTCTGGTCTTCCTGATTTTCGGCTATGTGCCGGTGGTGTTCCTCACCACCTTCTGGGCGCCCCTGTCCACCTGGCTGCCCGGCGTGATGGGCCTCATGTGACAGGCGCCCCCCATAGTATCCCTTTTGTAATCCCATGTGATATGGAAATAAAAAATGAAAAGGAGAAACAACCATGAAAAGATTTCTTTCGATCCTGCTTGCTGCCATGATGCTCTTCACGGTGCTCACCCTGTCTGCCTGCGGCAGCTCCGGGGAAGGCGAGACCGCCGGAGAGACCGCGTCCACAGAGGAGGAACACTTTGTGTTCAAGATCGGCCACATGAGAGCAGAGGGTTCTCCCACTGACCTGGATGTGGAGGAATTCTGCCAGAAGGTGACGGAGCAGACCAACGGTACCATTGAGTTTGAAATTTATCCCGCTTCCTCTCTGGGTGACTACACCGCCATGATCGAGCGGATGGCCCTGGGCGATGTGGACATGATGCTGGCTTCCATCGGCGTGAGCCTGGATTCCCGCATGAACTGCTGGACCATCCCCTATCTAGCAAAGAACTGGGACGAGGCCCGGGAGATCTTCAAGGATGACGGCCTGATTGTGCAGACCATGTCCGAGATCTGCCTGGACAATGATTTCCGCATTCTGGGCACTTACCCCATGTATTTTGGCGGCATTGCCCTGGCCAAGGAGCCCACAGCGGACATCGCCGCCATGGAGAATCAGGGCCTGAAGATCCGCATCCCCGCCACAGAGACCTATGAGGCCATGGCCACTACCTTCGGCTTCATGTCCACCCCGCTGAACTACTCCGATATCTTCACCTCCCTGCAGACCGGCGTCATTGACGGCACCATCGGCGGCGGCGCAGAGGGATATTACAACGAGTTCCGTGACCTGCTGAAGTACTATCTGCCTGTAAACGACCACTTCGAGCTGCAGTTCCTGTGCGTGGGCTCTCCCACCTGGGACAAGCTGTCTGACAACCAGAAGGAAGTGCTGACCACCTGCGCTGCCGAGCTGGAGGCCAAGCGCTGGGAGGACGCAGAAACCTCTCAGGCCAACTACGAGCAGATGCTTGCAGACGCCGGGATCACCGTGATGGAGTTCACCGACGAAGAGCTGGCAGGGTTTGCTGAGGCGGTTCGTGCGGCCGTTGAGCCTTACGCACGTCAGGAGCTGGGCGACGAGCTCTATGACCAGATCATGGCCGAGGTGGAAGCGATCGCCTGATCCGAAACAGTTTCATGTTGCAGGGGAGGGCATCGCTGCCCTCCCTTAGCAATGTCAGGAGAAAGAAACCAACGATATTTCATTAAGACGATTGAAAGCGAGGCGATATCCGATGCTGGTTCACGGCGGATATGGAAATTATGGCATGGCTCTCGGCATTCTGATGCTGGATTCGAAATTTGCCCGGATTCCAGGGGATGTGGGCAACGCCACAACCTATGATTTCCCGGTTATGTTCAAGATCATAGACGGCGCAGGAGGCGACCGGGTCCTCAACGGGGACCCCACCCTGCTGGAGCCTTTCCTGCAGGGGGCAAAGGAGCTGGAGGCCGCTGGCTGCAAGGCCATCACCACCAGCTGCGGTTTTCTGGCTGCCTTCCAGAAGGAGCTGGCGGCGGCGGTCAACGTGCCGGTCTTTACCTCCAGCCTGATGCAGGCAGACCTGGTGTCCAAAATGCTCAGACCCGACCAGAAGGTGGGCATCATCACCGCCAATGCTCAGGCGCTGGGGGAGAAGCACTTTGCGGGCGCAGGCATTGAGCATGTGCCCAAGGTGGTGATCGGCCTGGAGGAAACCTTCTTCCTGGACGCCTTTAACTCCCCTGACGGGAGCTACGACACGGACGATCTCCAGCGGGAGATGGAAAACCATGCGGAGAAGCTGGTGCGGGAGCACCCGGAGATCGGCGCGCTGGTCTTTGAGTGCACCAATATGCCGCCCTTCGCCGCTGCGGTACAGAAAAAGACCGGGCTGCCGGTGTTCGACTACACGACCCTGGCCAACTATGTTTACAGCGCGCTGATTCGCAAGCCGTTCCATGGCTTCCTGTGACCGGGAGACCAGACGGAACGTCACTGGGGAAAAAGAGGTGTCAAAATGGAACATTCTATGAGAGTCAAGCATCACCCGATTCTTGGCGAAGCAGAGGAAAGAAAAACCGTCACCATATATTTTGACGGGGAGCCCCTCCAGGCCTATGAGGGAGAACCCATTGCTGCCGCGCTGATCAGCGCCGGGCATCGGGCCTTCCGCACCACGCAGAAGGAACACAAGCCCCGGGGAATTTTTTGCGCCATCGGCCGCTGCACGGACTGCATGATGATCGTGGACGGCAAGCCCAATACCCGCACCTGCATCACCCTGGTTCGGGACGGGATGAAGGTGGAGACCCAGCACGGGCTGGCGTAAAGGAGAGTGGAACCATGAAAAAGTTTGAAACAGAGATCGCCATTATCGGCGCAGGCTCTGCCGGGCTCAGCGCTGCCATTCAGGCGGCCTCTGCCGGCGCCAAGGTGCTGGTCATTGACGAGAACAAACGGCCTGGTGGGCAGCTGTTCAAGCAGATCCACAAGTTTTTTGGTTCTCAGGAGCACAAAGCAGGGATTCGGGGCTATCAGATCGGCCAGGAGCTGCTCAGGCAGGTGGAGGAATCCGGGGCGGAAGTCATGCTGGACTCCCTGGCCTACGGTCTGTTCCCCGATCTGCAGATGGGATTGATCCACCAGGGCAAGGCCGCCGTGGTGGAGGCGAAGAAATACATCATTGCGGCGGGGGCCAAGGAAAACTACCTGTCCTTTCCCGGCAGCACCCTGCCTGGCGTCATGGGAGCCGGCGCGGCCCAGACCATGATCAACATCAACCGGGTCCTCCCCGGGAAAAAGATTGTGATGGTGGGTTCCGGCAATGTGGGGCTTATTGTTTCCTACCAGCTGATGCAGGCTGGGGCGGAGGTGGTCTCCCTGGTGGAGGCAGCGGACAAAATCGGCGGCTATGCCGTCCACGCCGGCAAGATCCGGCGGGCGGGCGTTCCCATTTTGACCTCCACCACCATCAAGCGGATTCTGGGGGAGACAGAGGTCACCGGCGTGGAGCTGGTGGATCTGGACAGCTCCTTTGGGGAGATCCCCGGCAGCGAGCGGATCATCGACTGCGACACCGTATGCCTGGCCGTGGGCCTGAACCCCATGACCGAGCTGGCCTGGATGGCAGGCTGTCAGTTTGAGTACCTGGCCCCCTTCGGCGGGCATGTACCCCTTCACGACGAGAACATGGAGACCACCGTTCCCGGGGTCTATGTGGCCGGGGATGTGACCGGTGTGGAGGAAGCCTCCACCGCCATGGAGGAGGGCAACCTGGCAGGAATTGCTGCGGCGGAAGCCCTGGGATACCTGACGCCGGCTGCCGCTGCGGAGAAGAAGCAGGCCGTATATAACCGCCTGGCCGTGCTGCGCTCCGGCCCCTTTGGGGAAGGGCGCAGACAGCTGAAGCAGAAGCAGCTGGCGGCTATGGAGACCTATAAAAAGAAGATGGGAGGCGCTGCAGTCCAATGAGAAAAGAAGGCTATTTGTATACCGGAGTTCCCTCTGCCCAGGAACTGGCGAGCTTCCCGGGCAAGCCCTCGGAGGAGCGGATGCGCAAAGGCAGGGTGGCCGTGGTGGAGTGTCTGCAGGAGATCCCCTGCAACCCCTGTGAGTCCTCCTGCAAGTTCGGCGCCATTCAGATCGGGGAGAACATCACGGCCCTGCCCTGTCTGGATGAGGAGGCCTGCACGGGCTGCGGGCTCTGCGTGGCCCAGTGCCCGGGGCTGGCAATCTTCATCGTCAACAAGGCCTACAGCGAAACCGAAGCTACGGTGGACTTCCCCTTCGAATACCTGCCGCTGCCCGAAAAGGGAGACCTGGTGGATGCGGTGGACCGGGCGGGGCAGGTGGTCTGCCAGGGCCGGGTGGTCAAAGTGGTCAATATCCCGGCCAACGCCGGCACCAGCGTTGTCTCCTTGGCGATTCCCAAGGAATTTGCGGACGATGTGCGCAGCATGAAGCGCCTTGGGGAATAAGGAAGGAGTGAGCAGCATGGCAAACGATGACAACCTGATTATCTGTCGTTGCGAAGAAGTGACAAAGGGAGAAATCCTGCAGGCCATTCGGGATGGTGCGCTTACTATAGACGGCATCAAGAAGAGAACCCGGGCCGGCATGGGCCTGTGCCAGGGCAAGACCTGTCAGCGCCTTGTGGCGAAAATTCTTTCCGAAGCCACAGGAAAGCGCATGGAAGAGATCCTGCCGTCCACGTTCAGGGCGCCGGTCCGCCCGGTAGATCTGACGGCCTTTCTTGGGGGGGACAGCGATGAATAAAAGCGATGTGATTGTGATTGGGGCAGGCGCCGTGGGGTCTGCCAGCGCGTATTTTCTGGCCCGGGCAGGGAAAAAGGTGACAGTTCTGGAGAAAAAGGACTCCTGCATGGGAACCGGCGGCGCCACCGGCGGTTTGCTGTCCTGGTTTACCAAAAAGCCGGGGTATCATCTGGAGCTCTTTCTTCGCAGCAAGGTCCTTTTCCCCCAGCTGGCCGAGGAGCTGGAGGGGGATATTGGACTGCAATATGATGTTGGAACCCTGCAGATCATCGAGAACGAGCTGGAGTACGACCTGGTAAAGCAGAGCATGTTGCGGGAGGACATTCCCCAGGGCTTCCACCTGGAGATGCTGGACCACAAGCAGCTCCACGAATACGAGCCCTACATGGCAGACGACCTGACCAACGCGCTGCTGATTCCCGAGAGCGGCTACATTGACGTGTTCAAGTACATTTATGCCCTGGTGGCCAACGCCAAGCGGCTGGGGGCGGTGTTCCACAACGAGACCGAGGTCACGGGCTTCCTCCGGGAAGGGGACCGGGTGATCGGCGTGCACACCAACAAGGGAGATTTTTATGCGGACACCGTGGTGAACTGCTGCGGTACCTGGGGTGGAAAAATCGCCGCCATGCTGGGCTATGACACGCTGCCCATTAAGCCCCGCCGGGGACAGATCGTGGCCATGGAGCCCTGCGGTCCCCGGGTGATGCACATGATTACCAGCTCCAGCTACCAGACGGTGAAGTTCCACCCTGAGCTCATTACCGACGAGACCATCAAGCGCACCGGCTACACCTTCGCGCTGGAGCAGAGCGAGGCAGGTACCATCCTCATCAATGGTACCCGGGAATTTGCGGATTTTGACAAGGGCATCACCTTTGACGGCATTCGCCTGATGATTCAGGGGGCAGCAAAGGTGTATCCCTGCCTGAAGGATATGAAGATCATGCGGATGTTCTCCGGCCTGCGGCCCTATACGCCGGATGGCCTGCCCATTGTGGGAAAGCTGGGGGACCTGGAGGGCTTTATCATGGCCTGCGGTCACGAGGGAGACGGCATCGCCCTTTCTCCCATCACCGGCAGCATTGTTGCGGATCTGGTCTGTCATGGACAGACTTCTTTCGATATCTCTCCTCTCTCTTCCCGGCGCTTCCTGTGAGGAGCGCCACTCTCTGGGCAGGCCGGAATTGCTCCGGCCTGCCTTATTTTTCTGACACAGGAGGTCAATGACAATGAAATCGTTACAGTATGCAGTGGTCGGCGCGGGAAACGGCGGAAAGCTCCTGGCGTCTCTGATTGCCTCCCGGGGTCACTCAGTGGCCCTGATGGACCGGGACCCGGCGGTGATCCGGGAGATCCAGTCCTGGGATGGAAATATCCAGGTGGTTGGCCGGGTGGAGTGCCAGGGGCAGATTCCTCTGGTGACCACGGATCTGGCCCGGGCGGTCTCCGGCGCGGAGATCATCATGGTGGTTACCACGGCGGACAGCCACTATGACCTGGCCTGCCAGATGGCGGAGTATGTGGAGGACGGGCAGGTGATCGTTCTCAACCCGGGGCAGACCGGCGGCCTGATGGAATTTTATAATACCCTCCACTCCCGGTCCGGGAAGGAGATCGTGGTGGGCACGGTGCAGGATTTGATCTACGGCTGCCGGATGAAGGAGCCGGGGGTGGTCAACTGCATCGCGGCCAAAAAAGTGATGGACTTTATTACCTATCCGGTGGGGGAGACGGATCGGGTGGCCCGGCTGCTCGCCGACATTTTTCCCCAGCTGCGCCCGGCGAAGAGCATCCTTGCCATTGATTTTGACAACATGAGCGCCATGATTCACCCGGCGCCCACCCTGGTGAACGCCGGCCGGACTGAGTGCGGTGAGGTCTTTACCTATTATGCGGAGGGCATCACCCCCTCTGTGGCCCGGCTGCTGGAGGCCATGGACGCGGAACGGGTGGCCGTGGGGGCAGCCTACGGGGTGAAGGTGACCAGCCTGATGGAGTGGCAGGCCGCGGCCTATGATGTGACGGGGGAGAATCTGTATCAGGTTTTTCAGAACAATCCCTACTATCGTGCCGCTAAGTCGGAGAAAACCATCGACAACCGCTATGTGACGGAGGATGTGCCCTGTGGTTTGGTTCCTCTGTGTGAATACGGCAGAGTTGCCGGGGTTCCCACCCCGGCGATGGACGCGGTGATTTCTTTGGCCAATGCCATGATGGGGAAGGATTACCGGGCGTCCGGGCGAACCCTGGAAAAACTGGGTCTGGCAGGCTGCTCTGTGGAAGAGATCCGGAAGAAGCTGGGATAATTTTCTCCTTGTTCCTTAAGGCCTTGCAGATGCTTCCAGGGCCTTCGCCGACTCCGGGTGCCAGACTTATGGCGCGCCCATCCGTTCCTCGGGGATTCCTGCGGCCCCTTATATTAAGGTACCTTATCACGGAAAGACAAATGTAATTAACGAGGTGGTTTTATAGGAAAAGATAAGGGGAGCTATTGACAAGGGGGCAAGGATATGCTATTATACCCACAAATAAGAAAGGTATATAGGTTTGACCGGGGAGTCCACCGCTTGCCGGCAGTGCTGACTATAGAGAGTAGAGGCGCGATCAGCAAAGGGAGCTTTTTGCTGACGCGCCCTTTTTGTGACAAACCGCTGGAGGGGGGAACGCGTTTTATGGGAGAGGAGAAAAAGCTGGACAAAGGCAGGCAGGCGATCACCCAGGAGCAGCTGCTGCAGATCCAGACGCTGGCGGAGACCATTCGCTACGGGTCCATCACCCTGGTATTTCAGGATGGAATTTTGATCCAGATCGACAAAAACGAAAAAATACGGATACCCAAGCCATGACCTTGCCAAACAGACGGAAGCCCCCGCGCAGAGCAAACCCTCTGCGCGGGGGCTTTGTCTGTTCTATTAAATGATATAGTACCATTCTTCGCTCTGCTGGAGCTCTTCTGTTTTGTACTCGCTGCTGCCCCCTTGCTTATACTCCAGCTCCTGGTTCTTGATGCTGACCCGGGTGTCTCTGGGAATGGAGCTGGTGATGAAGGCGTTGCCGCCGATCACGGAGTTTGCGCCGATGACCGTCTGCCCGCCCAGGACAGACGCGCCGGAATAGATGGTCACGTTGTCCTCGATGGTGGGGTGGCGCTTGGTCCCCCGAAGGGTCTGACCGGCCCGGGTGGACAGCGCGCCGATGGTCACCCCCTGGTAGATTTTCACGTTTTCGCCGATGACTGCGGTTTCGCCGATGACGGTGCCGGTTCCGTGGTCGATGAAAAAGTACTTCCCGATGGTGGCCCCCGGGTGGATGTCGATCCCCGTGACAGAGTGGGCGTATTCCGTCATCAGCCGGGGGATCAGAGGCACATCCAGCAGATAGAGCTCGTGGGCGATCCGGTTGATGGTGGAGGCCATGAGACCGGGGTAGGCCAGAATCACCTCTTCCGTGCAGCCTGCCGCCGGGTCGCCGGCAAAGGTTGCCTGGAGGTCGGTTTCCACCATCTCCCGGATGGAGGGGACCCGGCGGAAGAACTCTTTGCAAATCCGGAAAGCCGCCCCTTCCGCCTGCTGGTCCGTCAACGTGCCCCGCTTTCTGCAAAAGCCCAGGGCAAGGATGATCTGCTTGTTTAAATGATAGAAAATGTCCTCGATCAAAACGGACAGACTGTTCTGGACGTTGTAAATCTTGAAGGCTTTCTTCCGGAAGTATCCGGGAAACACAATCTGGGACAGCTTGTCGACCAGCTCAATGACCTTGGCCTTGTCGGGCTTGTCGAATATATTGATCCGGTCAATGTCCTTCTCCCCGTTGTAGTCCTCTAAAATGAAGGAGACAATGGTCTCCACCTCTGCTTCAATTTTGTGTTCACCCATCGTGATCCACCTCCTTTCCGCGCAGGGTTCAGGCAAAGGTTTTGAGCACCTTCACCAGCGCGTCGATATCATCCGGAGAATTGTACAGGGCCAGGGTGGGCCGCACGGAGCCCTCATAGCCGAAGTGCCGCAGGACGGGCTGGGCACAGTGGTGGCCGGTGCGGACGGCAATGCCGTAGCTGTTCAGGCGGCTGCCCACCTGGTCGTCGGAGTAACCGTCCAGCTTGAAGGAGAGAACGGAGGCCTTGTTGGCGGCGGTCCCGATGAGATGCAGGCCCTTGACCCGCTTCATCTTGTGGGTGGCGTACTGCAAGAGCTCGTGCTCCCATTTGTTAATGGAGGGCATCCCGATCTGGGTCAGATAGTCCAGGGCAGCTCCCAGCCCCACTGCGTCGGCGATGCTGCCGGTGCCCGCCTCGAACTTGTTGGGGGCGGGGTTGTAGATGGTGCGCTGGAAGGTCACGTCCGCGATCATGTTGCCGCCGCCGTGATAGGGACGGGCGGCTTCCAGCAGCTCCTTTTTGCCGTACACCGCGCCGATGCCCGTGGGGGCGAAGATCTTGTGGCCGGAGAACACGTAAAAGTCCGCGTCCAGGGCCGAGACATTCACCGGGATGTGGGCCACAGACTGGGCCCCGTCGATGAGAATCCGCACCCCGTGCCGGTGGGCGATGGCGATGAGCTCCTCCACCGGGGTCACGGTGCCCAGCACGTTGGACACGTGGGTGACGGAGACAAACTTGGTCCGCTTGGTGAAGAGCTTCTCATACTCGTGGAGGAGCAGCTGGCCGCTGTCGTCGCAGGGGATCACCTTGATCACCGCGCCGGTCTCCTGGGCGATGAGCTGCCAGGGGACGATGTTGGCGTGGTGCTCCAGGATGGACACGATGATCTCATCCCCCGGCTCCAGGGTGGGCTTTACATAGGCGTGGGCCACCAGGTTGATGGCTTCCGTGGTGCCCCGGACGAAAACGATCTCGTCCTTGGAGGGTGCCCCCAGGAACCGGGCTACGGTTTCTCTGGCGTTTTCATAGGCGTCTGTGGACCGGGCTGCCAGGGTGTGCGCGCCCCGGTGCACGTTGGAGTTTTCGTGCTCGTAGTAGTAGGTCAGCCGGTCAATGACGGTTCTGGGGCGCTGGGTGGTGGCTCCATTGTCCAGCCACACCAGGGGGTTGCCGTTGATCTGCTCCGACAGAATGGGAAAGTCCGCCCGGATCTGAGCCAGAGTTTTGCTGCCCACCAGGATGGAGTCGTTCCGGGTGGTGGGCTGGGGCTTGCTGCGCTCCTGGGCGCTTCTCCGGTCCCCGCCCAGGGAGGTGGGGGCATCAACGGCCCGGCCGGCCTCCTTGGCCTGGGCCTGGGAGAGAACGGTGGGGGCGTAGCTGGTCTGGGGAGGAACCGCCGGGGTCTGGGGGTTCGCCGCATCCTGGAGATGGGCCTCCCACGGGTCTGCCGGGGCCTCCACCCCTTGCAGCCAGGGATCGGCGGCAGCGCCGCCAAACCCGAAGGGGTGGGCCCAGTCAAAGGCGGCTGCGCCTTTGGCGGCGGCGGTGTTTACAATGGAGGGGTCGCCCGTCCTGACCAGCTTGTCGATCCCC
>JAEDJB010000183.1 GCA_016296565.1 Oscillospiraceae bacterium
GGGATGCCAGGAAAGGGAACGCAGGGGAACCGTGAAAAGCAGGTTCCGGTTCCCCTCAGTATTTGGCCCGGAGCTCCACCACCCGGCCGATGATGCGGACGGGGAGGGACTCCACCTCCGCGGCGGTGTAATACATGGGGTCGTAGGCGGGGTTGGTGGAAAGGAGAAACAGGCCCTCCGGCCCCTTCCGGATCTTCTTGACGGTGGCGCTGTCCCTGGCCACCAGGACAACCGCCGTGTCGCCGGTGTCGGCGTAGTCCTGCCTGCGGACAATGACCACGTCGCCCTCTCGCATGCGGGGCTCCATGCTGGCGCCCTTGATGCGCAGGCCAAAGTATTCTCCCCCGGCGGCCATGGCGCTGTCGATTTCCTCGTAGTCCACAATGTCCTGGATGGCCTCAATGGGCACCCCCGCAGCCACGCTCCCCAGGACCGGGATGCGCAGCCCCCCGGTCTGCCCGGAGGAAGCTGGCCCGCCGGGGGCCCCAGGCTCACGGCCCAGCAAATAATCCACCGTCACCCCGAAGCAGTCGGCGAGCCTGGCCTTGACCGCGTCGCTGGGCACCCGAAGGTCGTTTTCATATTGGCTGAGGGTGGAGTTTGCAATGTTCAGTTTTTTTGCCAGGTCCTTCTGGGTCATCCCCGCGCCGTCCCGGAGGAACCGGATTCGTCTGCCCAAGCTCAAAGGGGTCACCGCCTTCACAATTTGTGAAAACAGAGTACCATATTGCGCACAAAAAGGGAATAGCGATTCACACAACGTGAAAATGCGTCTTGACCCTTTGCTGATTGTGAAATATAATGGAGATAGAACAGGAAGAAACGATGCCGTTCTGCCTGTCTGGGCCTGGGCAAAGGGCCGCAAGGGCAGGCGCAAGCTATTTTTTTAGCCGTGAGAATTCACAGACAGCAAACCCAGGGGAGGAAGGCCCCGGGCGGTGAAAGGCTCCGGCGGAAGGATGGATACCACGGGCGGAACGGCAGCTGACAGAAGGGAGCGTGCATGACGAAAGAAAACAAGCCCGCCTATTGGGCGGTGATCCCCGCCAGGGTCCGGTACGACGAGGAGCTGCGTCCCAACGCGAAGCTCCTCTACGGGGAGATTCAGGCCCTGGCGGACCGGTCAGGCTATTGCTGGGCCACCAACGAGTACCTGGCCAGACTGTATGGGCTGGCGGCCAGGACGGTCAGCGACCTGATCTCCGGGCTGGCCCGGAAGGGCTACCTCAAGGTGGAGGTTCTGCGGGACGAAAAGACCCACCAGGTTCTGGAGCGGCGGATCTGGGTGGAGAAGTCCTGGAAGATTGTGGACCTGCCTCCCCGCCAAACCGGCGTGACCCCTCCCGAGGAAAGGGGCGGGACCCCTCCCACGGGAAATGGCGGGGAGAACAAGGTAAAACCCTTGAACAAGATACCCCCTAAAGCCCCCCAGGGGGGGCGGCGGAGAAACCGTTCCCCCAGAAAGGCGCCGGACTGGAAGCCGGAGCGGTTCGCCGGGTTCTGGGAATTCTACCCCCGGGGGGAGAACAAGCAGCGGGCCATGAACGCCTGGGACAGGCTCCAGCCTGACGACGAGACCATCGACGCCATCGCCAAGGCCCTGGTGGTCCTGAAGGAGTCCGACGACTGGCAGCGGGAGAACGGCAAGTACATCCCCCACGCCTCCACCTTCCTGAACAACGCCCGGTGGGAGGATGCGCGCCGGGACAAGCCCCCGGAGGGCGCAGGGCAGACCCTTCAGGAGGAGAGGGGGGCGTACCCGCTGTGACGGCCACACCTGCGGTCCAGACCAACCAGTACTTCGAGGCCCAGACCGGGGTTCTGGGCTCCCTGCTCCTGGACGCGCCCAGCTGCGCGGGGGAGATCTTCCAGCGCACCCGGCCGGAGCACTACACCGAGGCCTACCGGACCCTTTTTGAAGCGGCCCGGACGCTGTACCAGCAGGGGCAGCCCATCGACCCGGTGACCGTCCGGGGGCTGGTGGGGGAGGAATACACCCAGATGCTCCTCCAGCTCATGGACCTGACCCCCACGGCGGTGAACTACCGGGCCTATGTGGACCTGCTGCTGGACCGGGCCCAGCTGAACAGCCTCCAGGCGGCCGGGCTGGCCCTGGCCGGGTGCCAGACCACGGAAGAGGCCCGGCAGGTGATGGAGCAGGCCAACCAGGCCATGCTCCGGAAAACCACGGCCCGGACCGTGGACGCCCAGGAGGGCTACCTGAACTTCCTGGACCGGCTGGAGCAGCCCCCGGACTTCCTCCCCTGGGGGCTGGAAAAGCTGGACCAGGCGGTGCGCTCAGAGAAGGGGGACTTCGTGGTCATCGGCGGCCGCCCCAGCGCCGGCAAGACCGCCCTCTCCCTCCAGTTCGCCTGGGAGCAGGCGAAACACAGGAAGGTGGGCTACTTCTCCCTGGAGACCAACCCGGAGAAGATCTATGACCGGCTCATTACCCTGGCCAGCGGGGTGCCCTTTGCCCGGGTGAAGGCCCGGGACCTGGCGCAGGAGGACTACGACCGGATCGCCGGGGCGGGGACGGCCTTTGCCCAGCGCAGGCTGGAGGTGATCCACGCGGTGGGCATGACGGTGAGCGAGCTCCAGGCCGTCACCGCCAACCGGGGCTATGACGTTGTGTACATCGACTATTTGCAGTTTCTCCAGTGCGAAGGCCCCCGAAGCGACGACCTGTACCGGCGGGTAACCCAGGTGTCCATGGATCTGCACGCCATGGCGGGGACCCTGGGGGTGCTGGTGGTGGCCCTGTCCCAGCTCAGCCGCCCGCCCAGGGAGGGGCAGGGGAGAGCCCCGGGGCTCAGCTCCCTGCGGGAGTCCGGGCAGATCGAGCAGGACGCGGACGCGGTGATGCTGCTGTACAGGACGGAGGGGGAGGCCCCGGATTCCCCCCGGCGGCTGCAGATCGCCAAGAACAAGGAGGGCAGGACGGGGGGATACCTGGACATGGTTTTCGACGGGACCCAGCAGCGGTTCCGGGAGGCGCCGGAGAAGGGCTCCACCGCGGCCCACTATTCCGCCGTGGGGCGCAGGGTCAGGCAGACGGCCCGGGCCGGCGGGGGAG